>NZ_JBMDKH010000003.1:0-289009 GCF_057809615.1 Hydrogenophaga sp. FG152 | reverse complement strand
GTGCTCTGCACGGTGGCGATCGCGTTGCCGGCGTAGATCGGGCGCTCGAAGGTGTCGGCGCTGATGACCTTGGTGATGTCGGAGACCTGGCCCACGTCCAGCGTGGCGGCCACGCGCGGCGCGACGTTCTTGCCGCTGGCGGTGGCGGGGAAGAGGATGTGGCTGTAGTTCGAGGCGATGGCCAGCACCTGGGCGGCCACGTTCTCGGCCAGGCCGTGTTCGAAGCCCGGGGCGTCGGCGTGGATCACCTTGGCCACGCCAGCGATCTGGCTGGCGGCCTGGGCGGCAGCGGCGGCGTTGTGGCCGGCCACGAGGACGTGCACATCACCCCCGCACTGGGCGGCGGCGGTCACCGTGTTGAGGGTCGCGCCCTTGATGGAGGCGTTGTCGTGTTCGGCAATAACGAGTGCGGTCATGACATGAATTCCTTAAAACCAGAGATGGATCGAATGAAGTGACTTTTTCAAGGAACCCGCGGAACTGGCTTTGCCAGGCCGCTGGGTTCGCCCCCCGGGGGGTGACGCCGAAGGCGGCGCGGGGGGGTCAAATCACCTTCGCTTCGTTCTTGAGTTTGTCCACCAGGGCGGCCACATCGGCCACCTTCACGCCCGCACCGCGCTTGGGCGGCTCGCTGACCGTGAGGGTCTTGATGCGCGGTTTCACGTCCACGCCCAGGTCTTCGGGCTTGACCGTCTCCAGCGGCTTCTTCTTGGCCTTCATGATGTTGGGCAGCGTGACGTAACGCGGCTCGTTCAGGCGCAGGTCGGTCGTGATGACGGCCGGCAGCGCGATCGACAGCGTCTCCAGGCCGCCGTCCACTTCGCGCGTCACGCTGGCTTTGCCATCGGCCACGTCGACCTTGGAGGCGAAGGTCGCCTGCGGCAGGCCGGCCAGCGCGGCCAGCATCTGGCCGGTCTGGTTGCAGTCGTCGTCGATCGCCTGCTTGCCCAGGATGATCAGTTGCGGTTGTTCCTTGTCCACCAGCGCCTTGAGCAGCTTGGCCACGGCCAGGGGCTGCAGTTCTTCGGTGCTCTCCACCAGGATGGCGCGGTCTGCGCCGATGGCCATGGCCGTGCGCAGGGTCTCCTGGCACTGCGCCACGCCGCAGGAGACAGCGATCACCTCGGTGACCACACCCTTCTCCTTCAGGCGCACGGCTTCTTCCACCGCGATCTCGTCAAACGGGTTCATGCTCATCTTGACGTTGGCGATGTCCACGCCAGTACCGTCGCTCTTGACGCGAACCTTGACGTTGTAATCCACCACGCGTTTGACGGGGACGATGACCTTCATGATTGGGCTGCTCCTGATGATTGGGAAAATGTCGTCACGAATTGACGTGCACGTCAACTCAAGGATTGTATGCGGATGGTCAGCCGCCTCATGGGCGCTGCCCTCGTGGGCGACGCACAAACCGAGAAAAGAACGGTCGTGCTTTTTTGCCATTGTAGGCGCTATTGCCCCTGGATGGAAGTCTCCCTGGTGAAACGGCACGCGCCTTCGGTCTCGGAAGGGCCGTTTGATTTCTTAATAGATTGTCAAAACGGCTGCAATGCCGCAGGTCCATCGATATATTCGTGCAAAACACATTCTGTTTCTTCTAATCCTTTGAACCACCTGCCCGAGCCACATGCGCATTGCCGCCATTGATGACGATCCCGCGCAGCTGGATCTGGTCAGGGTGGTCGTCGCATCCATGGGCCACGACTGCCACCTGTTCGAGAATGCCAACGCGCTGCTGCGCGTGCTGTCCAAGGAGACGTTCGACCTCTTCATCGTCGACTGGGAGCTGCCCGACATCCCCGGTCTGGACGTGATCCGCGCCATTCGCGACACAGCGATGGCACCGGTGCCCATCCTGATGATGACCAACCGCAGCGACGAGCGCGACATCATCGAAGGTCTGAACTGCGGCGCCGACGACTACATGGTCAAGTCCGCCCGCGTGGGGGAGTTGCGCGCGCGCCTGATGGCGCTGCTGCGACGGGGCGGCCACGCCCCGGCACCGAGGGAGGTGGTCTGGGGCCGCTACCGTTTCCTGGTGCAGGACCGCGTGGTGCGCGTCGATGGCACCGAACTCTCGACCCTGACCACCAAGGAGTTCGACCTCGCCTTCCTCATGTTCCGCAACATGGGCCGCTTGCTCTCGCGCGCCCACCTGATCGAGGCCGTCTGGGGCATCGACGCGGACATCTCCTCGCGCTCGCTGGACGTCTACATGTCCCACGTGCGCAGCAAACTGAGCCTGCGCGCCGAGTCGGGCTACAAGCTGGTGTCCGTCTACAGCCACGGGTACCGACTCGAAGACCTCGGCCCGGTGCCGGCCGCCCCGGCCCATTGAACATGCCCCGCACCGCCCCTCAACCTCCTTTGCGTTCGCCCTGGCGCCTGGTGGCACCCGCCGCCGCCCTGCTCTGCTGGAGCGGGCTGGCGCTCGCGCAGCAGGACCGCGTGCACACCGTGCAGCCGGGCGACAACCTGTACGACCTCGCGCAGCGTTACCTGGACGACCCGAGCCAGTGGCCGCAACTGCAGCGCCTCAACCAGGTGAGCCATCCGCGCCGCCTGCGACCGGGCAGCCAGCTGGTGATTCCCGCCGCGCTCGCGCGCCCCGAGCCGGCGGTGGCCGATGTGCTGCACGTCGCCGGCCAGGCCAGCGTGCGCCAGGGGGCGTCCCAGGCCCATGCCGCGCCGCTGGTGGTCGGCGAACAGGTGAGCGAAGGTGCGCAGATCGAGGTGGGTGACAACGGCTTCGTGACCCTGCGCCTGGCCGATGGCTCGGTGGTGCGCCTCTCGGCCGGCACACAGGTGCGCCTGCGCGAACTGCGGCATGCGCCCGCACCCGGCCCTGCGCAGTCCGGCCTCGACCTGGAGCGCGGCCGGGTCGATGCCACAGTCAAGCCCCTGGCCTCCCCCCGCAGCCGCTTCGAGGTGCGCACGCCGCGCGCCGTGGGCGGCGTGCGCGGCACCACCTTCGGCGTGGCGGTGGGCAGCGGCGGTGACCTGATCGGCGATGTGCGCGAAGGCGCCATCCAGGTGCGCTCGCGCGCCACCCCCACCGCTGCGGCAGGCACCCTGGTGCGCGCCGGCCAGGGCGCGCGCGTGGGCAGCACGACGGTGGTGGCGCCCCTGCTCGCGCCGCCTGACCTCTCCGGCGTGCCCGACGTGCTCGAGGACGCCTCGCTGATCGAACTGCCGCTCGCCCGCGAAGCCGGCGCCGCGGCCTGGCAGGTGCGCATCGCCAGCGACGACGCGGCCGAGCGCGTGGTGCGCAACGCCGTCTTCCCCTCGCCCGTGGCGCGCTTCCCGGCGCTGGACGATGGGGCCTACCTGCTCGCGGTCCGCGCCATGGATGGCCAGGGCATTCCGGGGACCGAGGCGGTGCGCCGCCTGGTCGTCAACGCGCACCCGACGGCCCCCTTGCTGCGCGAACCGCGCCAGGGCAGCCGGGTGGTGGGCCCCGCCATCGAACTGCTGTGCACCGAAGGCGCCACGGCCGTGGGCTACCGCTTCGAGGTGGCGCGCGACGCCAGCTTCACCGACCTCGTGGCGCAAACGCCCGACCTCGACCGCTGCCAGCACACCGTTCGCCCGCTCGCACCCGGCGCCTACGTCTGGCGCGTGGCGGCGGTCGCCCGCGACGCGCAGGGCGAGCGCGACCAAGGACCATTCAGCCGGCCGATGCCGTTCCAGGTCGTCGCCCTGCCGCCCACCCCGTCCACCCCCACCCTGGGCGGCGCGGGAACCGACACGCTCGCGGTGAGCTGGACCACCAGCCCCGGCGGCCCCTGGCGCCACCAGCTCCAGCTCGCGCACGACGAGGCCTTTGCCCGCCTGCTGGACGACCAGTCGCTCACCGAGGCGGCGTTCACCCGACCCATGCCACCGCCCGGCACGTACCACCTGCGGGTGCGCCAGATCGACGCCGACGGCCTGCCCGGCGCGTGGAGCGAGCCGCAGCGCCTGGACGTGCACGCGCGCGTCGTGACCTCGGACAACCGGCCGCTCCACAGCAGCGAAGGCCGGCCGGTGCTGCGCGGCCTTCGCTGACGTTCGCTTGGACACGCGGCCCACCGAATCCACCACCTCCCAGATGCAGGAGCCGCCGGCGCGCGCGCGCCGTCCGCGCACCCGCTGGCTCGAATGGGGCCTGCTGTCGGCCGCCCTGCTGGCCGGCGTCGTCGCCCTGGGTTGCTCGCGCAGCCTGGAGCACATCGACCTGGCCCTCACCGATCAGCTCTCGCGGCTGGGCCGGCAGGCCGTGTCGCCCGACATCGTGATCGTGGCCATCGACGACAAGAGCCTGAGCGAGATCGGCCGCTGGCCCTGGCGCCGCGCCTTCCATGCCGCGCTGCTCGACCGCCTCACCGCCGCGGGGCCGCGCGCCGTGGGGCTGGACCTCATTCTGGTGGAGCCCGGCCGCGACCACGCCGTGGACGATGCCCTGCTCGGCGAGGCCATCGCGCGCAATGGCAAGGTGGTGCTGCCCCTGTTGCTGATGGACCGGCACGGGACGGGTCAGCTGACCCGCACCGACCCGGCACCCAAGCTCGCCTCGGCGGCGGCCGCCATCGGCCACGTGCACCTGGAAATCGACAACGACGGCATCGTGCGCAGCACCTTCCTGCGCGAAGGTGACGGCGCCCAGTGGTGGGATCAGTTCGCCGTGGCCTTGTTGCACGTGGGTGGCTTCGCGCTGCCCGAGACCCTGCCCGGCGAGCGGGCGCCGCCGCCCACGAGCCCGGACGCCTGGCAACGCGACCACTGGATGCAGATCCCTTTCGCCGGACCGCCGGGCACTTTCCCGCGCGTGTCCTACGTTGACGTGCTCCGGGGCCAGGTGCCGCCCGAGCAGTTCGCGGGCAAGTACGTGCTCGTGGGTGCCGTGGCCGCCGGCATGGGCGACGCCTATGCCACGCCGCGCTCGGGCCAGTCCGAGTTGATGGACGGTGTGGAGATCGCGGCCAACGTGATGAACGCGCTGCTGCTCGACCAGCGGCTGGAACGCGCCAATGCCTGGCAGAACGCGCTGTTCAGCGTGGTGCCGGTGGGGCTCGCGCTGCTGGCGGTGCTGCTGCTCGCGCCCACCGCCTCGCTGCTGGCGAGCGCCGCGCTGCTGATCGCCACCGTCCTGGCCGCCGCGCTCGCGCCGTCCGTGGCCGGCCTGCAGTTCGCGCCCTCGGCCGCCCTGCTGGGTGTGCTGCTGGCCTATCCGCTGTGGGTGTGGCGCCGCCTGCGCGCGGCGATGGGTTATCTGCTGGAGGAGTTCCGGCGCATGGAGACCCGCCGCGACCTGCCCACCATGCTGCCGGCGGCCCGTTCGGGCGATCTGCTGGACCGCCACATCGACGCGCTGCAAAACGCCTCCGAACAGCTGCGCAACCTGCACCGCTTCGTCAGCGAGACGCTCAACAGCCTGCCCGACGCCACGTTGATCGCCGACGCCTCCGGCCACGTGCTCGCGGGCAACCAGGCCGCCTACCAGTACTTCAGCCGGCAGAAGGTGGCGCGGCTGCGGGGCTACCCCCTTGGCGAGCTGCTGCGCGGCGTGCACCGCGCCGGCACCCAGCAGCCGGTGTTCGACATGGAGCGCCTGCACCACGCCACCCAGCCCTGGGGAGCGGAGGCGCGCGACGCCGCCGGGCGCGATCTGCTGGTGCGCTTCGTGCCCTGCTTCAACACCGATGGCCAGACCACCAGCTGGATCACCAGCCTGGTCGACATCACGCCCATCCGCGAGGCCGAGCGCCAGCGCGACGTGGCCCTGCGCTTCATCTCGCACGACATGCGCTCGCCGCAGGCCTCCATCCTCGCACTGCTGGAGGTGCAGCGCATGAATCCCCAACTGCCCATGCAGCCCGAGACGCTGGGCCGCATCGAACGGCATGCGCGCCGCACCCTGGACCTGGCCGAGGAGTTCGTGCAACTGGCCCGGGCCGAATCCAGCACCTACCGCCTGGACACCGTGGACCTCGTGGACCTGCTCGACGAGGCCGTGGACGAGGTCTGGCCGCAGGCCCAGGCGCAGCGCGTGAACCTGCTGGTCGTGCGCCCCGATGCACCGGCCCTGTGCGAGGCCGACCGCGGCCTGCTCACCCGGGCCATCGCCAACCTGCTGGGCAATGCCGTGAAGTACGGCGGCGAAGGCACCGAGGTGCTGTGTGCCGTGCACGCGGCCACCGGGGGATGGCGGGTCTCCATCACCGACCAGGGCCCGGGCATGACGCCCGAGCAGCAGCAGCGGCTGTTCCAGCAGTTCGCCCGGCTGGATCCCGAGCACAGCGCCACCCGTGGCGTGGGCCTGGGGCTGGTGTTCGTGCGCACCGTGATCGAACGGCACGGCGCGCGCATCGAGGTCATCAGCCAGCCCGGCCATGGCACGACCTTCCATTTCACGCTCGCCGCCAGCACCCGCCTGCCCTAGGGTGCATTCCACGCTTTACACGGCCGCTCTGTTAAGCGACTGTTAAACCGTTTGTTTGCGAAACGGGTCGAGGCTACGCTGATGTCTCGTTCCCGATTTCCCTCTGACGACATGAGCACCCACACGATAGACCGAACAGACCGCACCGTTTCCCTGGAGACGGGCGCCGCCTCGGTTGTGCAACGCGGTGCCCGAGAAACCGTGTTTCCCCCCGAGGCTGCGCTGCACGTTCTGACCCGCGACGAGTTCAGCAGCATGACCACCCCTCTCCCCGTCGACCCCCTCATCCACACCATGCGCATGCTCGGCCGCACGGTGCGCCTGCTGTTCAGCCGCCAGGAGCCCGAGCGAGCGCGTTCGCTGGCGATGGAACTGGCGCGCGCCACCTCGCCCTGCAAGGGGCTGGACGACCCCGTGCGCAGCTGGGAAGCCAACCTGCAGGTGGACCGGGGCCTGGGCCGGGCCCGGCGCCTGCAACGCCTGGTCAACAGCCCCGTCTGGCAAAGCGATCACGGCACGCCCGGCAGCGGCAAGACCCCGACCGAGAGCGCGGCCGACTACCTGTTCGCCTCGGTCATGAACCTGGTCCACCAGATGCCGCTGTGCGACGAGGCCCATGTGTTCCGCCTCTGGTACCTCGCCACGCGGGCGGCCACGCCGCCCGAGAACGCCCTGCGCCTGTTCGGCGACCTGCGCTACCTGCCGGCCCACCAGCAGCTCGCCGCCGGCGCGCGCCTGCTCGAAACGCTGGGCAGCGACGCGCTGCACGCCACGCCCTCGCGCCCCCGGCTGCAGCCCGCCCACCCGGTGGAATTCCCCCCGAACGATTAGGCAACGACAGAGACTCAGGGCCATCCGGGTAAGTCTGGAGGGGGCCGCGCAAGGGCTTGACCTATAGTGATTTCGCCGCCTCCGAGGGAGGCCGGCCACCCCGGAACGCGCCCAGGAGACCCCATGAAACTTCGCTGTCTTGCCACCGCCGTGCTGTCCACCACCGTACTCGCGGGCGGCGTGGCCTCGGCCCAGACCGTCTTCACCGTCTCCAGCTGGGTGCCGCCCACCCACACGCTGAGCATGGCGCAGAAGAGCTGGTGCGACCTGCTGGAAAAAGACAGCGCAGGCCGCATGAAATGCAACATCCTGCCCAAGGGCGTGGCGGCCGCGCCCGGCACCTTCGACGCGGTGCGCGACGGCCTGGCCGACATCTCGTACACGGTGGACGGCTACACGCCCGGTCGCTTCATCAACACCCAGGTCGCCGAATTCCCCTTCCTGGGCGACAGCGCCACCGCCACCTCACTGGCCTACCAGCGCATCTACAGCAAATACTTCGCGCCGCTGGGCGAGCACCGCGGCGTGAAGACGCTGGCCGTGTTCACGCACGGGCCCGGCATCATCTTCACCACCAAACAGGCGGTGGCCAGCGCGGCCGACGTGGCCAAGCTCAAGTTCCGCATCGGCGGCGGCAACATCAACGAACTCTCCAAGGCCATGGGCTGGAACACCACGCTCAAGCCCGCGCCCGAGTCATTCGAAATGCTGTCCACCGGCGTGATGGACGGCACCTTCTTCCCCGACGAGTCGGTCGCCTCGTTCAAGCTCAGCATGGTCAAGCACGCCACCACCTTCCCCGGCGGCCTCTACAACACCAGCTTCGTCTTCATGATGAACGAAGGCAAGTACAACGCCCTGTCGGCGCAGGACAAGGCCGTGATCGACAAGATCTCGGGCGAAACCGCCGCGCGCATCTTCGGCGAGGGCTGGGACCGCGTGGACGCGGCCAGCCGCGAACTCCAGAAGACCCAGGGCGTGACCCGCATCGTGGCCGACGCGGCCTTCGTGCAGGCCGTGAAGGACAAGCAGGCGGGCCTGGAAAGCAAGTGGGCCGAGGCCGCGCAGGCCAAGGGCCTGAAAGACCCGAAGGCGGTGCTCGCCGAGTTCCGCGCCGAGATCGCCAAGGTAAAGTAAGCCAGCGCACCACCTCCTGCGGCCGGCCGGGCAGTCTGTTGCACACTGCCCAGCCGGCTTTTTCACATCAGGCCCCTTCATGCTCAAGACGCTGGAACGCATCCTGCGCTGGTCCACTGGCCTCATGGCCGCCATGGCGCTGTTCACCATCATGTGGCTCACGCTGGTGGACGTGACCGGCCGCCGCTTCTTCAGCCACTCCGTGCCTGGCGGCCTGGAACTCACCGAGATCCTCATGGTGATCGTGATCTTCGGCGCCATGCCCCTGGTGTCGTGGCGCAACGAGCACGTGGTCTTCGACTCGCTCGACAGCATGCTGCCCGAGTGGGTGCGCGACATCCAGGCGCGCGTGGTCCACCTGGTCTGCGCCGGCACCTTCGGCTTCCTGGCCTACCTCATGACGACGCGCGCGGACCGGCTGACCGAGTACGGCGACACCACAGTGCACCTGCAACTCTCCATCGCCCCGGTGGCCTGGATGATGGCGGCCATGCTGGCCCTCACCGGCCTGGTGCACCTGCTGTTCGTGTTCGTCACGGTGCCCGCGCCCCACCACCCCGAACCCACCACTTTCGACGGGGGCGCGACATGATCGAAGCCAGCCTGGGTTTCCTCGCCGTCTTCGCCCTGGCGCTGCTGCGCATCCCCATCGCGCTGGCCATGGCCATCGTCGGCATCACCGGCCTGGGCCTGATGCGCGGCTGGTCCCCGGCCTTCGCCAGCACCAGCCAAGTGATCTTCGAGACCGGCTTCGCCTACGTGCTCTCGGTCATCCCGCTGTTCGTGTTGATGGGCAACCTGGTGGCCCGCGCCGGCATGGCGCGCGAGCTCTACACCGCCGCCAACGCCTTCGTGGGCCACCGCAAGGGCGGCCTGGCCATGGCCAGCGTCATCGCCTCGGGCGGCTTCAGCTGCATCTGCGGCTCGTCCATCGCCACCGCCGCGACCATGACGCGTGTGGCCTACCCCGAGATGAAGCGCCACGGCTACCAGGACACGCTGGCCACCGGCTCCATCGCGGCCGGCGGCACGCTGGGCATCCTGATCCCACCGTCCACCATCATGGTGATCTACGGGATCATGACGGAGACCGACATCGGCAAGCTGTTCATCGCGGGTGTGTTGCCCGGCCTGGTGGCCATCGCCTGCCTGTGCGCGGCGGTGGTCTACATCACTTGGCGCGACCCCCTGGCCGGCCCGCCGGGCGAACGCTTCAACTGGGCGCAGCGGCTGGCCGCCCTGCGCAGCATCTGGGCGGTGCTGCTGCTGTTCGCTCTGGTCATCGGCGGCATCTACGGCGGTGTGTTCACCGCCACCGAAGGCGCTGGCGTGGGCGCCTCGGGCGCCTTCCTGTTCGCCCTGCTGCGCGGCGCGCTCACGCCGCGCGTGCTGATGGACATCCTGGTCGACAGCACGCGCACCACGGCCATGCTGTTCACCATCCTGATCGGTGCGATGATTTTCACCAGCTTCGTCAACTTCACCAGCATGCCGGGCGACCTGCGCGACTTCCTGCTGCAGTTCAGCCCCCACCCCATCATGGTGGTGGTGGTGATGATGGTGATCTACGTCGCGCTCGGCCTGGTGATGGAAGAGCTGTCGATGGTGCTGCTCACCATCCCGGTGTTCTTCCCGGTGATCACCGGCCTGGGCTTCGACCCGGTGTGGTTCGGCGTGCTGATCGTCACCATCGTGGAGATCGGCATGATCTCGCCGCCGGTGGGCATGAACCTGTTCGTCATGAACTCGCTGCTGCCGCTGGTCAAGCTCAAGACGATCTTCCAGGGCGTCTGGCCCTTCGTCATGGCCGACGTTGTGCGCCTGGGCATCCTGATCGCCTTCCCGGCGATCTCGCTGTGGTTACCCAGCCTGATGAACCGCTGAGTCCTTCGGGCCTTCGAGCGGTGGCATTTCCTTGATGTGCACCACGCGCTGCGGCGACGGGATGTCGATGCCGCTCTGCTGCAGCGAACGCAGGATCTGCAGGTTGATGAGGGATTTCAGCTTGAGCTGCTCGGCGCCGTCGCCCGAGTTGATCCAGTAACCCACCGTGAACTCCAGACCATCGGCGCCGAACGCCGAGAGCGAGGCCTGCGGGGCGGGGTCCTTCAGCGCATCGGCCTGCGCGCTCACCGCCTCCAGCAGCAGGCGGCTCACAAGGTCCACGTCGCTGTCGTAGGCGACCGACACCACCGTGGTCTGCCACACGCGCGTGAGCGCGCCCGAGAGGTTCTCCACCCGGTTGATGACCATGAGCTCGTTGGGCACGATGGACTCGCGCCCGGCCGGCGAGCGGATCACGCTGTAGCGGGTGTTGATGTCGAGGATGCGGCCTTCGAAGCTGTCCACCTTCACGTTGTCGCCGATGCGAAGGCGCCGCTCGGCCAGGATCACGAAACCGCTCACGTAGTTGGACGCCAGCTTCTGCAGGCCGAAGCCAACGCCCACGCCGATGGCGCCGCTGAACACCGAGAGCGCCGTGAGGTCGATGCCCACGGCCGACAGTGCGATGATCAATCCCACGAACAGCAGCAGCGCGCGCGTCGCGTTGCTCACCGCCTTGCGCATCGACAAGTCGCCCCCGGTGGCCTTGCGCAGCAGGCGGGACTCGATCGCGGAAGACACCCACAGCGCCAGGATCATCACCGCGCCGGCCGTGATGGTGCCCTCCAGCAGGGTGCGCAGGCTCAGCGTGCTCGCGCCGATCTTCCACTGGATGTCATCCAGTTCCGCCAGCACCACCGGCAGCAGGCCACTCACCCACAGCACCATGGCCAGCCAAGCCACCCAGGAGATGGTTCGCTCCAGCGCCCGCACCCAGGGCGCGGTGGTGAACGCCGCCTGCAGCACCTTCACGCCCACGCGGATCACGACCAGCGACACCAGCACCGGTATGGCCACCTTGAACGCCGCCAGCGGGAGGAACTTGGTGACGACGGCCCGCGCGATGTAGCCGAGCAGGAGCAGGGCCAGCGGAAACATCACGCCGTCGATCAGCCGCCGGCCGAACAACACCGAGCCTTTGTCCTCCTGCATGCGCAAGGCATTGCGCAGCGCCCAGCTGAAGCCCCAGGCCAGCGCCACGCAGATCGCCAGCGCGGCGAGTTCGATCAGCACCGTGGGTTGCGTGAACCCGGCCAGCCACAGGCCGATGTCGTCGATGGGTTTGGGGTTGGTGGAAGGGTTCATGTCGGATCGGAAACGGTTCTCGGGAAATCAGGCGCGCCATGAAGGCGCGCGCTTGTCGATGAAGGCCTGCACGCCTTCCTGCGCCACCTCGTGCGCCATGTTGCAGGCCATGCTCTGGCCCGCGAGCTGGTAGGCCGACGCCATGCCGGTCTCGAGCTGGCGGTAGAACAGGGCCTTGCCCATGGCGAGGGCCTCGCGCGGTTTGGCGAGGATGCGGTCCACCAGGGCCTGCAGCTCGGCGTCCAGCGCATCGGGTGTCACCACGCGGTTGACCAGGCCGCGCACCCTGGCCTCGTCGGCCGAGATGAAGTCACCGGTGAGCAGCATCTCCATCGCCTGCTTGGGCAGAATGTTGCGCGAGAGCGCGACCCCCGGCGTGGCGCAGAACAGGCCCACGTCGATGCCGTTGACACCGAAACTCGCGGTGTCGCTCGCCACCGCCAGATCGCACTGCGCCACCAGCTGGCAGCCGGCGGCGGTCGCCAGGCCCTGCACACGCGCAATCACCGGCACCTCCAGCTGGCGGATGGCCAGCATCAGGCGCGAGCACTGCGCGAACAGCTTCTGGTAGTAGGCCAGCTCGGGCGTGGCGCGCATCTGCTTGAGGTCGTGCCCGGCGCAGAAGGCGCGCCCGTTCGCGGCGATCACGACCAGCCGCGCCTGCGGGTCGGCGGCCACCGCGTCCACAGCCGATTGCAGGGCCGCCAGCATGGCCTCGGACAGCACGTTGAAACTGCGCGGGGTGTTCAGCGTGAGGGTGTGCACGCCGCGCGCATCGCGCGAACTCAGCAGCACCGCGTCAGCGGGGGAGGAAGAAGTCATGGGCTCGGTCATCGGAACATTATGGGACGCCCGGGCGCCGCGGAAGTTCAGACGCCCGCCAGCACCCTCAGGTGCGCTTCCACGCTGCGGCCCAGAGCGCTCAGGGCATAGCCCCCTTCCAGGCAGCTCACGATGCGGCCCTTGGCGTGGCGCTGCGCCACTTCCTTGATGCGCTCGGTCAGCCAGGCGTAGTCCTGCTCCACCAGGCCGAGCTGCGCCATGTCGTCCTCGCGATGCGCGTCGAAGCCGGCGCTCACGAAAAGCATCTGCGGCCTGTGGGCCTCCAGCCGGGGCAGCCACATCATGTCCACCAGCTCGCGGATGTCCATGCCCTTGGTGTAGGCCGGCACCGGCAGGTTGACGAGGTTGCTCGCCGTCGAGTGCTCGCACACCGGGTAGAACGGGTGCTGGTAGAAGCTGCACATGAGAATGCGCTCGTCACCGGCCACGATGTCCTCGGTGCCGTTGCCGTGGTGCACATCGAAATCGACGATGGCCACGCGCTGCAGCCCATGGCGCTCCAGTGCGTACTTGGCGGCCACGGCCACGTTGTTCACGAAGCAGAAGCCCATGGCCTGGTTGCGCGTGGCGTGGTGGCCCGGCGGGCGCACCGCGCAGAAGGCGTTGGCCAGTTCACCGGCCATCACGGCATCGGTCGCGTCGATGGCGGCACCCGCGGCCATCAGGATCGCGTCCCAGCTGTGGGCGTTGATGGAGGTGTCCGGATCGACCTGCGCATGGTCCGGGCCGCCAGCGGCCATGTCGTCGCGCAGCTGGTCGCTCAGACCGCGCAGCGAGGCCAGGTGCATGCGGCCGTGGGCGAGTTCGAGGTCGGCGATCGCGGCCGGGGTGGCCTCGCGGCGCTCCAGCGCCACATCCAGACCGCTGATCAGCAGGCGGTCTTCGATGGCATCGAGCCGCTCGGGGCACTCCGGGTGGCCGGCGCCCATCTCGTGTCTCCAACAATCCTTGTGGGTGAAATACCCAGTGGCCTGGCTCATGGGGGTTTTACGGTATGGTTCGCGGCATGCAAGCCGACACAAGAATCCAACTGCTGCTGAGTCAGCTTAACACGGTGATCGTGGGCAAACCGCAGCAGGTTTCGGACTGCGTGGCCTGCCTGCTGGCCGGGGGACACCTGCTGATCGAGGACGTGCCGGGCGTCGGCAAGACGACCCTGGCGCACGCGCTGGCGCGCTCCTTCGGTCTGCAGTTCTCGCGCGTGCAGTTCACCGCCGACCTCATGCCCAGCGACCTCGTCGGCGTGTCCATCTACGAGCGCGGCCGCGAGGACTTCGTCTTCCACCCCGGCCCGGTCTTTGCCCAGGTGCTGCTGGCCGACGAAATCAACCGCGCCAGCCCCAAGACCCAGAGCGCGCTGCTCGAGGCCATGGAAGAAAAGCAGGTCACGGTGGAAGGCGAGACGCGCGCCCTGCCCGAGCCCTTCTTCGTGATCGCCACGCAGAACCCGCACGACCAGCTCGGCACCTACGCCCTGCCCGAATCGCAGCTGGACCGTTTCCACATGCGGCTGTCGATCGGCTATCCCGACCGCGCGGCCGAGCGCGAGCTGCTGCGCGGCCAGGACCGGCGCGACATGCTCGACCGCCTCGCGCCCGCGCTCACGCCGGCCGACCTGGCCAGCCTGCAGCACACCGTGAGCCAGGTGCACACCGCCGAGCCGGTGCTGGAGTACCTGCAGGACATCGTGGGCGCCACGCGCAGCGGGCGCTGGTTCGCCCAGGGCCTGTCGCCGCGCGCCGCGCTGGCCGTGGTGCGCTCGGCCAAGGCCCAGGCCTACCTGAGCGGGCGCGACTACGTGGCCCCGGACGACATCGCCGCCATCCTGCCGCAGACGGTGGCCCACCGCCTCACGCCGGTGCGCGACGCAGGGCGCGGCCCGGTGGAGCAGGTGCGCGCCATGCTGGAAGCGATTCCGCTTCCGTGAGCACCCCCCGCCACGCTGCGCGTGTCCCCCCTGAGAGGGGGGCGATGCCTGAGGCCCGGCAAAGCCGGTTCCTCGGCATCTCTGGATGGAACCCGCGCACCCGTCTGCAAACCTGGTGGCACAACCGCCTGCCGCGGCGCGACACCCTCACGCTGACCCAGCGCAACGTCTACATCCTGCCCACGCGGGCGGGCTGGATGCTCGCGCTCACGCTGCTGCTGCTGCTCGTGGCCAGCATCAACTACCAGCTCAACCTGGGCTACCTGCTCACCTTCCTTCTCGCGGGCAGCGCGGTAGTGGGCATGCACGTGTGCCACGGCAACCTGCGCGGCACCACCCTGCACCTGACCCCACCCGACCCGGTGCACGCCGGCCAGGCCGCCGCGCTGGACATCCGCCTCACCAGCGAGCGCCCTCGCATCCGCTACGGCCTGGGTCTGGGCGTGATCGGCGCCGATCTGGCGCACGCCCCTCTGGCCTGGACGGACGTGCCCGCGCAGGGCAGCACCACGCTGCAGGTGGCCTGGCCGGTGCCCGGGCGCGGCCTGCATGCGCTGCCGGCCCTCACCGCGCTCACGCTGTTCCCGCTGGGCACCTTCCGCGTGTGGACGGTGTGGCGCCCGGCCGCCCCCGTGCTGGTCTACCCCGAGCCCGAAAGCCACCCGCCGCCGCTGCCGCCGGGCGAACCCCAGGCCGGCAGTTCGGGCAGCGCGCGCGTGCAGAGCACGGGCGAGTTCGACGGCGTGCGCGCCTACCGCCGGGGCGACCCCATCAAGGCTGTGGTATGGAAGAAGGCTGCCCAGGCCTTCGCGGCCGGGCGCGACGAACTCGTGAGCCGCGATGCGCTGTCCACCCAGCGCCAGCAGCTCTGGCTGGACCACGCCCAGTGCGGCCACAGCGACCTGGAGGCACGCCTCTCGCGCCTGACGGCCTGGGTGCTGATGGCGGACCGCCTGGGGCTGGACTACGGCCTGCGCGTGCCCGGCCGCGAGATCGCACCCGACCAGGGTCCGGTGCACCGCGCGCGCTGCCTGGAGGCGCTGGCACTGGCATGAATATGGCGGCCGTCTCACTGTCTTCTCTGCCCCGCGAGACGCGCGACACGCTGTTCCTGCTCGCCGTGGTCGGCTGGGTGGTCGCGATGCAGGTCGCCCACATCCCCTGGTGGTGCAGCGCGCTCACGGCGGGCGTGCTGGTGTGGCGCGCCACCCTCGCGCTGCGGGGCCTGCCGCTGCCCGGCTGGCCGTGGCGGCTGGGGCTGCTGGCTCTCACACTCGCGGCCACCTGGGCCACCCACCGCACCCTCCTGGGCCAGGACGCGGGCGTCACGCTCGTGGTGGTGTTGCTCTCGCTCAAGACGCTGGAGATGCGCGCGCGCCGCGACGCCTTCGTGGTGTTCTTCCTGGCCTTCTTCACGCTGCTCACGCACTTCTTCTACTCGCAGTCGCTGCTCACGGCGGCGGGCATCCTGATCGCGCTGCTGGGCCTGCTCACCGCGCTGGTGAACGCCCACATGCCGGTGGGGCGGCCGCCGCTGGCGCAGGCCGCGCGCATCGCCATGGGCATGGCGGCCCTGGGTGCGCCCATCATGCTGGTGCTGTTCCTGCTGTTCCCGCGCCTCTCGCCGCTGTGGGGCGTGCCCGCCGACGACCGGGGACGCAGCGGCCTGTCCAGCACGATGCGCGTGGGCCAGATCGCCGAACTGGTGCTGGACGACAGCATCGCCCTGCGCCTGCGCTTCGAGGGCGCCCCGCCGCCGCAAAGCCAGCTGTACTTCCGCGGCCCCGTGCTCAGCGCCTTCGATGGCGTGGAATGGCGCCCCGCGCGCGCCGAATTCCCGGCGCGCCAGGCCTTGGCAAGCGAACTCGCGGTCTCGGGCCAACCCGTGCGCTACGAAGTGACCATGGAGCCGCACCGCCGGCCCTGGCTGTTCCTGCTGGAAGCCGCCACGCAGGCGCCCGAACTGCCCGACGTGCGCGTGCGCATGACCAGCGAACTGCAATGGCTCACCGACCGCCCCATGGGCAGCCTGGTGCGTTTCAGCGCCGTGAGCCACACCACGTTCCGCCACGGTCCGCTGGCCGCCACACCCGCCCTGCGGGAACACGTGGCGCTGCCGCCCGGCAACAACCCGCGCACGCTCGAACTCGCCCAGCTGCTGCGCCGCGAACACGGCACAGGACCCGACGCCACGCCGCGGCTCGTGGCGGCGGTGCTGGAGCGCCTGCGCACCGGCGGCTACCTCTACACGCTCGAGCCCGGCGTGTACGGCCAGCACACCGCCGACGAATTCTGGTTCGACCGCCGCCAGGGCTTCTGCGAACACATCGCCAGCAGCTTCGTCATCCTCATGCGCGCACTCGACATTCCCGCTCGCATCGTGACCGGCTACCAGGGCGGCGAGATGAACAGCGTCGACGGCTACTGGACCGTGCGCCAGCGCGACGCCCACGCCTGGGCCGAGGTCTGGCAGGCCGGCCAGGGCTGGGTGCGCGTGGACCCCACCGCGGCGGTTGCGCCCGGGCGCGTCGGCTCGCTGCAGCGGCTGAGCGCGCCCGAAGGCGCTCTCGCCGGCGCCATCCGCAACCTCAACCCCAACATCGCCGCCCAGCTGCGCGCGGCCTGGGAGGCGATGAACAACAGCTGGAACCAGTGGGTGCTGAACTACACCCAGGGCCGCCAGCTCGACCTGCTCAAGAACCTGGGCTTTCGCTCGCCCAGCTGGGCTGACCTGGCCTACGTGCTGATCGGCGTGGTGGTGCTGGTGAGCCTGATCGGCGCGGCCTGGACGCTGTGGGAGCGCCAGCAGCACGACCCCTGGCTGCGCCTGCTGCAGCGTGCCCGCGCGCGCCTCAAGGCGCAAGGCCTGGACAGCAGCGACCGCACGCCCCCGCGCGAGCTCGCCCAGCGCGTGCAACAGCACTGGGGCGCCTCGGACGCGGCGCTGCGCGTTGCACAATGGCTGCTGCAACTCGAAGCCCAGCGGTACGGCCGCCCGGGCGCCGCCGACATCCCCACCCTGGCCACGCTGCAAACCGAATTCCGGCAGCTGGCCTGGCCCCGAAAAGACCCCCGTTGAACGCCCTCGCCTGCCTCCTCTCCTCGTCCGCCCTGGCCCTGTGCCTGAACGCCAGCGCCCTGGCCCAGTCGCCTGCGAAGGCGCGACCGGCCAGCCCGGCCAAGGCCCCCGCCTACAGCTACGCGCAAAGCTCGGCCGCCATGGCCTTCGCCACCGACCTTGCCGAGCGCCGCAACCTCGACCCGGCCTGGGTGCGCCAGCAAATCGGTGCGGCCCAGCGCATCCCCACCGTCATCCGACTCATGCAGCCCGCGCCCAGCGGCGTGCCCAAGAACTGGGCCGCCTACCGCGCCCGCTTCATCGAGCCCGTGCGCCTGCGCGCCGGCCAGCGCTTCTGGGAGGCCAACCGCGAGACCCTGGCCCGGGCCGAGAGCGAGTTCGGCGTGCCCGCCAGCCTCATCGTGGGCGTGATCGGTGTGGAAACGCTGTACGGCCAGCACACCGGCAATTTCCGCGTCATCGACGCGCTCACCACCCTGGCCTTCGACTTCCCGGCCAGCCACCCGCGCGCCGCCGCGCGCACCGAGTTCTTCCGCAGCGAACTCGAACAGTTCCTCAGCCTCACCGAACGCACCGCCACCGACCCGCTGACGTACCTTGGCAGCTACGCCGGCGCCATGGGCTGGCCGCAGTTCATGCCCAGCAGCTGGGTGAAGTACGCGATCGACTTCGACGCCGACGGCAAGGTCGATCTCTTCAACAACCAGGCCGACGTCATCGGCTCCGTGGCCAACTACTTCAAGGCCTTCGGCTGGCAGCCCGGCATGCCCACGCACTACCCAGTGCGCTTCGACCCGAACCAGAGCAGGGAAGATTTCGAGACCCTGCTCGCGCCCGACATCCTGCCCAGCTTCGGCGTGCAGAGCTTCACCGCCAAGGGCGCGCTGCTCGAAGGCCCGGCGCTGCAGCACCCCGGCCAGCTCGCGCTGGTGGAACTGCAGAACGCCGGCGCGCCGTCCAGCTACATCGCCGGCACCGAAAACTTCTACGTGGTGACGCGCTACAACTGGAGCAGCTACTACGCGCTGGCGGTGATCGAGCTGGGCGAAGCGGTGAAAGCGCTGGTCGGCGAGCGCTGAGGCTTCATCAAACCCGAGGTGGGTCTGTCTCGCGCTCGGGATGGCGGTGCCTGGCCACGGCGGCGATGAACGTCTCCACATCGCCACCCTGTACCACGCCCGGATCGGCTTCGCCCGAAGGCAATGTGGCGGACGCACCCGCCGCCTCCAGCAGCGTGGCCGACGCAGGCAGCACCAGGATGGCTTTGCAGTGTCGGTACTGGTCCTTGATGAATTCCATCGTGTGGCCATCGAGCGAGAGCGTGCGAACACCCTCGTCGCCGTCGGGCAGCACCAGCGCATCGAACAGGAAACCGGGTTCGTTCTCCAGTGAGGCATCGGCGTCGATCGCGACACCGTCCGCGGTTTTCACCGGGCCGATGCGCGGCGCCACGAAACGCGGTACCGCGCCCTGTGCGAACAGCATCGCGTGCACATCCACCGCGCTCTGGCCGTTCACGCCATCGGCTACCAGCATCGCCACCTTGCGGCCCTTGATCGAACCATCGCCAGGCCGCGCGAGCAGCGAGAGCGCGGGCGAGTGGCTCACCTCGGGTTGGGCCGGGTTGTCGAGCGCGCGCGGCATGGGCGGCGGCAGCGGCGACATGCCCAGACCTTCGGCGACCTGCGCCGCCAGGGCCTCGGAGGCATTGCGCAGGGAGGACACCATGCGCTCGCGGATCGCGGGCACCGTCACCTTGGAGAGTTCGAAACGGAAGGCCGCCGCGATGTGGGCCTGCTCGATCGGGCTCTGGCTTTCGAAGAACAGCGTGGCCTGCGTGTAGTGGTCGGCGAACTTCTCGGGCTTGGCGCGGACCTTGCCTTGCTCTTCCTTGGCCTGGATGCGCGCCGGCACCGACACGAAGCCTTGCGCGGCACCCGCCTGGAACGGGCAGCCACCGCCCAGTGAATTGGGTTCGTAGCTCACGCGCCCGCGGTGAATGGCCTGCCGGTGCATGCCGTCGCGCTGGTTGTTGTGCACGGGCGCCAGGGGCGAGTTGATCGGGATCTCATGGAAGTTGGGCCCGCCCAGGCGGCTGATCTGCGTATCCACATAGGAATGGATGCGGCCGGCGAGCAGCGGGTCGTTCGAGAAGTCCAGCCCCGGCACGATGTGCGCGGCACAGAAAGCAACTTGCTCGGTCTCGGCGAAGAAGTTGTCCGGGTTGCGGTTGAGCACCATGCGGCCCACCGGGCGCACCGGCACCAGCTCCTCGGGCACGATCTTGGTCGGGTCCAGCACGTCGAAGCTGAAGCCTTCGGCCTGCTCCTCGGTGAATATCTGCAGGCCCAGCTCCCACTCGGGGAAGGCGCCCGCCTCGATGCGTTCCCACAGGTCGCGCCGGTGGTAATCGGGGTCGGCACCGGATATCTTGACGGCCTCATCCCAGACCAGCGAGTGCGTGCCGTACACCGGGTTCCAGTGGAACTTCACGAACACCGAGTCGCCTTCGGCGTTGACCATGCGGAAGGTGTGCACGCCAAAGCCCTGCATGGTGGCGTAGCTGCGCGGGATGCCGCGGTCGGACATCGCCCACATCAGCATGTGGGTCGACTCGGGCATGAGGGACACGAAGTCCCAGAAGGTGTCGTGCGCGCTGGCCGCCTGCGGCATCTGGTGGTGCGGTTCGGGTTTCACGGCGTGTACCAGGTCTGGGAACTTCATCGCGTCCTGGATGAAGAAGACGGGCATGTTGTTGCCCACCAGGTCCCAGTTGCCTTCGTCGGTGTAGAACTTCACCGCAAAGCCTCGCACGTCGCGCGCGGTGTCTTTCGATCCGCGTTCACCCTGCACGGTGGAGAAGCGCACGAACACCGGTGTGACCTTGCCGGCTTCCTGGAAGGGCGCGGCCTTGGTGATGTCGGTCAGGGCGTCGTAACACTCGAAGTAGCCATGGGCGCCCGAGCCCCGCGCGTGCACGATGCGCTCGGGAATGCGCTCGTGGTCGAAATGCGTGATCTTCTCGCGCAGGATGAAATCTTCCAGCAGCGCCGGGCCTCGCACCCCGTACTTCAGCGAGTTCTGGTTGTCCGCGATGGGCACGCCCTGGTTGGTCGTGAGCACCTGGCCCGACGAGTCCACGCGCACGCGGTCCAACGGCTCGATGGCCCAGTTGATCCCTTCGGCCGCGACGCTGCCGGTCTTCTCCGAGTGATTCTCCTCCGACAGGGTGCTGCCCGTGGGCAGCCGGGACGCCGGCTCCACCGTGGCCCCAGCCGCCACGGCCAAGCCGTTGTCAAAGCCGTGCTCGCCGGCCTTGTTGGGGTTGAACGGCATGCCTTCGGCAAGCTGACCGGCCTGGACCGCCTTGGTGGTGGCCGGGTCGTCGGCCGGCACGACCTTGGAAGGTCCACTGTCCGTGTTGCGCGCGGCCGCTCTGGTCGCGCTGTCCGACTGGGTTGGCTTGGTGAGAAAGGGTTTTTTTGTTGTCGCCATGGTGGATCTTCCAAGGGTTCGTGATGCGACGGGCCGTCAGGCCATTTCCACGCCCATCAGGGCGTCCTTGCGGGCTTGCAGTTCATCCCGCATCGCGATCAGGTCCAACCCACGCGCAGCCCGGGCCTTGGGAAAGATCTGGTTTCGCTCTTCCTTGACGTGGTGATCGATGTACTCGCCGAGCACCTTCACCTTGGCGTCGAACATCTCATCGGCCACTTCCATCGCTTCGATCTGCGCAATGAGGTCCTTGGCCCCCGCGTGCTCCACCTCGGCCTCGGCCAGCACATCGGTCTCCTTCAAGGCCTCGCGCAGAGCAGGGTAGAAGATTTCTTCCTCAATGGTGGCGTGCACGGTCAATTCCTGGCAGATCTCGCGCGCGAGTTCCAGTTTCTTCTGATCGACGCCGCGCGCCTTGGACTGCGCGAGTTCGTCGTAGGCCTTGAACAGCTTCTTGACCGCTTTGTGGTCGGTGTCCAACAGCGTGCAGGCGTCGGCTTCGGTGCGGGTGGTGGCCATGGAAATCTCCTGATTCGGTGGGGTTCAAATGCTTGTTTGGATCGTGCGAGGCACAGCCCTGTCCCGTGCATCGCGCAGCGGGGTGGGGCTGCCGCCTCGGCCATCACGTGGCGTTGCTGTCGCCCGGGCGGCGGCTGTCGTCGTTCTGCCCTTGCTGGGACGGGTTGATTTCCTTGCGGCCCTGCTGATCGGAGCCGCCAGGGTTGCTCTGTTCGCGCTGCCCTGCGGGGTTGTTGCCCTGTTCACCCTGCTGGCCTTGGCGCTGGCCCTGGTTCTGCCCTTGCTGGTTCTGGCCCTGTTGGCCCTGTTGGCCCTGTTGCTGCTGGTTGCGGCCTTGCTGGTCCTGCTGTTGGGCTTGCTGGCCCTGGTTGGTCGATGCCATGTCGTTGCTCCTGCATGTGTTGAAGGGATTGCGGCGATCGCGCTGGATCGCACGCGAACTCCTTTGGGCAAAACGCGTGCCCGCGCCCTACGCTCGGTGCCAGCCCAGCCGCCGCCAGGGGCGCGTGTCGCACTTCAGGATGTCGCGCAGATAAGCCAGGGCGGCGGCCTTCTTCTCCTGCGTCTCGGCCGCCGTGCAGTCCTCGGGCGCGTGCACCTTCAGGCGGCGCAGAAAGGCATCGGCCGCCGTCAGCTGAATGCAGATGTCGGTCGCCAGTCCTGCCATCACCAGGGAGCGCACGCCGATCTTGTCCAGAAGGATGTCCAGCGGCGTGCCGAAGAACGCGGAGTGCATCGGCTTCAACACGGTGAGGTCGTTGCGGTGCGGGCGCAGCAGCCGCGCCATGGTCGCGCTGGCCCCCTGGCCTCGTGCCAGGCGGTCCACCAGCGTGGGAAAGTCCGATCGCCAGCGGCCAAAGTTGTCGTTCGCGTAGATCACCGGGATGCCCTGCGCACGGGCCGCACGCGCCAGCTGGCGAGCCGCCTTGGCGGCCTGCAGGGCCGGACCGGCCAGATCGCGGGCCTCCGGAAAGTCCAGCGGGTTGATGAAGTCGATCAGAAGCAGCGCACGCCGGCTGCGCGGGAGTTCGGTCTCACCCATCGCCACCCTCCTGCGCCACATCGCCCGACGATTCCTTCAACACGCTGATGCCGCCATCGGCCTCCAGAAAGGCGTACTTCATGTCCTTCAGGTCGCAATCGGCCTCGCGCAGCGCCCGCTCGACATCCAGCATCGGCACATGGTGCCGTCGCAGGGCGCGGGTGTGGATCCGACCGTCGCGACCGATGAGCACCGGCTCACCCTCGGCCAGGGCCTGCAGCCGGGTGCTGCGAGCGGTCACCACCGCCACCAGCACGTTCAGGCCGATCAAGGTCGTGGCCGCGAGCAACCCGCCGGTCACCGACTCTTCGCCACCACTGAGCCCGGCCGACACCGACTCGCTCAGCAGCATCACCACCAGCAGGTCGAAGGGCGTGAACTGCCCCACGGTGCGCTTGCCGGACAG
Organism: Hydrogenophaga sp. FG152; assembly: GCF_057809615.1. Lineage (NCBI taxonomy): Bacteria > Pseudomonadati > Pseudomonadota > Betaproteobacteria > Burkholderiales > Comamonadaceae > Hydrogenophaga > Hydrogenophaga sp. FG152. The sequence continues at coordinate 266,117 of NZ_JBMDKH010000003.1, read as the reverse complement.
GCGCATCAGCACGAGCAGCACGGCGTAGATGATGGCGGCCCGGGCGGGCAATTCCCACCAGTTGGCCGACAGTTCAAACATGGACACCTCGCCTCACACGATGAAGCCCTGCGAGAGCAAATGACATTCCCGGCACGCAGGGCGACGGGCGCTCGCAGGACCAGCAAGTCCCCATGGGCTTGCGGCAAATTTTGCTGAATCGTGTCGCGCCCGTCGCTTTTTACCGCCGCATCCCGCGCCCGTTCAGCGCGGAGCGCCTCTGTGGTGTGGCGAACAGTCAAATCCCGAACAGGCATGCACCATCACTCCACAACCCCACGGGAGCGCGATGGACTGGCTCGATTTCATGCAATGGCCCGCCATGCTGGTGACGCTGCTGGCCTCCTGGCTGGTGGCGTCTCGCAGCCCCGGTCGCCGCCACCTTGGCTTCTGGCTGTTTCTCGCGAGCAATGCCTTGTGGATCGCCTGGGGTTGGCATGTGAGCGCGCACGCGCTCATCGCCCTGCAGGTCGGGCTGGCCGCGCTGAACATCCGCGGCGCCTTGAAGACCGAAGACGCGCGCTGAGGCCGGCCCTGCCGTCTAGGCGCTGAGCACCTTGGCCAGCGCTTCGGCCGACACCGGCTTGGTGAAGTGGTAGTCCACCAGGGCGAACACTTCCGCCGCCAGCTCGTCGTCGGCGTCGGACCCCGTCACCGCGATGAGCACCAGGTTCTCGCCGCATTGCTCGCGCAGGGCATGCACCAGCGCCAGGCCGTCCATGTCCGGCATGTGCACGTCCAGCAGCACGCACAGCGGCCGCGAACGCGCCACCGCCGCGATCGCTTCCTGGCCGCTGTACGCGGCCTGTGCCCGGTGCCCCTGCAAGGTCATCAGCGTGGTCAGCGAGTCCGCGGCATCCCGCGAGTCGTCCACGATCAATACGTCCAGGTCCTGAGTATTCATGGCAGCTTCAACAAGTGTCGGCCCCTCCGGCCAACTCGGCGGACAGCATAAGGCCTTTCGGGTCAGGGCGCTGCGGGACCGGTGACCCGGGCCGCTCGGCCGGCGCGAACGAAGTCCACCAGCTCGGCCAGCGCCCCCTCCGCCGGCGTTCGCCACAGCAGGTGGGTCTGCAGGCAGGCGTCGTCGTGCGCCAGCGCTACCGCCACGATGCTGGCCGGCAGCTTGCCCACGATGCCGCCGCCGTAGAGCGCCACGTGGGTGCTGCGCGCCACCGACTCCAGCAGGATCGGCGTGTCGTCCGGCTCGTACACCACCCGGGGCTTGAAGCCGTGGCGATCGAACAGCGCAAACAGCAGTTCGCGGAAGGTGCCCCAGCGACCGGGCGATCCGATGATCAGGCCCTGGTCTTGCAGGTCCTTGAACTGCAGCTTTCGCTTGCGCGCCAGCGGATGGCCCACGCGGCACAAGGCCACGATGGGCTGCGAGTCCACCAGCACCCGGTCCAGCGATGGAGACGGCGCCAACGTGGCCGGCAGCAGCAGGAAGGCCGCGTCCAGATCGCCCGCGACGATTTCGCCGAACAGGCGCTCGGACGGCGCCTGCAACAGGTTGAGTTCCACGTCGGGAAAGCCCACGCCGAAGCTGAACAGCAGCTCTGGCATGGCGCTGTTGGCGGCCTGGGCCGAGTAGCCGATCAGCAGCTTGCGCTTGCTCGAACTGCCTGCCAGGCGGCGCGATTCGCGCACGGCCTGGTTCAGCCCGTCGAACACCGCATCGAGCTGCGCCAGCAGGTGGGCGGCGGCCGGGGTCAGCTCCATCGACCGCGTCGTGCGCACGAAGAGCGGGAAGCCCAGTTCCTCCTCCAGCAGCTTGATGGAACGGCTGAGCGCGGGCTGCGCGATGCGCAGCGCTTCGGCCGACTTGCGGAAGTTCAGCGTGGCGCTGAGGTGGCGGAACTGCTGAAGCCGCCGCAGGCTGGGGTAGTTCTTCATTGATGCCGAAATTCTATCAATGAGGGATCAAATGGTATTGGACTGGGCCCGGAGCCAAAACTAGCATTCACGCCCACCAGATCCACCACACGAGTTCATGAAAGCCTCCGTTTCCCAGTTCAAGAGCGTGCGCGACATTGAGAGCAACTTGCGCACAATACGCAGCCACATCGCGACCGCCGCCGCCAGCGGCGCTCAGCTTGTCTGCTTCCCCGAAGCCAGCATGGTCGCCTACGAGTCCTCGCGCGAAGAGCTGGTCGCTTTCGCCGGGCAGCACGCGGCCCGCTTCATCGACGAGGTGAGCGCCAGCGCCAGGGCGAATGCGATCGACGTGTTCGTGGGCCTGTACGAGCCTCTCGATGGCCACCGCACGCGCAACACCTTCGTGCACCTGGGTGCCGATGGGCAGCTCAAGGGCCGCTACGAGAAGCTGCACCTCTACGATGCGTTCAGCTTCAAGGAGTCCGACAAGAACCGGCACGGCCAGCTGCAGCCCGCGCACGACGAGGTGTATGTGGCCGACGTGGGCGGCGTGCGCTTCGCCATCCTCAACTGCTACGACCTGCGCTTCCCCGAAATCTCGCGCATCGCGGTGGACAAGGGTGCCGATGTGCTGCTCTACGGCGCGGGCTGGATCGCCGGCAGCCTCAAGGAGCTGCACTGGGAGACCCTGCTGCGCGCGCGCGCCATCGAGAACACCTGCTACGTGCTGGCCTCGTGCCAGCCGCCGCCCACTTCGGTGGGCATGAGCATGGGCATCGACCCCTCGGGCCTGGTGATCGGCGGCATCGCGGCCGCCGAGGGCGTCGTGACGGTCGACGTGCTGCCCGAGCGCCTGCGCGATGTGCGCAAGGACCTGCCCTGCCTCGAACACCGCCGCTACCAGATCGCCCTCAATTCCTCCGGAGACAACAACACATGAACAACCAGCAACCGAAATCCCAGAAGAAGGTGCTCTATTCGGCATCGCTCGGCCAGTTCGTCGAGTGGTACGACTTCGTGATCTACGCCTACTCGGCCACCATCATCGCCAAGCTGTTCTTCCCCACCACCGACCCGGCCACCGCCCTGCTCTCGGCCTTCGCGGTGTACGGCGTGGGCTTCGTCATGCGCCCCCTCGGCGGCTTCATCTTCGGCAGCCTGGGCGACCGCTTCGGCCGCAAGGCGGTGCTCTCCGCCATCATCCTGATGATGGGTGGCGCCACCGTCGGCATCGGCGTGCTGCCCACCTACGCGCAGATCGGCATCGCGGCGCCCATCCTGCTCGTGGTGCTGCGCCTGATCCAGGGCCTGTCGGCGTCGGGCGAGACCATCGGCTCCAACTCCTTCGTGGCCGAACACGCGCCGCCGGGGCGCCGCGGCCTGCACGTGGCCTTCACCTACGCCTTCGCCAACCTGCCGCCCGTGGCGGCCGCGCTCATCATCCTGGCCGTGACCAGCCTGCTGGGCAGCGAGGTGTACGAGAGCTGGGGCTGGCGCATTCCCTTCCTGATCAGCGGCCCGCTTGCGCTGGTGGGCCTGTACATCCGCAACCGCGTCGATGAATCGCCGGCCTTCGAGGTGGCGCGCGCCAAGCAGGAAATCTCGACCACGCCGGTGTCGGACGCCATCCGCGACCAGAAGAAGGCCATGGGCTTCAGCTTCGCGCTGGCCGCGTTCTCCAGCCTCACCTTCTACACACTGGCAGGCTACTTCGTGTCCTACCTCACCGTCACCGTGGGCATGAGCCGCAGCGACTCGCTGATCTCCAACGGCATCGCCATGACCGTCGCCTTCCTCACGATGATCGCGAGCGGTTTCGTGTCGGACAAGGTGGGGCGCAAGCCGGTGATGGTGGTCAGCCTGCTCTTCAACGCCATCGTCTGCGTCCCGGCCTACATGCTGGCTGGCGAAGGCACGCTGTTCCACGCGGCGCTGGCGCAATCGCTGCTGGCCATCGGCATGGGCTCGTTCGCTGGCCCCCTGGGCATCACGCTGCTCGAACTGTTCCCGACCAAGACGCGGTTCAGCGCATCGGCCATCAGCTACAACCTGGCGTACACCCTCTTCGGTGGCACCGCGCCCTTCGTCGGCACCTACCTCGTGCTGGCCACGCAGTCCAAGCTGGCCCCGGCCGCCTACCTGGCTGCGGTGTCCGTCGTGGTGCTGTGCGTCACGCTCTTCCTGCCCGAGACTTACCGCCGTTCGCTGACGGACTAGCCTCGATGCCCTGCGCCAGCAACTCGGTGGCGAACTCGATGTAGCCCTGCACCAGGGCATCGCTTCCTGGCCGCTCCTTGAAGAGCACCGCGAGCATGGGCTGGGCATCCATGAAGAAGGTGCACATCCCCAGGATGGCAACGTGCAGGTAGCGCGCATCCAGTTCGCGCGCCGGCTTGTCGCCGGGGATGGGGTTGAGCACGAACTGCGTCAATGCCAGCCCCCGTTTCGCCACGGTGTTGAGGTCACCCACCTCCATCTGCGCCTCTTCATCGGAGTAGATCTCCTTGAGCACCAGATTCATGAACTGCGGGTTGCGCTGCAGTGAATCGATCAGCATCTGCAGGCGCGTGCGGATGCGGTGGCGCAAGGGCCCCGGCTCGTCCAGCACGAGCCGGCTGCGTTCCTGGATGTCGTCCAGCAGGCCCACCGCTGCGGCCCGCAGCAGGCCCTTCTTCGTGCCGAAGTAATAGCGGATCAGCGCCGGGTCCACCTTCGCGGCACTGGCCACCTCCACCACCGTCAGCGCCTCCGGCGCCTTGTGGCGCAACAGCGCGAGCGCCGCTTCCACGATCTTCTCCTTGCCCACGCCGCTGCTGGAAGCGGGCCGGCCCGCCGTGCGGCGCGGCTCCTTGCGCCGTCGACGGGGCGTGGGGGTGTCGTTGTCTTTCATCACGCCATTCTAGGAACACTTCGCGCGCGGCACGCTTCGCTTCGGAGGCCGCTGGCATTAATTCCCATAAAAGGGAAATATCCACAAAACATGTAGGGATTGTCATTTCGGGTTGACAGGCGTTCCGCCGGGGTCTTAGCATCCGCTCAATTCCTATTTATAGGAATTAAAAGAACTTCAACCCTCTGCTGGATGCCCCCCATGTCTGTCGTTGCGATCACCTTCAATCCCCATCTCCTCAGCGCCAGAACCGCCACGCGGTGCAAGGACGCCGGGAACGGCCTGATCTTTCAACCGGGCGAAGAGGACAACCTGCGATGGCAAAGCCGCCCCAGTGAACCGTCCGAGGAGGAACAGGCTTTGGCCTCGGCCTTCGTGCAGATCTACGCCGACGACGGCCGCACGCCCGAGGCCTTCGCCGAAGCGCTCAACGCGAGAAACCTGTTGCAACCCGATGGCAGCGCATGGACGCCCGAGACCTTGTGCGCCGTGCTTGAACGCCTGGCGGCCTGACCCCCCATCGATCCGAAAGAACACCCCATGAAATCCCACGACATCACCCGGCGCGAGCTGATGCTGGCCGGCATGGCGCTGGCCGCTCCCGCCGGCGCCTTCGCACAATCGGCCCGCCCCACGCAGCTCATCGTCGGCTTCCCCGCAGGGGGAGGCATTGACCTGCTGGCGCGCCTGATGGCAAGCCAGTTGCGCGCGCACACCCCCGAGCCCGTGGTCGTCGACAACAAGGCGGGCGTCGCGGGCCGCCTGGCGCTGGAGCACATCAAGCGCGCGCCGGCCGACGGCAGCGCCTTGCTGCTCACGCCCGACTTTCCGCTCACGATCTTTCCGCACATCTACAAGAAGCTGGCCTACCAGCCGCTGGAGGACTTCACGGCTGTGGCCGCCTGCGCACGCTCGGAGCTGGTGCTCAGCGTGGGGCCCATGGTGCCGTCCAGCGTCAACACCGTGCCCGAGCTCGTGAAATGGATGCAGGCCCACCCGGACAAGGCCGACTACGCCTCGTCAGGCCCCGGTGGGGTGCTGCACCTGCTGGGCGTGATGTTCAGCCAGGCCACGGGGGTGCAGATGACCCATGTGCCCTTCAGGGGCAGCGCGCCCGCGCTGCAGGCGCTGGTGGGCGGGCATGTGGCCGCGAGCTTCAACGCCGTGGGCGAAGCCCTGCCCTTCAAGGCCACGGGTGGTCTGCGGCCCATCGCCACCTTCGGCAGCAAACGGTCGCGCTACCTGCCCGAGACACCGTGCATGGTGGAGCTGGGTTATCCGAACGTGCAGGCCGACACCTGGCTGGGCGTGTTCGCGCCCCCTCGCCTGCCTCAAGTCCTGGTGGCGCTATGGAACACCCGGATCACCAGCGTCGTGAACTCCAGCGAGTACATCGCGAGCCTGGACAAGCTCTCGATGGAGCCGCTCACGCTCAAGCCCGCGGCGCTCGCCTCCCTCGTCAAGACCGACATCGAGCGCTGGGCACCGGTCGTCAAGGCCTCCGGTTTCACCGCCGATGAATGAACACCCCCAACACCCCATGAGCATGGACGAAGCGACTTTGAAAACCGACGCCACGCAGCGCGTGGAGCGCGGCCTGTTGAACTACTGGTACCCGGTGCTGCCGAGCTACCGCCTGGCGGGCACGCCCATCGGGATCACGCGCCTGTCCGAAGAGATCGTGCTGTGGCGCGACGACGAGGGCCAGGTCCGCGCGGTGGAAGACCGCTGCCCGCACCGAGGCGCGCGGTTGTCGCTGGGCTGGAACCTCGGCGACCGGGTGGCCTGCTGGTACCACGGCGTGGAGGTGGACGGCCGGGGCAAGGTGGTCGATGTGCCGGCCATGCAGAACTGCGTGCTCACCGGGCGGACCTGCCTGAAGTCCTACCCCGTGGTGGAAGCCCACGGCGCGATCTTCCTCTGGTTCGGCGATGGCAGCCTGGACGCGCCAGCCCCGTTCGAGTTGCCCGAAGAGATGACCGCCGAGGACTACTCGGGCTTCCTCTGCATGCAGAACTGGAAGTGCAACCACCGGTACGCGATCGACAACGTCATGGACCCCATGCACGGCACCTACCTGCACTCGCAGTCCCATTCGATGGCCGAGGGCGACCGGCAGGCCGAGATGACGGTGCGGCCGACGGACACCGGCCTGATCGTCGAAAAGGTGGGCCAGCGCGGCGTGAACTTCGACTGGGTCGAGTTCGGTGAGTCGGGCCTGATGTGGATGCGCCTGGCCGTGCCGTACAGCAAGCAGCACGGCGGTGGCCAGTTCATCATCGTGGGCTTCGTCACCCCGGTCGACGAGACCCATTGCCAGGTCTATTTCTGGCGCATCCGCAAGGCCTCCGGGTTCGACCGGCACGTCTGGCGCTTCCTCTACCGCAACCGGCTCGAAGGTCTGCACTGGGATGTGCTGGAGCAGGACCGCAAGGTGATCGAGAACCTCACCCGGTCCGCCCGTTCGCGGGAAACGCTGTACCAGCACGACGTCGGCATCGTCCGGGTCCGCCGCCTGATGGAAAAGCGCGCCCAGGAACAGGTCGCGCGGCGACTCGCCAGCGTGACCTGACCCGCTCCCCCTCTTCCGTTCCCCCCCTCTTCCGTTCCCCCCCCTCTGTCCGGGGACCCGGCGGGTCCCCCGGACATCCCTTCGCCCAAAATATGGAGTCCCCATGAAAAAGCCCCCCTTCCTTGCCGGTTTGAGCGCGTGTGCCTGCCTGTTGGCCAGCGGCGCCGCGAGCGCGCAGAGCACGGTGTCGATCTACGGCGTCATCGACGCCTCGGTGGAACACGTCACGAAAGCGACCCCCAGTGGCGGCGGCCTGACCCGCGTGCCGTCCCTGACCGGCAGCGCGCCCAGCCGCCTGGGCTTTCGCGGCACCGAAGACCTGGGCCAGGGACTCAAGACGGTCTTCACGCTGGAAACAGGGTTCTCGCCCGACACCGGTGTGGCCAACCAGGGCGGCCGCGCCTTCGGGCGCCAGGCCTTCGTCGGGCTCTCAGGCCCATGGGGCACAGTGTCCCTGGGCCGGCAATACACCATGCTGTTCTATTCCATCCTGGAGTCGGACATCCTCGGCCCCAACCTCTACAGCTCGGGCTCGCTGGACAGCTACATCCCCAACGCCCGCGCGGACAACGCCATCACCTACCGCGGCACCTTCTCCGGTCTCACGCTGGGAGCCAGCTACAGCCTCGGCCGGGACGCCGTGAACGCCGGCCCGAGCCCGGCCGGCACCAACTGCGCTGGCGAAAACCCGAACGACAGCAAGGCCTGCCGGGAATGGTCGGCCCTCGTGAAGTACGACACCGCCACCTGGGGCACCGCGCTCGCGGTGGACGAGCTGCGCGGCGGCACCGGCGCCTTTGCCGGCCTCACGTCCAGCGCCATGACGGACCGGCGCACCTCCGCCAACGGTTACGTGAAACTGGGTGGCCTCAAGCTCGCCGGGGGCCTGGTCCGCCGCGCCAACGGCGCCAGCGCCACCAACGGCAAAAGCGATCTGTGGTACCTCGGCGCGGCGCACCAGGTCACGCCGGCCTTGCTCGTGGACGGCGAGGTCTTCAGCCTGCGTTACAAGCACTCGGTGAACCGGGCCACCCTCGCCGCCGTGCGCACCACCTACAGCTTCTCGCGGCGCACGGCGGTCTATGCAACGGCCGGGCACATCCAGAACAAGGGCACGCTGGCACTGTCGGTCAGCGGCGGGCAGCCGGGCGGCGCGCCGGTGCCCGGTGGCTCACAAAGTGGTGTGGCCTTCGGCGTGCGGCACAGCTTCTGAGCAGGCACGCCTTCGCCAACCCGTGCGCGCGCTTCAGTGCGCGTGCGCGCCCACCAGCGGAAAGTCGTATTGCGCGTCCACCACGCGCGCGGCCATGGTGGGCAGCATGCGGTCGATGAACACCTCACCCACCCAGCGGCGCAGGGCCGGGTTGCTCATGGGGCCGGCGGCCTGCAGCGCCATGCTGCTGAAGGTGTTGATGCCGTCTTCCATGAGCAGGCCCATGGGCACGGGCGGCAGTTTTTCGGTGGACGCGGCGCTGGTGGACTGCTGCCAGGCGCTGAGGAAACGGTCGAAGCTGCCGACAGTGCCTTTGCGCCAGACGTCGGCGATGTAGAAGATCCAGGCGCCCTGGTCTTCCACCACGAAGCCCCAGGAAAACTCGTGGATGCCGTCGGGCGCCTGCGCGAACACGCCGATCTCCTGCACGTCTTCGCGTGCCTTGTACTCGGCGAACAGCGGGCCAGGGCCTGAGAGTTCGCCACGCACGAAACGCTCCAGCATGCCGGGGTCCGAGCTGAACAGTGGCAAGGGATCGGACCACGAACGCTTGGCGCGGTGGATGAGGCGCGAGGTGGCATCGGCGCTCTTCTGCGCCTGGATGCACCGGTCCATGAAACTCTTTCGGCCCTCGGGCGTGGAGATGAGGTTGACCGTGTCGGTGAAGGCAGCGTCGTCCTTCAGGTACCCGTCCTCGCGCAGGCGCAGCACGATGTCGAGCATGGAACTGCGGGTGATGTGCTCGATCATGTAGGCCATGTCGCCGCCCTCGAAATCGGCCATCGACCGCTGCACCCAGGCCATGGTCTCCTCGTGGGAGAGCCCCTGGGGTGCCTTGGGCATGTCGTTGAACAGGGCGCGAAGCACCCTCACCGTATCCAGATCGCTGGCCATTCATCCTCCGTTGTTGGCATCACGGTCGGCCCGGGGAGATAAGGCCTGGACCGGCCTGACAGTCAGGATAGGCGTTTTTGGCCTTTTGCCTGACAGGGGGCCGCTGGCGAGCGTGACTTTTGCTGGCGATGGCGCGGTTTTCCGCGCAACGGTTCAGGCCTGGCGCGTCGCCCGTTGCGTGCCCACCACCACCAGGGCCACCAGCATCATGAGCACGCCAGCCAGCTGGCTGGGGCTCAGGGCCCGGCCGTACAAGGCCCACTCCACCGCCACGGCCGAGGCCGGGTAGACGAACTGCAGCACGGCCACGCGCCCGGCGCTCAGGCGCGCCACGCCGGCATACAGCACCACGTAGGCCAGCCCGGTGTGGATGGCACCCAGCCCCGCCAGCCAGGCCCAGGCAGAGCCCACAGGCGGCCAGCCATGCACGAACGGCCACCAGGCCAGCACCACCGCGCCCACCGCACACTGCCACCAGGCCAGCGCCAGCGGCGTGACACCGCGTGCCCGGTTGGCGATCAGGGTCAGGGCCGCATAGCCCACCGAGTTGAGCAAGGCCAGGCCGATGCCCCAGAGGTAGGTAGACGACCAGCCCGCACCGGTGAGCGCACCATCCACCCAGCCGGAGGCCAGCGCCAGGCCGACCAGGCAGGCGAAGGTGGCGATGCCTTGTGCGCGCGTGATGCGCTCCTTCCACCACAGCGCACCGAAAGCCATCACCATGAAAGGCTGCACATGGACCACCACGGTGGCCACACCAATGGAGGTGCGCTCGATGGCCTCGAAGAACAGCACCCAGTTGATGACCGCGAGCACACCCGCACTCACCGCCGCCCAGCGCGCCGCGCCAGAAAGCCGGAGCTCCCGCCAGCGCCGGGTCACGGCGAACCATGCGGTGAGTGCGAGCAGGCCGAACGCGCAGCGGAACCACACCGCCGTGAGCGGGCTCTGGCCGGCCTCTTCCAGAAAGATGCCCAGCGTGCCGAGCATGAGGCCACCCGCCACCATGAGCCACATGCCGGCGCGTTCGCGCGCTGCGGCGTGGTGGTGAGGACCGAGGGAATGGGGCAACGAAGCCGTGCAGTTCATGCGCCGATGGTCGGTTGGCGCGATCGATCTGTACAGCGGATAAATAAAATCCAATGCATTCGATAAGCGAATATTGGAGCAACCATGAACCACACCGACCTGCAACTGGACTGGCTGCGCGCTTTCGTGGCGGTGGTGGACGGCGGCTCGCTTTCGGCTGCCGCGCCGCTGGTGCACCGCTCGCAACCGGCGGTGAGCATGCAGATCCGCAAGCTGGAAGACGCGGTGGGCCGCGCCGTGCTCCTGCGCGGGCCACGCCACCTGGAACTCACGCCCACCGGCACCGAGTTGCTGGGCTACGCGCGGCGCATGTTGGCCTTGCACGCGGAAACACTGGAGGCCTTGCACGGGCCCGTGCTCAGCGGCCGTGTGCGGCTGGGCGTGCCCGACGACTACGCGGTGAGCTACCTCTCACCTGTGCTGCGCAGCTACGCCGCGCGGCACGCGGGTGTGGAAATCGAGCTGGACTGCGAGCAATCCACCTCGCTCATTCCCAAGGTGCAACGCGGCGAGATCGATCTGGCCCTGATCTCGCGCGACAAGGCCACGCGCGGCACCCTGCTGTTCCAGGAGCCGCTGGTGTGGGTGGGCGCGCCGCAGTTCGAGGTGTGGCGGCGCGACCCGCTGCCGATCGCGGTGTACGAAGCCACCAGCCTGGCGCGACGCGCCGTGATCGCCGCGCTCAATGCACAACGGCGCGCCTACCGCGTGGTCTACAACAGCTCCAGCCTCGCGGGCCAGCTCGCGGCGGTGGAAAGTGGCCTGGCCCTGGCGGTGCTCACGCGCTGCAGCGCACCGGCGCACCTGGCGATCCTGGGCGAAAAACAGGGCCTGCCGGCCCTGGATTTCATGGATGTGGCGCTGTACCGCAGCCAGGCCTCGCGCCATTTGCCTGCGGTGGATGCGCTGTTTGAGCAGATGGTGCAGACGCTGGGCGGCAAAGCCTGAGACATCTCCACCAGTCGCCGCATAAGCAAGCCGTGAATCCCATCAATCACGGCTGTGGAGACAGCCACCACATTCTCTGTCAGGGGTAGTTCTTTGCCTGAAGCAACTTCTTGGCAGCCTGGAAGTGTTTGAGAGTTGCGTTGCTCATGTTCTTGTATTCAGTGATATTGAAGAATGTCCCCATGTGTTCCTTTTTGATGGCCCGCCAAAGTTGGTCTGCGTGCTTTTGATCCAACTTGCTGGCCTTGTCCCCTTGAATTGAAATGAGCGCATTACCATAAGCCCTCAACGTCTGCTCACATCCTTTTTCTATCCTATCCCGGAGGCCACCGTGAGGTGTCATAAGCTTAGCAAGCTGCTCCGATGAAAAACCGGCTTTGCGATATATATTTGCCCAGACCTCAATATCCCCATATCTTCCAGATACCAATGCAGTGCCCATCCCCCCCCAAACAAGCTGATGCAATTCCTCTTTGCGCAACTTGGGTCCAATGCAATCCAGCAAATATTCATAATGAGATAAGGCATCACCCACCAACTCTCTTTGCGATTTAATTTTCACAAGGAGTTTGAAAGGATTTTTCAGATGCTCCAAAAGTTTGGAAAAACCCACAACTGTCGCTTTTGCAGCCTTCATCTGTCCAAGTGGCTCAAACCCCGATGGTTTGCTGCCCGCACAACTTTCCAGAAAGTCAGCCACAAAATCACTCGACATCGCTTGAGAATTAATTTGCTCGATGAAGAAATTGCACATAGCTATGACTCCCTCCTCTTTCAGAAGATTCTTCAAGGCTGAATATTGCGCACTCTTCAGGAGCTCATTATCCAGGAATTTACCGGCATCGATGTCGGAATCAAAATGTCGATTTGAATTTTGCTGAATGAGACATGCAATGCTCCAGCGACGTTGCTCCTCGAAGTCGGGAGCACGCCTGGCAGAAGATACATGGCTTTTCACATATTCATCAAAGATTTTTTTAATAGAAGCGCTTGAATCACCACCAACCTCTATCCGCCTCAAAAGATCCCCAGCCGGTACTTCGGGAGTGAATTTAATTGAAGAGGGGGTTTGGATATTTTTTGATTTCACATTTTGGGGTAGAAGTGCTCCTTTGGCCACCCCCTCCAACTTGGCTTTGCTTGACACAGAGGGTTGTTTCTTAGGTATTTTTGTCTGAGTCGAATTCACTTTCGGAGATTTGTCCAGGAGCGAAGGGCGCACACCATGCCCTTCGACCTTTTTCTGTGCGATCTTGTCTGACACCAAAATTGGCAGTTGCGCTTTAGATCCAATATCTACAGGCGTTATGATTTTGGCATCAACATTTTTAACCGATGCGTAATAATCATTCAAACCCCAAAGTTCAGGATGCATATTGCCCCCATGATTGATGGAGTCAATGCAGCTTCTGAGTTCCTGCACCTGATCAGTCGGGAGACCTTTGTCCGTATGAATCAGAGAATTCACAGCGGCCAAGATCGACGGGTTATTCTTCAAAACCGTCCAAACTGCCACTTTATTTGTGCACACATATTTCGGACAATATTCCGCCACCATCTTTGCAGCATCTTCACCCGTTCTGACTCGAAAGTGTTCCAATTTGCCTATATCGTCCTTTTGAATGCAAAGCTCCACCGCCAATTCATCTATCTCTTGAGGTGAATAAACAACGGCACTCTCTTTTTTGATAAATTTCTCAAAGCCAATGAGATTGAATTTTTCAAGAGTTGGATATTCAGCACATAGATTCGTATTCATAAATGACTTTCAAATGAGTTTCAGCGGGGCAAGCGTTGTCGCGCGGCGGAGATTCGTCCAGGCGTGCGACAAAATTCAACCCTAGGCAAAAGCACCCAAAGAAGGTAGTGCAAATAGAGCGGAAATGGATCGGCGAATCCATGCCTCGCACCTTCCCCCAGGAATCCATTGCGATGGAAACGGCTACCAAAACCGGAATGGCAGGAACCAGGCGCTATCGTCCCGACAGACGGCAGGCGTGCTCAGGCGGCGGTTCGCGAGGGGGCCGTCGAGCGCCCTCGCGCCACTCAGTGCGAAGGGACCAAAAAGTCCTGGCTGATGCGACCACCCAGCTCGTTCACGCGGTCGAGGAACTGCGTGAGGAAGGCGTGCAGCCCCGTGGAGAGGATCTCGTCGATGCGGGCGTACTGCAGGTCGGCCTTGAGCTTGCCGGCGCGGCGCAGGGTTTCGCCACTGTGGTCGTTGGACACCACGCTGAGGTTGTTGACCACCTCGTTCAGGCTGGCCGCCAGGCTGCGCGGCATGTCAGCGCGCAGGATCAGCAGCTCGGCCACGCGCTCGGGCGTGATCACGTCGCGGTAGACCTTGCGGTAGACCTCGAAGCCGCTCACGCTGCGCAGGATCGCGCTCCAGTGGTAGAAGTCGTATTCCTGATCGAGCTCGCTGGCGGCGCCGAAGAAGTCGCTGTGCACGGCGTGGAACTTCACGTCCAGCAGGCGGGCGGTGTTGTCCGCACGCTCCAGGAAGGTGCCCATGCGGTAGAAGTGGAAGGCTTCGTCCTGCAGCATGGTGCCGATGGCCACGCCGCGCGAGAGATGCGAACGGAACTTGACCCACTCGAAGAACTCCCCCGGATCGCGCTCGAAGTTCTTGCTCTTGAGCATGCGGTTGAGTTCGAGCCAGGTCTGGTTCTGCGTCTCCCAGAACTCGGTGGTGAGCGCGCCGCGCACAGCCCGCGCGTTCTCGCGCGCCGCCCGAAGGCACGAGAAGATGCTCGACGGGTTGGTTTCGTCCCGCACCATGAAGTCCAGCACGTTGCGCGGCGTGATCTCCTTGCCGTACTTCTGCGTGTAGGTGTACATGAGCTCGCTGATGGTGAGCAACCCTTCCCAGCCCACCTGCGCCACGGCGGCGGACTGCGGCAGCAGCGAGGTCTGGTAGTTCACGTCCAGCATGCGGGCGGTGTTCTCCGCGCGCTCGGTGTAGCGGGACATCCAGAAAAGGTGGTCGGCGGTTCGCGAAAGCATGGTGTGTCCCTCAGTCTTCCAGAATCCAGGTGTCCTTCGTCCCGCCGCCTTGCGACGAGTTGACGACCAGTGAGCCTTCCTTGAGTGCCACGCGGGTGAGGCCGCCGGGCACCATCTGCACCTCCTTGCCGCTGAGCACGAAGGGGCGCAGGTCGATGTGGCGCGGCGCCACGCCGCTTTGCACGTAGGTGGGGCAGGTGGACAGCGACAGCGTGGGCTGCGCGATGTAACCCGTGGGGTTGGCCGCCACGGCCTTGCGGAAGTCCTCGATCTCGGCCTGGGTGGACGCGGGCCCGACCAGCATGCCGTAGCCGCCCGCGCCGTGCACTTCCTTGACCACCAGGTCCTTCATGTTCGCCAGGATGTACTTGAGGTCCTCGGGCTCGCGCCCCATGAAGGTCGGCACGTTGTTCAGAATGGGCTTCTGCCCGAGGTAGAACTCGATCATCTTGGGCACGTAGGGGTAGATGGACTTGTCGTCCGCCACACCCGTGCCCACGGCGTTGCAGATCGCCACATTGCCGCTGCGGTACACGCCGAGCAAGCCTTCGCAGCCCAGCGTGGACGTGGGGCGGAACACCGAAGGGTCGAGGAAGTCGTCGTCGACGCGGCGGTAGATCACGTCCACCCGCTTGGGGCCGCGCGTGGTGCGCATGTAGACGAAGTTGTCCTTGACGAAGAGGTCCTGCCCCTCGACCAGCTCGATGCCCATCTGCTGCGCCAGGAAGGCGTGCTCAAAGTAGGCGCTGTTGTACATGCCGGGGGTGAGCACCACCACCGTGGGCTCGGCCGTGGTGGCCGGGCTGCTCGCGCGCAGGGTCTCCAGCAGCAGGTCGGGGTAATGCGCGACCGGGGCCACACGGTTCTCGCCGAAGAGTTCGGGGAACAGGCGCATCATCATCTTGCGGTCTTCGAGCATGTAGCTCACGCCGCTGGGCACGCGCAGGTTGTCTTCCAGCACGTAGTACTCGCCCACGCCGTCGGCGTTGGGCGCGCGCACGATGTCGATGCCCGAGATGTGCGAGTAGATCTGGTGCGGAACGTCCACGCCCATCATCTCGGGGCGGAACTGCGCGTTCTGGAAGATCTGGTCGGCCGGCACGATGCCGGCCTTGATGATGTCCTGGCCGTGGTAGACGTCGTGGATGAAGCGGTTGAGCGCGGTCACCCGCTGCACCAGGCCCTCCTCCATGCTGCGCCATTCGTGGGCGGGAATGATGCGGGGGATGAGGTCGAAGGGGATGAGGCGCTCGGTGCCGGAGCCGTCCTCGTCCTTGGCGCCGTACACCGCAAAGGTGATGCCGACGCGGCGGAAGATCATTTCGGCCTCTTCGCGCCGGGCCGCCATCACCTCTTCCGGCTGCTGCGCCAGCCAGCGCGCGTAGTTCTGATAGTGGGCCCGGACCTCGCTGGGCGAGGCGTTCATTTCGTCAAACATCGGTCTGCTCATGGGCTTTTTCTCCTGAGCACAGCATAGCAAGGACCGGGCCAGGGTTTTCGAGCATGCGGCGATCCATGGCGGAAACAGACCACCCCCTGGAAGCGGTCAGCCCACGAGCGAGTCGGTGTAGATGAAGGTGCTGCACGCCGCCACGAAGGCGGCAGGCGTCTGGCGCTCGCCGAAGCCGTAGACCCGCAGGTCTTCGCGGCGCAGGCGCATCGCCACGGGCGTGAAGTCGCTGTCGGAAGAGACGAGGCAGACGCCCGTGACCTGCCCCATGTGCATCAGGTCCATCGCGTCCAGGCTCAGGGCGATGTCCGCCGCGTTCTTGCCTTTGGTGTAGCTGAAGAGCTGCACCGGTTCGATGGCATGGCGCAAGAGCAGGGCCTTGAAGCGCTGCAGGCGGGGGTTCGACCAGTCGCCGTAGGCGCGTTTGATCGCCAGCACGCCGTAGCAGGCGGCGCGCCGCAGGATGGCGCGAAGGCGGGCCGGCGACGCGTTCTCCGCGTCGATGAGAACGGCCAGTTTCTGTTGCTTGCTCAGCGGGTTCGGCATGCGGTGGCTCCCTGTTCCGTTGGGAAAACCGCCGCCACGCCAAGGTGGCGGCGGCCTGAACGGGCTGAGAACCGGACCAACGGAAACCGGCAGACCCTCGCGGGTCTCCCGCCCAGGCCGCCAAAAACGGGACTGGAACGAGAGAGGCCATTTTCCTTGCGGGTTGAAATGGCCTCCGCCATTGGTACGGGTTCTCAGGCCCGGCTCACCTTTTTCGTGAGCGGGAGGGACTTTACAAGAATAACACCAAAGCATTCAAATGGTTTTGATCCTGACTGATGCCAACGACCGCGCGGAGGGTTGCGTTTGAACCTCGGCAAAGCTCAGGCCGTCAAGGCCACCCCCCCGCGCAAGCGGGCGCCGACCTCTTCGCGCACGTTGTTCGGCGCCTCCGCGAGCAGGGCCGGCCAGTCGGCCTGGGCGGCCTTCACCACTGCCTTGCAGTGCCGCAGCACCACCGACCTGCGCAGCAGGCCGGTACTCTCCAGCAGCGATTCGAGCTGCGCCCAGGTGAACGCGCGCAGCCTGGCGTCGATGGCGCGGTTGATGCCGTAGTCCGCTGGCGGCATGCCGGCAAAGAAGGCGCTCACGCAGACCGGGTCGTACAAGGGGGCCAGTTGAGGCTCGATGCCATCGGGGTACAGCAGCGCCCAGTTCTTGAGGTGCGCGTCGGTGTTGCCCATGAGGATGAAGGCCAGGAAGCGGCCGAGGAATTCGCGCGTGTCGCGCGCGGGCTGCACCGAATACTGGTTGAGCAGGCGCAACATCTGGCCGTAGTCCCGCTCGATGCCCCTGCCGTACTTCTGCCTCGGGGCATAGCCCATCACCTGCGCGAACTCTTCCATGTGCACGCGCAGGCCGTGCCGGCGGTCGAAGCGCTCGACCGCCAGGATGTGCGGAAAATCGACCGGCGCGGGCAATTGCGCCTGCTCCCGCGCGATGATGCTCGCGCGGGCGCAGTCCAGCCCGAGCGCGGCGCACAACCGGTAGCCGGTGTATTCGTTCTCGACGAGTTCGGGGTGGCGGGTGGTCGGCAGCTTCAGGATGTGGCTGCCCGCCACGCCATGCCGCTTGACGACGTAGCGCCGCCCCTCCTGCACCGCGGAGAACTTCGTCACCATCCCGGGCAGGGACGCGGCGTCCTCGACCGGCAGCTCGACAAAGCCCGGTTCCAGCACATCGAGCCCCAGCGCCGCGTGCCAGTGGCGAACCACCTGCGGGATGTCTTCGTCGGCGGGCACGGGCTCGACTTCCAGCGCGCCCATCAGGTCGTGCCCGGCGGCGGCCAGCAGTTCGAATTCGTCCTCGATGGTGCAGCCTCTTTGCGCGGCCAGGCGTTCGCGGTTGTGGCCTTCGGGCAAGAGGTTCTGGAAGAAGACCGGCCAGCGGCCGTCGTTGCGCACCAGGCGCTCGTCGCGCGTGGCGCTCAGGATCTGCCGGGTGGCCGCGTCGTCCACCCCGCGCAGGCTCATGGACAGCGTGGGCCGGCGCGGGTCATTCAGGTACGGCTCGTCGAAGGACATGCGCAGGATGTCGCCGTACTGCGAGAGGTAACCGATGGGCCGCTTCTCCCCGGCCGGCGTGTGCAGGGATAGGCGCAGGTAACGGATGAAAGTGCTCATGGCCAGCCCCTTTCAGGCCGGCGTGTCCAGCAGGTCCACCAGCGACTTCGGCGCACCCGCCCCTGCGGGCTGCCCGAGAACGCGCCCACCCGAGCGCAGGAAGCCCTCCACCTCGGCGCGCAGCGCGCGTGGCACCAGCATCAACTCCATGCCCATGGCGCGGGCCAGTTCCTGCAGCGTGGACAGCCTGGGATCCATGCCCGCCTCGATGCGCGACACGGTCATGCGGCTGACGCCGGCGCGCTGCGCCAGTTCCTCTTGCGTCAGCGATGCGGCCTTGCGTGCACCTTCAATGTCCTGGACGATGCTCGTCATATTGAGCTTTTTGATGATTTTGATAAGTTAATTTATCATTATCCACCTGATTCAGCAAGCCGATTTGATCGTTTTGTTGATCATTTTTACAATCATGATCGTTATATTATTCATTTTCATGATTGCCATGATGGTGCCAGTACCGGCGGCCGACCTCGCGCTGGCACACCACGCGGTCGGGCTCAGCGCTGCGCCAGGTCGCCGCGCCGCACGCGGGGGAGTTCACCCAGGGAATGCCGCGCTGGGCATAGCGCTCCAGCACCACCGGCGCGGGGTGGTTGAAGCGGTTGCGGTAGCCCGACTGAACCATCACCAGCCTCGGGCGCAAGGTGTTGAGCAGCACCGGGCTGCTGGAGGTCTGGCTGCCGTGGTGGGGCGCGAGCATCACGGTCGCGCGTTGCTCGGGCCGCGCGAGCGCCAGGCGCACCTCGTGCGCGGCATCGATGTCGCCGCCCAGCCAGACGCTCTGCGCGCCGTTGGACACGAGCAGCACGCAGGACATGGCGTTGCTGGAGAGCCGCCCACGGCCGGTCTCGTCGTAGTCATCGGGTTGCGGGTGCAGCACGTCGAAATCCACCCCATCCCACCGCCAGCGCTGGCCCGCCACGCAGCGGCGCGCGGGGTCGCTGTCGTAGGACGTGAGCCAGCGCGCCTGGGGCTGCGCCGCCTGCACCGAGGGCGCGCCACCGGAATGGTCGCTGTCGCTGTGGCTGACCACCACCGTGTCGAGCCGCTCGCCGAGCGCGCGCAACAGCGGCAGCACCACGCGGTCGCCGGCGTCGGCGGCATCGGGCTGCGGCCCATAGCGCGGGCCGGTGTCGTAGAGCAGGCTGTGGCCGGCGGTGCGCAGCAGCACCGCGCTGCCCTGCCCCACGTCCAGCGCGATCAACTCGAACTGGCCCGGCGCCGGGCGCGGCGGCGTGTAGAGCAAGGCCGGCCAGAGCAGCATCAGCCCCGAGAGCCGCACCACCCAGGGCAGGCGCAGCACCAGCAACACGCCGCCCAGCACCGCCGCGAGCGCCAGTGACCACGGCGCCACCGGGCGGAACAGGGCCGCGCCCGGCCACTGAGCCAGCCACTGCAAGGCGAGCGACAAGGCCTGCACCGCCCAGGCGGCCCCATCCCACAAGGGCGGCGCGAACACACCGAGCAAGGCCAGCGGCGTGACCAGCAGGGTCACCCAGGGAATGGCGGCGAGGTTGGCCACCAGCCCCACCACCGAGAACTGGCCGAACAGCAGCAGGGTGAGCGGCGCGAGCGCCACCGTCACCACGCCCTGCTCCCGCAGCAAGGCCAGAAAGGCCCGCGCCGCCCGCTGCGGCCAGGAGCCCTCGGGCGCCGGCGAGCGCCGGCCCGGGTCGGTGGCGAACAGGATGCCCACCGCCACGAAGCTGAGCCAGAAGCCAGCCTGCATCAAGGCCCAGGGGTCGAGCAGCAGCACCGCCGCCATGGCCAGCAGCCACACGTGCGGCCAGGGCCAGTGCCGCACCGACAGGCGCAGGCCAACCACCACGACCAGCATGAGCACGGTGCGCTGCGCCGGCACACCCCAGCCCGAGAACAGCGCGTACGCCGTGGCCAGCGCCACGCCACCCAGGCCCGCCGCCCATGGCGTGGGCAGCGCCAGCAAGGCCTTGGGCCAGCGCAGCGCCAGACGCCGCCAGAGCGCACCCACCAGCGCCGTGGCCAGCCAGGCAAACAGGGTCACGTGCAAACCTGAAATGCTCATCAAATGAGCGACGCCTGTGGTGCGGAAGAGGTCCCAGTCGCTGCGGTCGATGGCCGACTGGTCACCCACCACCAGCGCGGCCAGCACGCCCGCGCTGCGCGGGTCTTCGTGCACGCGGGCCTCGATGCGCTCGGCCACGCCCTGGCGCAAGCGGTCCAGCGGGTGCCAGGGTGTGGCGCCCAGCCGCTGGGGCGTCGGGTCGCGCGGGCCGCTGCGCACATAACCGGTGGCCTGGATGCCCTGTTCCCAGAGCCAGCGTTCGCGGTCGAAGCCGTGCGGGTTGGCGTTGCCATGCGGGCTGCGCAGTCGCACCGTGAAGCGCCAGCGGTCACCCGCGCGCAGGCCGGGGCCGAGGCCGAGGCCGAGGCCGCCGGCCTCATCGGGCCGCAGGTACCACCCCAGTTGCAGGCGCGGCGGCAGCGCCACCGCCTGGCCGCCGCGCGCGGCCGACTCCACCACGAACTCGAAGCGCTCACCCTGCGCGCTTCGCTGCGGCAGGGAGGCGATGCGCCCGGTCACCTCGATGTCGATGCCTTGCAGGGCCGGGTCGAGCGCGTCGGCCGCGAAATGCACGGCGCGGGCCCCGGTGGCGCCGACGCCGATGAGCGCGCCCGCCACCCAGGCCAGCAGCAGCGCAGGAGCGGCACGCCGGGTCAGCCGCAAGGCCCCCAGGCCCAGCACGCCGGCCAGCAGCAAAGCACCGTAGACCCCCAGGGGCCACAGCGCGGGCTGCTGCAATTGCAGCGCCACGCCCAGCACCCAGCCCAGCAGCGCCCCGAAGCCGGAATGGCGCACGATCACGCCGGGCGGCACCGCTTGGTGGAAATGTCATGTGGCCGTGGCGCAAGACTTGCTAGCATGGCTGCAAGCCGCGTCGGCCGGTTGGTGGCTCGCGGATCCATTGTTGTTCCCCTCCCAGGAAAGTCTCTCGTATGGCCATCCATGTTGCCCTGAGCCACATCACCCATTATCGGTACGACCGCCTGGTCAAGCTGGGGCCTCAGGTGGTCCGGCTGCGGCCCGCGCCGCACAGCCGCACCAAGGTGCTCTCGTATTCCCAGCGCATCGAGCCCGGCGAGCATTTCATCAACTGGCAGCAGGACCCTTTTGCCAACTACCAGGCGCGCCTGGTGTTCCCCGAGCCCACCACCGAGTTCAAGGTCACGATCGACCTGGTGGTGGAAATGGCGGTCTACAACCCGTTCGATTTCTTCCTGGAGCCTTCGGCCGAGAACTTCCCCTTCAAGTACGACGCAGCGCAGCAACAGGAACTCGCGCCCTACCTGGCCACCGCGCCGCTCACGCCGCTGCTCAAGGCCTATGTGGACGCGGTGGACCGCAAGGAACGCCGCACGATCGACTTCCTGGTCGAGATCAACCAGCGGCTGCAGCACGACATCGCGTACACCATCCGCATGGAGCCCGGCGTGCAGACGCCCGAAGACACGCTCAAGCTCAAGAGCGGCTCGTGCCGCGACAGCGGCTGGCTGCTGGTGCAGATCCTGCGCCACATGGGCCTGGCCGCGCGCTTCGTCTCGGGCTACCTGATCCAGCTCACGTCCGACGTGAAGTCGGTCGACGGCCCCAATGGTCCCGAGAAGGACTTCACCGACCTGCACGCCTGGTGCGAAGTCTTCCTGCCCGGCGCGGGCTGGATCGGGCTGGACCCGACCTCGGGCCTGCTCGCGGGCGAAGGCCATGTGCCGCTGGCCTGCACGCCGCAGCCCTCGAGCGCGGCGCCGGTGGAAGGTGGCGTGGACAAGTGCGAAGTTGAATTCAGCCACCACATGAGCGTGACGCGGGTCTACGAGTCGCCGCGCGTCACCCGCCCGTACACCGACGAACAATGGGCCGGCGTGCTGGCGCTGGGCGAAAAGGTGGATGCCGATCTGGAGCAGCACGACGTGCGCCTGACTATGGGCGGTGAGCCCACCTACGTGGCCACCAGCGACCGCGACGCCGCCGAGTGGAACACCGACGCGCTCGGCCCCACCAAGCGCGGTTACGCCACCGAGCTGCTGGGGCGCCTGCGCGCCGAGTACGGCGCGGGCGGCTTCGTGCACATGGGCCAGGGCAAGTGGTACCCGGGCGAGCAATTGCCGCGCTGGGCACTGTCGATGTTCTGGCGCGCCGATGGCGAGACCCTCTGGCACAACCCGGCCCTGCTGGCCGACGAGCGCGACGAAGCGCGCCACACCAGCGACGACGCGCGCCGCTTCACGCAGGCGCTGGCGCGCAAGCTCGGCCTGTCCACCCAGTACATCACCCCGGGCTACGAGGACACCTGGTACTACCTCTGGCGCGAGCGCCGCCTGCCGGTGAACGTGGACCCGTTCGACAGCAAGCTCGACGACGAACTCGAACGCGCCCGCCTGCGCCGCGTCTTCAGCCAAGGGCTGGACGCCACCGTGGGCTATGTGCTGCCGCTGCAGGCCTCGGGCCGCAACGGCGCGCTCTCGAACAACGGCAAGAGTGGCTACCCGCGCATCTCGGGCACGGTGTGGTCCACCGGGCCCTGGTTCTTCCGCGACGAGCGCATGTACCTGATTCCAGGCGACTCGCCCATGGGCTACCGCCTGCCGCTGGACTCGCTGCCCTGGGTGTCGGCCGGCGACTACCCGTACCACATCGAGCAGGACCCGCACTCCGCGCGCGACCCGCTGCCGCGTGGCGCGGCCGTGAAGCACCAGGTGTCACCGCACCAGGTGGGTGGGGGCTTCGCCGAAGGCGGCACGGTCTCCATGCAAGGCATGGACTTCGACCCGGATGCCGAGACGGTGGAAGGCCTGCGCCCGGGCCAACCCGGCCCCGGCGCGGCGCCCGCGCAGGCCCTGGCCGCGCGCTTTCCGCAGCGCGCCGAATCGGCCGCCTGGCTCACGCGCACCGCGCTGTGCGTGGAAGCGCGCGACCCGCACCGCGCCAACGGTCCCAAGGCCGAGAAGGCCGGCGGCGGCAAGAACCAGCACCTCTACATCTTCATGCCGCCCATGGCGTTGCTGGAGGACTACCTCGACCTGCTGGCCGCCGTGGAAGCCACGGCCGAGAAGCTGGGCATGAGCATCGTGCTCGAAGGCTACCCGCCGCCGCGCGACCCGCGCCTGAAGATGCTGCAGGTCACGCCCGACCCGGGCGTGATCGAGGTCAACATCCACCCCGCGCACAACTGGGGCGAGCTGGTGGAACACACCGAATTCCTCTACGAGGCCGCGCACCAGACACGCCTGTGCGCCGAGAAGTTCATGACCGATGGCCGCCACACCGGCACCGGCGGCGGCAACCACTTCGTGCTGGGCGGCGCCACGCCGGCGGACTCGCCCTTCCTGCGCCGGCCCGAGCTGCTGGGCAGCCTGCTGGCCTACTGGCACAACCACCCCTCGCTGTCGTACCTTTTCAGCGGCCTGTTCATCGGCCCGACCAGCCAGGCGCCGCGCGTGGACGAAGCGCGCAACGACCAGCTCTACGAACTGGAGATCGCACTCGCGCAGATTGAAGAAAACCGCAAGAAGCATGGCTCGGACATGCCCCCGTGGCTGATCGACCGCACGCTGCGCAATATCCTGATCGACGTCACCGGCAACACGCACCGCAGCGAGTTCTGCATCGACAAGCTCTACTCGCCCGACGGCCCCACCGGGCGCCTGGGCCTGCTGGAGCTGCGCGCCTTCGAGATGCCGCCGCACGCGCGCATGAGCATCGCGCAGCAACTGCTGCTGCGCGCCATGATCGCGCGCTTCTGGAAGCAGCCCTGGCAGGGCCGCCTCACGCGCTGGGGCACCGAGCTGCACGACCGCTGCCTGCTGCCCACCTTCGTGCGCATGGACTTCGAGGACGTGCTCACCGACATGACCGACGCCGGGTACCCCTTCGACATGGCGTGGTTCGAGCCGCACTTCGAGTTCCGTTTCCCGCTGGTGGGCGAGGTGGCCGCGCGCGGCATCGAGCTGACCCTCCGCAGCGCGCTGGAGCCCTGGCACGTGATGGGCGAAGAAGGCGCGATCGGCGGCACCGTGCGCTACGTGGACTCCTCGCTGGAGCGTGTGGAGGTGCGCGTGAGCGGCTTCAACGACAGCCGCCACGTGATCACCTGCAACGGCCGCGCCCTGCCCCTGCAGAGCACCGGCACCGCGGGCGAGTACGTGGCCGGCGTGCGCTACAAGGCGTGGAGCCCGCCCTCGGCGCTGCACCCCTCGATCCCCGCGCACGCGCCGCTGACCTTCGACATCGTCGACACCTGGCTCAAGCGCTCCCTGGGCGGCTGCCAGTACCACGTCGCCCACCCGGGCGGGCGCAACTACGACACCTTCCCCATCAACGCCTACGAGGCCGAGAGCCGCCGGCTGTCGCGCTTCTTCCAGATGGGGCACACGCCAGGCCGCATGGACGTGACGCCGGCCCAGCACAGCCGCGAGTTTCCGTTCACGCTCGACCTTCGGACCTGAACACGCGGCCCGGGCCTGCCAGAACCTGTTTGAAGGATGCAACACGGCGATTCACGCCCCCCCGGCCCGCCGATACCCCAGCGGGCATACTCTAAGCCCGTGAATCCCGACCCCACCGAATCCCTCTTTGCCCAGTTGCGCCCGGACACCCCGGGGGCCTGGGCGCTCTCCCTGTCCGTGCCGGCGGACGCGGGCCACCGCGACGAGCTGCGCGCCGGCGGCGACCCCGAGGCCTCGGCGCTGTCGCGCCCCTGGGCCAGCTTCTTCGAACACATCGGCGCCGACGGCTTCAGCGACCTGAACCGCCGCGCCGAGAACCTCGAGCGCCAGATCCGCGACAACGGCGTGACCTACAACGTCTACGCCGACGCCTCCACCGGGCTCGAACGCCCCTGGTCGCTCGACCTCTTCCCCAAGCTCATCGGCCCGCAGGACTGGGCGCAGATCGAGGCCGGCGTGCTGCAGCGCACGCGATTGCTCAACGCCATGATGGCCGACCTGTACGGCGAGCGCGAACTGCTCAGGCGCGCGTTGCTGCCGGCCGCGCTGGTGCAGGGCCATCCGGGCTACCTGCGCTCCATGCAGGGCGTGCGCCCGCCGGGCGATACCTGGCTGCACATCGTGGGCTTCGACCTCGCCCAGGGGCCCGACGGCCGCTGGTGGGTGGTCGGCCAGCGCACCCAGGCGCCTTCGGGCCTGGGCTACCTGCTGGAGAACCGCATCGCCATCGGGCGCCAGTTCCCCAAGGCCTTCGCCGGCATGAAGGTGCAGCGCCTGGCCGCAAGCTACCGCGCCCTCATGGACGGCATCAAGCGCATGGCGCCCGAGGGCGAGAACGCGCGCATCGCCCTGCTCACGCCCGGCCCCTACAACGAGACCTACTTCGAACACGCCTACCTCGCGCGCTACCTCGGCCTCACGCTGGTGGAAGGCAACGACCTCACGGTGCGCGACCAGCGCCTGTTCCTCAAGACGCTCAGCGGCCTGGAGCCGGTGCACGCGCTCATCAAGCGGCTGGACGACGAGTGGCTGGACCCGCTGGAGCTGCGCTCCGATTCGCGCCTGGGCGTGCCCGGCCTGCTGCAGGTGCTGCGCGCGGGCAACCTGCTGCTGGCCAACGCGCCGGGCTCGGCCCCGCTGGAATCGAGCGCGCTGCTGGGCTTCCTGCCGGCCATCAGCCGCCACCTGCTGGGCGAGGAACTGAACCTGCCTTCGCTGGCCACCTGGTGGTGCGGCGAAGACGCCGCGCTGCGCGAGGTGCTGCCGCTGCTGCGCGACAGCGTGATCAAGCCCACCTACCCGCGCTCCGGGCTGGACACCGTGATGGGCCAGAGCCTGAGCGCGCGCGAGCTCGACGAGTGGTCGGGCCGCATGGCCCGCCACGCCGACGACTACACCGTGCAGTCCTGGCTGCCGCTGTCGCAGACGCCGACCTGGAGCGGCGAGCGGCTGATGCCCCGCTCGGCCATGCTGCGCGTGTTCGCGCTGGCCGATGGCCCGAAGTCCTGGCGCGTGCTGCCCGGCGGCATGGTGCGCCTGGCACCGCGCGGCCAGCTCATCGCTGCCATGCAGCGCGGCGGCAGCAGCGCCGACTGCTGGGTGCTCACCGACGGTCCGGTGGACCACACCAGCCTGCTGCAATCCGCGCCGAGCACGCTCACGCTGGCGCAGCAGAAACGGCCCGTGACCAGCCGCGCCGCGGAAAACCTGTTCTGGCTCGGCCGCTACACCGAGCGCGCCGAAAACAGCGTGCGGCTCGCGCAGATCGTGCTCAGCCACCTGGCCGGCGAAGAACCGAACTCGCGCGCGCTGATGGCCTGGCTGACCAGCATGGCGCGCGAGAACGCCCTGGTGCTGCCCGACGTGCCCACCGCCTCGCTGTCGGCGCGCGTGTTCTCGCGCAGCCTCATCGCCGCGCTCTCGCCCGCGCCCGGCGACGCGCTGGCCGCGCAGTCCTTCAGCGTGGGCTTCAACCTGCGCGCGCTCAAGGCAGCGGCCGCGCAGGTGCGTGAGCGCCTGTCGCAGGAGCACTGGAACCTGATCGAGCGCACCGAGGCCAGCTTCGCGCGCGACTGCGCCGCCCTGTCCACCGACGCCGAGTACGCCACCGCCGAAGCCATCGCGGCGCTGCAGAACGCCAGCGAACTGCTCGCGGCCATCACCGGATCGCAGACCGACCGCATGGTGCGCGACGACGGCTGGCGCCTGCTCTCCATGGGCCGCCACATCGAACGGCTCATCACGCTGGCGCGCGCGCTGTCGCTCGCGCTCGAACACGGCTGCGTGCACGACCAGGCCGGCTTCGAGGCCGTGGTCGCGCTGTTCGACAGCACCATCACCTTCCACGCGCAGTACCAGCAGCGGCGCGACATGGTGGCGCTGATCGACCTGCTGGTGATGGACCGCGACAACCCGCGCTCGCTGGCCTGGGTGGTGCACACGCTGCGCTCGCGCCTGGCCAAGCTCTCGCACAGCGCCACGCCGCAGGACGCGGTGCTCGCGCGCGGCCTGCCCGACCCCGACACCTGGGTGCTGCCCGATCTGAGCAACTGGCAGCGCAGCCCGGACGGCCAGCGCGTCTGGAGCGACCTGGCTGCCTTGCTCGACGGCTGCGAGATCGCGGCGATCGACCTCTCCGACGAGATCACGCGCCTGCACTTCAGCCACGCGGACCAGCGCAACCAATCGCTCGGGGCCTGAACCATGAACCCCCACGCTCCGCACTTCGTGTCGTCGCTGCCCCCCGAGGGGGCGCAGGCCCGCCTTGGGGCGGCCCGGCGGAGGGCCTGACATGCTCCTTCGCATCCTGCACCGCACCCGCTACCGCTACCACGGCGCTATCGACATGGCGCAGCACATGGTGCACCTGCGGCCGGTGGACACGGCCTCGCAGCGCGTGCGCTCGCACGAGCTGCGCATCGACCCCGAGCCGGCCGCGCGCAGCGAGACCACCGACGTGTTCGGCAACCCGCGCACCTTCTTCTCGCTGCAGTCCATCCACAGCATGCTGACCGTGGAGGCCGACAGCCTGGTCGAGACACAAGCGCCCGAGCCCCTGCCTGAAGGCCCGCCCTGGCGCGGCATGAACTGGGAGCGCGTGCGCGAGCATTTCCGCTACCGCGCCCAGGCGCCGTTCGATGCGGCCAGCGAGTTCCTCTTCGCCTCGCCCTACGTGCCACGCGACGACGCCTTCGCCGCCTTCGCCCGCCCCGCCTTCAAGCCCGGCCTGCCGGCCCTGGAAGCGGCGCGCGCGCTGATGGAGCGCATCCACAACGAACTGAGCTACGAGACCCACAGCACCGAGGTGAACACCCCCGCGCTCGACGCCCTGGCGCAAGGCAAGGGTGTGTGCCAGGACTTCGCCCACATCATGCTGGGCTGCCTGCGCTCGCTTGGTCTGCCCGCGCGCTACGTCAGCGGCTATCTGCTCACGCGCCCGCCGCCGGGCAAACCGCGCCTGATCGGCGCCGATGCCTCGCACGCCTGGGTCTCGGTGTACGTGCCCCTGCCCGCCTCGGCCGACGTCCCTGAGGCCGCGCCCACTGGCGCATGGTTCGACTTCGATCCCACCAACAACCGCTGCGGCTGGGGCAGCCCGGGCGAGGACTACGTGACGCTGGCGATCGGGCGCGACTTTGCGGACGTCTCGCCCATGCGCGGCGTGATCCAGAGCGGCGCTCGCCACACGCTGGCGGTGGCCGTGACGGTGGCCCCACCCGACGAACTGGAACAACTCCAGAGCGCCGAAGAAGCCTGAACCCGTCGATAGAATGGGCCGCTCATTCTTCAGGAGCGTCCCATGAGCATTTACGACAAGCTGACCCAACTCGGCATCACCCTGCCGCCCGTGGCCGTGCCCGCTGCGGCCTACGTGCCCTTCGTGCAGACCGGCAAGCTGATCTTCCTGAGTGGCCACATCGCAAAGCAGGACGGCAAGCCCTGGGTCGGCCAACTCGGCCTGACCATGACCACCGACGAAGCCAAACCCGCGGCGCGTGCCGTGGCAATCGACCTGATGGGCACGCTCGCCGCCGCCTGCCAGGCGGCTGGCACAGATCTGAATGGCGTCAAGCGCATCGTGAAGGTGCTCAGCCTGGTCAACTCCACCGCCACCTACACCGAGCAGCACCTGGTCACCAACGGCTGCAGCGAATTGATCGGCGAGGTGTTCGGCCCGGCGGCCGGCGCGCACGCGCGCAGCGCCTTCGGCGTGGCGCAGCTGCCCATGGGCGCCTGCGTGGAAATCGAGCTCATCGCAGAGTTGAAGTAACCCCCTGCGCGCCTTCGGCGCTCCCCCCTTGAAAGGGGGGCGACACCTTGGGCCGGCGGAGCCGGACCCTCGGTGCCCCTGGTGGGACACCTTCTCGCCGGCGCGGTCACTTCTTTTTGCGTTCGTTGGCGCGCCGCACCTGGCGGCTCTGGGTGGCCTGCGTGATCGCGGCTTCCTTGCTGGCGCGGCGCCGCGCAAAGTGGCGCGTGGCAAAACGCGCGACGCCAAACGCCAACGCCGCCATCACCGCGGCGATCACGATCCCGATCCATTCGCCGTTGTTCATCTTCTGTTCACCTGCGTCATTTCATTCAGATCCGGCGGGCGCCAGGAAGCGCTCGAACCGGTCCAGTTCCTCGTCCAGCGCACGCCGGAAAACGGCATCTCGGGGGGGCGCCTCGGCAAACCCCAGTTCGTGCCGAAGCTGCCCGCGCTCCAGGCGCAGGTTGGCCCAGCCCACCATGCGCTCGCCCCACAGCACCGGCAGGGCGTAGTGACCCATGGTGCGTTTCGGCGCTGGCACATAGGCTTCGAAGCGGTACGCCCAGTCCCACAGCATTTCGAAACGCCGCCGGTCCCACACCACAGGGTCGAACGGCGCAAGCAGCCGCACCCCTTCATCGGGCTGGTGGCGGCGCGAGGCGGGGTTTTCATCGGCCGGCCAGAACCAGGTGGTGCCGTCGATCACGGCATGGCCATAGCGTTCGCGCGCCGTCCTCACCACGGCGCGCGTCTCGGCCGACAGGTGATTGGCGCCGTAGCGCAGCAAGGTGACGAGGTAGCCGAGGCTGGGTGCCGGGATGGGCGCGTACAGCGCCACGATGACATCGACCAAGGCCTGGGCTCGCGCCAGACGCGCCGCCGGGCTGTCGTCCTGCTCGGTGTGCCGCATCGCCTCGTACACCCGCGTGCCCGATTCGCGGCGGCGCACGCGCAACCAGCCGTGGTGGTGCATGTCGTCGAGCAGCCGGGTGCTGGCATTGAGTTCACCGCCCCAGTAGCCAGCCACGCGGCCATGGTGCACGAAGGCCTCGCCCACCTCGCGCGGGTGGACCACGCCACGCTCCTGCACGAAGGCCAGCAGCTCGCGCGCGCGCTCGGTGGTGGCCGCGTCCCAGGGCCGGCGCGGCGTGCGTGGGTGCAGCAGCGCCAGCATCTCGCGCGGCACGAATCCGTAGTTGACGAAAGCATCTTCCTCGACGCCCAGTCGTTCGTAGCGGCGCTCCAGGTCGCCGGCGCGGTAGTCGCGCACCCGCTGGTAAAGGATGAGGTCCTGCGCGCGCGCCGGCGCGCGCATGGGATCGGCCTGCACGAAACCGAGCCGGCGGATCGCGGCCGGCAGCGTCACGGGTTTGAACAGGCTGCGCGCGATCGCGAAGCGGCGCAGCTCGGCCAGGGTGGGCGAGCGCGCCATCTTCGCGTTACTCCACCCGCGTGACGCGGTTGGGCTTGAAGCCCAGGTCGGCCGCCTTGCCCTTGCGGGCCCGCGCGGCGCGCGCGTTGTTGAGGCTGCGGA
This sequence comes from Hydrogenophaga sp. FG152, assembly GCF_057809615.1. Classification (NCBI taxonomy): domain Bacteria; kingdom Pseudomonadati; phylum Pseudomonadota; class Betaproteobacteria; order Burkholderiales; family Comamonadaceae; genus Hydrogenophaga; species Hydrogenophaga sp. FG152. Next base: position 235,701 of record NZ_JBMDKH010000003.1, on the reverse strand, counting down.
TCTCCAGCGTTTCCTCGCGCTCCTTGCCTCCGCGACCGATGCCCTCGATCTTCACGCTGCGGGTGTAGGCGGCGGCGCCGGCCAGGGTGTCCTTGGCTTCGAGGTCGATCAGCATCAGGCCGCGACCACCCTTCTCCATCAGCTTGAGCTCGCCGATCTCGAAGGTGAGGATGCGCCCGCCCGTGGAGGCGCAGCACACGTGCGTGGCCGGCACCAGCGGCACGCCGCCGGAGGTGAAGGCCGCGTGCGACGGCGCGCACGGCGTTTCGCCTTCGCCGAGGTTCAGGAAGGTCTTGCCGCCGCGCTGGCGCGAGACCATGTTCTCCACCGTGGCCAGGAAACCGTAGCCACCGCTGCTGCTGAGCAGCAGCGCGGCGTTGGCCGGGCCGGCGAAGTAGTGCAGCGGCTGCGTGCCGCTTTCCAGCTCGATCAGCGTGGTGATGGGCTGGCCGTCGCCGCGCGCGCCGGGCAGGCTGGCCACCGGCACCGAGTACACGCGCCCGTTGCTGCCGAAGGTGATCAGCGTGTCCACGGTGCGGCACTCGAAGGTGCCGTACAGACCGTCGCCGGCCTTGAACGCGAAGCTGCCGGCCTCGTGGCCATGGCCGGTGCGCGCACGCACCCAGCCCTTGCTGGAGATCACCACCGTCACCGGCTCGTCCACCACCTTGATCTCGGCCACGGCCTTCTTTTCGGCCTGGATCAGCGTGCGGCGCTCGTCGGCGAAGGTCTTGGCGTCGGCCTCGATCTCTTTCACCATCAGGCGCTTGAGGCTGCCGGGGTTGCCCAGGATGTCTTCGAGCTTGCCCTGCTCTTCGCGCAGTTCCTTGAGTTCCTGCTCGATCTTGATGGCTTCGAGCCGCGCCAGCTGGCGCAGGCGGATTTCCAGGATGTCCTCGGCCTGGCGGTCGCTGAGCTTGAAGCGCTCGATCAGCGCGGCCTTGGGCTCGTCGCTGTGGCGGATGATGCGGATCACCTCGTCGATGTTGAGCAGCACCAGCTGCCGGCCTTCGAGGATGTGGATGCGGTCCAGCACCTTGGTGAGGCGGTGCTGCGAGCGGCGGGTGATGGTGCCCTGGCGGAATTCGATCCACTCGGTGAGCATCTGCCGCAGCGACTTCTGCGTCGGCCGGCCATCGAGCCCCACCATGGTGAGGTTGATCGGCGCCGAGGTTTCCAGGCTGGTGTGGGCCAGCAGCGCGGTGATGAGTTCCTGCTGCTCGATGCGGCTGCTCTTGGGCTCGAACAGCAGGCGCACCGGTGCGTCCTTGCTCGACTCGTCGCGCACGCCATCGAGCACCATGAGGATGCTGGCCTTGAGCTGCGTCTGCTCCTGCGTCAGCGCCTTCTTGCCGGCCTTCACCTTGGGGTTGGTGAGTTCCTCGATCTCTTCGAGCACGCGCTGCGTGCTCACACCCGGCGGCAGCTCGGTCACCACGAGCTGCCACTGGCCGCGCGCGAGGTCTTCGATCTTCCAGCGCGCGCGCACCTTGAGGCTGCCGCGGCCGGTGCGGTAGGCGTCGGCGATGTCGCCGGCCGGGCTGATGATCTGGCCGCCACCGGGGTAGTCGGGCCCGGGCAGCAGCGCGAACAGCTCGTCGTCGGCCAGTTTGGGGTTCTTCACCAGCGCCACACAGGCGTCGGCCACTTCGCGCAGGTTGTGGCTGGGAATCTCGGTGGCCAGGCCCACGGCGATGCCGCTGGCGCCGTTGAGCAGGTTGAACGGCAGGCGCGCGGGCAGCTGCTTGGGCTCGACGGTGGAGCCGTCGTAGTTGGGCACGAAGTCCACCGTGCCTTCGTCGATCTCGTCGAGCAGCAGGGTGGTGATCCGGGACAGCCGGGCTTCGGTGTAGCGCATGGCCGCCGCGCCGTCGCCGTCGCGCGAGCCGAAGTTGCCCTGGCCGTCGATCAGCGGGTAGCGCTGCGCGAAGTCCTGCGCCATGCGCACCAGCGCGTCGTAGGCGGCCTGGTCGCCGTGCGGGTGGAAGCGGCCCAGCACGTCGCCGACGACGCGCGCGCTCTTGACGGGGCGCGCGGCGGTGTTTCGATTGGGACCGCTGAAGCCCAGGCCCATGCGGTCCATGCTGTAGAGGATGCGGCGCTGCACCGGCTTCTGGCCGTCGCACACGTCGGGCAAGGCCCGGCCTTTCACGACCGAGAGGGCGTACTCAAGGTAGGCGCGCTGCGCGTAGTTCGCCAGATTGTCTTCAGGCTCTGGGGAGCTCAGGGGCAAGTCTTCGGTGGTGCTGTCCATGGCAATTCAATCAATTCAATAAGGAGACCGTCATCGAGTCAGGGCGAGCGCAATCCGCACCACCACCCAGACCATGATCAAGCCAAACACGATCCAGAGGCCGCGCATGGCGGATCGGAAATGCTGCATGCTTCGGTTGCCTCGCGCCACGAAATGCGCCGCACTGGCCTGCGAGGTCGACTGCATGCGCTCGAGTTCGATAGCGACACGGCTGTTCAGCGCGGCGAGTCGTTCAGGGTCCGGAAGGGCTCCCGAACCGATGCGCTGCAATTCTTCCAGCGAACGATCCACCTCCTGCATGGCATCGGCCGCTTCGCGCTGCAAGCGCCGGGATTCCCGAGCCTCGGCAATCGGTTCGGCGTGATGCCAACCCTCGACCAGCGGTGCGCCATGGCGCGTGCCGATGTGGCGGACGGCCTGCAACACGGTGTGGGGGTTGTCGTCCAGAAAGGCCAGCGAAATCCCGATCACCGGGGCCTTGCGAGGCAGGCGAACCATGGGCCATAGGAAGCACGCCATCCACCAACGCGAAGGCAGCAACTGGAGATAGGCGTCGTCCGTCGCCAGCATCAGTTGCCATTGCTTGCTTCCTTTCACATCGATGGCCTGCAGATCGGCACCTTGCACCTGCGACCATGGCAGCAAGGGCAGCAACGGCATCTGAAGGCCCAGCGGTCCGATCTGCAGCAAGGCCTGACCCTGCAACGCTCGAAAACCGAGGGGCAGCAGAGCCAGCCAGGCCCATGCGAAAAGCAGCGTGACGCCACCCACAGCCATGGCCTTGCCGCGTTGGCCGGCATGCCAGAGGTCGGGCAACGCCCAGTAAAAGACCGCCCCCAGAACACCGCCGAAGAACAGCGTGAGCGCGCCCCACTTGAACCAGCGCAGGCCCACCTCGCGTTCAAAGCCCTGATACGCCTCGCCCTCGCGCTGGCGTGCCGATTCGCGCTGCTTCTTGGCCTGGTCCATGCGGCGATCCCCCCAGACCGCCAGTGCCAGGGCGGTCACCAGAAGGCACAACGCCAAACCCGCTTCCGGCCAATCCCGGTCACCCAGTTGGATGACCATCCACATCGTGGCAAACAGCACCACCACGATGCCGCTCAGGCGCGCGAGCGAAAACCCCAGCATCAGATGTCCACTTCCACCGAGTCGCCGTGCAACTCCATCAGCTCGCGGCGCGAGGCGGCTTCGCCCTTGCCCATGAGCTTGGTGATGAGCGCTTCGGTGCCGGCGAAGTCGACCGCGCCGAGCACCACCGGCATGAGGCGGCGCGTGTCGGGGTTGAGGGTGGTGTCCCAGAGTTGCTCGGCGCTCATTTCGCCCAGGCCTTTGAAGCGGCTGATCTGGCACTTCTCGGGCGCCACGCCGTCCTTGGCGGTCTTGTCGAGGATGGCGTGCAGCTCGCCTTCGTCCAGCGCGTACTGCTTGGCCGCCGGCTTCTTGCCGCGCGCGGGAATGTCCACGCGGAACAGCGGCGGGCGCGCCACGTACACGTGGCCGGCTTCGATGAGCTTGGGGAAGTGGCGGAAGAACAGCGTGAGCAGCAGCACCTGGATGTGCGAGCCGTCGACGTCGGCGTCGGACAGGATGCAGACCTTGCCGTAGCGCAGGCCGCTCAGGTCGGGCGTGTCGTTCGGGCCGTGCGGGTCCACACCGATGGCGACCGCGATGTCGTGGATCTCGGTGTTGGCGAACAGGCGGTCGCGCTCGACCTCCCAGGTGTTGAGCACCTTGCCGCGCAGCGGCAGCACGGCCTGGCTTTCCTTGTCGCGGCCCATCTTGGCGCTGCCGCCGGCCGAATCGCCCTCGACCAGGAACACCTCGTTGTGCGCCAGGTCCTTGCTCTCGCAGTCCGTCAGCTTGCCGGGCAGCACGGCCACGCCGGAACCCTTGCGTTTTTCGACCTTCTGGCCGGCCTTCTGCCGCGACTGCGCGGCCTTGATGGCCAGCTCGGCGAGCTTCTTGCCGTAGTCCACATGCTGGTTGAGCCAGAGTTCGAGCGCGGGGCGCACGAAGCTGCCGACCAGGCGCACGGCGTCTCGCGAGTTCAGGCGCTCCTTGATCTGGCCCTGGAACTGCGGGTCGAGCACCTTGGCCGAGAGCACGTAGCTGGCGCGCGCGAACACGTCTTCGGGAAGCAGCTTCACGCCCTTGGGCAGCAGCGCGTGCAGTTCGATGAAGCCCTTGACCGCCTGGAACAGGCCGTCGCGCAGGCCGCTTTCGTGCGTGCCACCGGCGCTGGTGGGGATCAGGTTCACGTAGCTCTCGCGCACCGGCTGGCCGTCTTCGGTGAAGGCCACACACCAGGCCGCACCTTCGCCTTCGGCGAAGCTGTCGTGACCGCTGTCGGCGAAACCCTCGCCTTCGAACAGGGGAATCACCGGGTCGCCGGTGAGGGTCTGCTGCAGGTAGTCGCGCAGGCCGCCCTTGTAGAGCCAGGTCTGGGTGTCCTTGGTCTTCTCGTTCACCAGCGTCACGCTCACGCCAGGCATCAGCACAGCCTTGCTGCGCAGCAGGTGGGTGAGCTCGCCCATGGGCAGGGCGGCGGTTTCGAAGTACTTGGCGTCGGGCCAGGCGCGCACCGTGGTGCCCTGCTTGCGGTCGGCCTCGCCCTTGGGGGTGACCACCAGGGGTTCGACCACGTCGCCGGCGGAAAACGCCAGCTTCGCCACCTGGCCTTCGCGGAAGCTGGTCACCTCCAGCCGGGTGGACAGCGCGTTGGTCACGCTCACGCCCACGCCGTGCAGGCCGCCGGAGAAGCTGTAGGCGCCGCCCTTGCCCTTGTCGAACTTGCCGCCCGCGTGCAGGCGGGTGAACACCAGTTCGACCACGGGGGCCTTTTCCTCGGGGTGCAGGCCGAAGGGGATGCCCCGCCCGTCGTCTTCCACGCTGACCGAATGATCGGCGTGCAGCGTGACCTTGATCTTCTTGCCGTGCCCGGCCAGGGCCTCGTCGGCCGCGTTGTCCAGCACTTCCTGGATGATGTGCAGCGGGTTGTCGGTGCGGGTGTACATGCCCGGCCGCTGCTTGACCGGTTCCAGCCCCTTGAGGACGCGGATCGAGCCTTCGGAGTATTCGTTGGGTGTTTGGGTCGCCATGGGGGCGGATTGTATGCCCCGAAGACTGTATGCAAATACAGACTTTTGACCTCAGGCCGACCAGCGATGCGCGCGATTCATCAGTGGCGCGGGAAAATATCAAGCCTTCGCGGCATGCCCGTGACAGGCAAGGCCCATCCTTCTTCGCTACAGTTCCCGGATGCCCTCGACCCCCACCCTCCCGACCCCGCCCCGCCTCTCTGCCCTGCAGGTGCTGGCCTGCGGCGCCCTGATCGTCACCTTGTCCATGGGCATCCGCCACGGCTTCGGCCTGTGGCTGCAGCCCATCACCCAGGCGCAGGGCTGGTCGCGCGAGACGTTTTCCTTCGCCCTGGCGATCCAGAACCTGTCCTGGGGCGTCTTCGGCATCTTCGCCGGCATGGCGGCCGACCGCTTCGGCGCCTTCCGCGTGCTGATCGGCGGTGCGGTGGCCTATGCCCTGGGTCTGGCCGGGATGGCGCTGAGCACCTCGTCCACAGGCTTCGCGCTGACCACCGGCGTGCTGATCGGCGCGGCCCAGGCCGGCACCACGTACGCGGTGATCTACGGCGTGATCGGCCGGCAGATTCCGGCCGAGAAGCGCTCCTGGGCCATGGGCGTGGCCGCCGCGGCCGGGTCGTTCGGCCAGTTCCTGATGGTGCCGGTGGAAGGCTGGCTGATCAGCAGCTTCGGCTGGCAACAGGCCCTGCTGTTCCTCGCGGGCGCCGTGCTGCTGGTGATGCCGCTGGCCCTGGGCCTGCGCGAACCGGGCTTCGCGGGCGGCGCACCGGTGCACCGCGAACAGACCATTGGCCAGGCCTTGCGCGAGGCCTTCCGCTACCGCAGCTTCCAGCTGCTGATGGCCGGCTATTTCGTCTGCGGTTTCCAGGTGGTGTTCATCGGCGTGCACATGCCCAGCTACCTCAAGGACCACGGCCTGTCGCCCCAGGTGGCGAGCTACGCGCTGGCGCTCATCGGCCTGTTCAACGTGATCGGCACCTATGCCGCTGGCGCGCTGGGCCAGCGCCTGGCCAAGCGCCACATCCTGGCCTTCATCTACTTCGCGCGCGCCGCGGTGATCGCCGTGTTCCTGATCGCACCACTCTCGCCCATGAGCGTCTACGTGTTCTCCGCCGTCATGGGCCTGCTCTGGCTCTCGACCATTCCGCCCACCAACGCGGTGGTGGCGCAGATCTTCGGTGTGGCCCACATGTCCATGCTGGGCGGCTTCATCTTCTTCAGCCACCAGATCGGCAGCTTCCTGGGCGTGTGGCTGGGCGGCGTGCTGTACGACAGGACCGGCAGCTACGACATCGTCTGGTACCTGGCGATCGCGCTGGGCGTGTTCGCCGGGCTGGTGAACCTGCCGGTGCGCGAAGGCCCGATCGCGCGCGCCCCGCAACGCGTGGGAGCCGCGGCGTGAAGCCTGGGGCCGTGCGCGCCCTGGCCTGGGCCGCGGCTGGCGCGGCCCTGCTGGCGACGTTCGCGCTCTACCACCGGCCCGAGTTCCTGGTGAACCTGGCCGACCAGATCTGGAGCTGCTTCTGATGCATGGCACCGAGGCGCCTTCGGCGTGGGTGCGGCGCTGGTCGCACCTGGTGCCCACCGGCGGTTCGGTGCTCGACGTGGCCTGCGGCCAGGGTCGCCACCTGCGCTGGTTTGCCCAGCGGAGCCACACCGTCACCGGCGTGGATCGCTCGCCCGAGGCCATCGCCGCCGTGCAGCCCCTGGGCCGCGCCGTGCTGGCCGACATCGAGAACGGACCCTGGCCGTTCGACGGCGAGCGTTTCGACGCGGTGGTGGTGACCAACTACCTCTGGCGCCCCCTGCTGCCCCGCATCGTGGAAAGCGTGGCCGAGGGCGGTGTGCTGCTGTACGAGACCTTCGCGGCTGGCAACGAGAGCGTGGGCAAGCCCTCGCGGCCCGACTTTCTGCTGCGGCCCGGCGAACTTTTGCAGGCCAGCCAGGGTCTGCACGTGGTGGCCTATGAAGATGGTTTCTGCGACCGCCCCGAACGCTTCGTCCAGCGCCTGGCGGCGGTGCGAAAACGGCCTGGAACGCCCGGCCAGCCGCCCCGGTATCCGCTGGATGCCACTGGGTAGAATGCAAGATTCGCGCGCGCTGCCCGCCCCACCGGGGCGATGCAGGGTGGACGCACCCATTTAAGCCTTTAGCCTATGAACCCCATCACCGGCAGCATCGTGGCCCTGGTCACGCCCATGCACGAAGACGGCAGCGTCGATTACCCCACGCTGCGCAAACTGATCGACTGGCACATCACCGAGGGCACGGACTGCATCGGCGTGGTCGGCACCACGGGCGAATCGCCCACGGTCAACGTCGAGGAACACTGCGAAATCATCCGCGTCTCGGTCGAGCAGGCCAAGACGCACGGCGCCAAGCGCGTCCCCATCATGGCCGGCTGCGGCGCCAACTCCACCGCCGAGGCCATCGAGCTCGCGCGCTTCGCCCAGAGCGTGGGCGCCGACTGTCAGCTGCAGGTCGTGCCCTACTACAACAAGCCCACGCAAGAGGGCCAGTACCAGCATTTCAAGGCGATCGCCGAAGCCGTGGGCGACCTGCCCACCGTGCTCTACAACGTGCCCGGCCGCACCGTGGCCGACATGGCGCACGACACCGTGCTGCGCCTGGCGCAGGTGCCCGGCATCGTCGGCATCAAGGAAGCCACCGGCAACATCGAGCGCGCGCAGTGGCTGATCCGCGACGTGCCCAAGGGTTTCTCGATCTACTCGGGCGACGACCCGACCGCCGTGGCCCTCATGCTGTGTGGCGGCCAGGGCAACATCAGCGTCACCGCCAACGTCGCCCCGCGCCTGATGCACGAGCTGTGCGTGGCCGCGATCGCGGGCGACGTCAAGCGCGCCATGGCGATCCAGTTCCAGCTCATGCCGGTGCACAAGAACCTGTTCGTGGAAGCCAACCCGATCCCGCTCAAGTGGGCCATGGCCCGCATGGGCCTGTGCAACGAGGCCATGCGCCTGCCGATGACCCCCATGACGCGCTCCCTGGTGCCCGTGGTCGAAGGCGCGCTGAAGCAGGCCGGCCTCATTTCCTGACCCCTTTCGTTCCTACCGAGCCCCATTCATGTCCAACCGAACCCTGTCCTCGACCCCGCGCATCCTGACCCGCCTGGGCCTCCTGGCCGCCGCCGCCCTCGTGGTTTCGGGCTGCTCGATGCTGCAGGAAGACAAGATCGACTACAAGAGCGCCAAGCGCGGCAGCACCCTGGACGTGCCGCCCGACCTGAGCCAGCTCACCCGGGATTCGCGCTACAACGTGCCCGGCTCGGTGGTCACTGCCAGCGGCTATGAAACCGCCCAACCCGCGCAGGCCACGGCCGCCAGCACCGCCGCCGTGAGCGTGGGCGATGTGCGCATCGAGCGCGCGGGCAACCAGCGCTGGCTCGTGGTGAGCCGCCCGGCCGACAAGCTCTGGAGCCCGGTGCGCGACTTCTGGCAGGAAAACGGTTTCCTGCTCGACATCGACCAGGAAGGCCTGGGCATCATGGAAACCGATTGGGCCGAGAACCGCGCCAAGCTGCCGCAGGACTTCATCCGCTCGACCATCGGCAAGGTGTTCGAGAACCTCTACTCCACCGGCGAACGCGACCGCTTCCGCACCCGCTTCGAACGCACCGCCAACGGCGGCACCGAGATCTACATCAGCCACCGCGGCATGGTGGAGGTCTATTCCACCAAGGAAAAAGACCAGACCGTGTGGCAGCCGCGCCCGGCCGACGTGGAACTGGAAACCGAGTTCCTGCGCCGCCTGATGGTCAAGCTCGGCGTGAGCGAAGCGCAATCTCGGGCCGTGACCGCCAGCGCGCCGGTGCAGGCCGCGGCGCGTGTCGCCATGGTGAACAACGCACCCGTGGTGCAGTTCGACGACAACTTCGACCGCGCGTGGCGCCGCGTCGGCCTGTCGCTCGATCGCACGGGTTTCACCGTGGAAGACCGCGACCGCAGCCAGGGCCTCTACTTCGTGCGCTACGTCGAACCCGTGGTCAACGCCAAGGAGCCCGGCTTCTTCGCCAAGATGTTCGGCGCATCGAAGACCGAGGCTTCGACCGAGCGCTTCCGCGTGTCGGTCAAGAGCGTCGAGAACCAGACCACCGTCGCGGTGCTCGACAGCCAGGGCCGGCCAGACAGCTCGGCGTCCGCGCAGCGCATTGCCAAACTGCTGGCCGAAGACCTCAAGTAAGAACGCCACGCACCAAAAAAAAGCCGCCCGAGGGCGGCTTTTTCTTTGACCGGCCCGCGGCGCGGGCCTGCCCCTCAGGGCCGGGTCACTTCACAGCGGCCTTGGCATCGGCGGCGGCTTCCTTGGCCTTGTCGGCCACGTCCTTGGCGGCGTCCGCGGTGGCAGCGCCTGCGGCCTTGGCGGCGTCGGCGGTGGCGGCACCGGCTTCCTTCGCAGCGTCCACGGTGGCAGCGGTGGCTTCCTTGGCGGCATCGACGGCGGAGGCGCCGGCTTCCTTGGCGGATTCGGCAGCGCCGGCCATGGAAGGCGCAGCGGCGGCAGGAGCGGGTTCAGCGGCCGGTGCCGGTGCAGCGACCGGCGCCTCTTCCTTCTTGCCGCAGGCGGTCAAGGCGATGGCGGCCAACAGGCTGGCGAGCAGGATGGTTTTTTTCATGATGACAGTTCCAATGGATGAGAAAGACAGGCGGTCGAACGACCGGTTCGGAGAGGTTCCACGCACCCTGGGTGTTGTGTGACGGGAGGCCATCCAGCGGAGTGGGTTGACGTGACAACCCTCCCCAGCCGCGCGGATGATACCGCCCCGTCCTGGTGCAAGAAGCGAAAGGGGTTGTTTTTACCTTTGCTCACAGCCCCAGCGTGGACGCCGGGAAAGCGGGCGTGCTCTTGAGCGACCACGCCTGCAGCTGTTCCTGCAGGGCCACGCGGCGCTCCGCGCTGCGACTCCCCACCATGGTGCATCGCAAAGGGTCCAGCCGCTGCAGCGTCCAGGCCGGTGACCACAACACGCTGGGCAGTTCGCCCACCGAGGCACTGGCACAGGCTTGCGCCTCCACCAAGTGCCCCCAGGTGCTGCGCCACTGAACGAAACGCGGGTGCATCTGCCGCAACACGCTGTAGTCGCGCGCCAGCAGGTGCAGCGAACGGCCGCGTTGCGACCACGCATTGAGCGAAGCCACCACATCGCGTTCGCCCAGCGGCCAGTCGGCGAAGTCCGCGTCGCACAGGACCATGCGCGGCCAGCCCTCTTGCGCCGCCGTGGCGAAGGCCTGCCGGATCAGGTCGATGAAGGCCACGCGGCCGGAGAGCCGGCCTTCGGGCAGCGCGGCGATCGAAGCATCCAGGGGATCGGTCATGCGGGTCTCCTGACGAGGCGCCCACAGCGCCTCAAGCGGGTTCGATGCGGTGCAGCCAGCCGGCGTCGAACCAGTCCTGCAGCAGGGCTTGCGCGCCTTCGCTCGCGCGAACCACCTGCCGCTGGTCCAGCGCGCGCTGATCGGCCAACGCGCGCATGAGGCGGGCATCGGCACCACCGGCACGAAAGCTCTCGCCGTTGATGAAGATGTGGCGTTCGTCGTACATCATGCGCGTGCGCCGGTCCAGCCGCAAGGCGCCTGGCGCCCAGTCCCCCTCGGGTTCGTCGAACCAGATGCGCGGCTTGGGCTCGGTCATGACCTCGCCCAGCGCGCAGGCCAGCGACTCGCGTTCCGCCAGCAGACGCTGCAAGGCGTCCACCGCGAAGGCTTCGAGCGCGGCGGGCATGGCCGCCGGGGTCGCGATGGCCGGCTGCCCGGGGTCGCGAAAGAGCGTGTCGTCGTCGAGCTCGTCGGCCATGCGCTGCAACAGTTCACCCGCCAGGCCGCCGCGCTGCGGCGCGCGAAAGCCGATGGAGTAGGTGCTGCAGTCCCCGCCCACCGCATCCCCGTCGTGCGCCCAGCGCGGCGGCAGGTACAGCATGTCGCCCGGATTGAGCACATGCTCTTCCTCGGGTTCGAAATGGCTGAGGATCTTGAGCGGCACGTCGGGCTGCAGCGACAGGTCTTTCTGCCGACCGATGCGCCAGCGCCGCTGCCCAGTGGCCTGCAGCAGGAACACGTCGTAGCTGTCGAAGTGCGGACCAACGCCGCCGGCGTCGCTGGCCCAGGAAATCATCAGATCGTCCAGGCGCGCGTCGGGCACGAAACGGAAGCGCTGGAGCAGCTCGTGCGCGGCGTCCAGGTGCTGGTCGACGCCCTGCACCAGCAAGGTCCAGCCCGCTTGCCGCAGCGGCGGCAGCTGTGGGCGGGTCAAGGGGCCGTGCTTGAGCGTCCAGCCTTGCGGTTTGCGCACGATCAGGCGCGACTCCACCGCTGCGTCGGCCGCCATGTCGAACAGCTGCTGCCGGCTCAACAAGGGCGCAAAACCCGGGATGGCGTTGCGGATCAACAGCGGCTTTTTCTGCCAGTGCCGGCGCATGAACTGCGCCGGGCTGAGACCCCCGAGCAGGTCGCAGGGCAGGCCCGGTGCGGGGGCGGACAAAGAGGGGGGGCTGGATGGGGAGGCATGGAGCATGGGACAATTGTCGGATGAAAATCAACCAACAATGCGTGGTCGCGCTGACCTGGACCCTCAAGGACACGCTGGGCGAAGAACTCGACGTGCTCGATGAGCCGGTGGAGTTCCTCGTGGGCGGCAACGACCTGTTGGCCAAGATCGAGGAAGCGCTGCTGAACCACTCGGCGGGCGACACGATCGACCTGCACCTGGAGCCGGCCGACGCCTTCGGCGACTACGACGACCGCCTGCTGTTCCTTGAACCCCGCCACCTGCTGCCCGACGAGATCGAAGAAGGCATGGGCTTCGAGGGTCTGCCTCCGGGCTGCAACCCCTCAGCCCCCAAGGACCGCCTGTACTTCATCAGCGACATCTACCCCGAGCACGTGGTGCTGGACGGCAACCACCCCCTGGCCGGCATCGCTCTGCGCATCAGCCTGAAGGTGCACGCGGTGCGCGAGGCGCAGGAAAACGAGGTGGGCCAGGGCACGCTGGGCACCGGCTTCTTCCGCATGCAGGTGGACACGCCCGACGAACTGCAGGGCCCCGGCCTCACGCCGCCCGGCCCCCACACCCTGCACTGATCGCCCCCCCCCCGCCGCGCTTCGCGCGTCCCCCTCAAGGGGGCGGTGCCAGCGGCCCGGCAAAGCCGGTTCCGCGGCACCTCTGAATCAGACCACGTCGCGCGACGATGGTCTCTTATCCTCTGCCCGTGGAACCGTAGCCGCCCGCGCCACGCTCGCTCGCGCTGGCGAAGTCGTTCACCACGTTGAACTCCGCCTGCACCACCGGCACGATCACCATCTGCGCAATGCGCTCCATGGGCTCGATGGTGAAGGCCACGTCGCTGCGGTTCCAGGCGCTCACTATGAGCTGGCCCTGGTAGTCGCTGTCGATCAGGCCGACCAGGTTGCCCAGCACGATGCCGTGCTTGTGGCCCAGGCCGGAGCGCGGCAGGATCATGGCGGCGTAGCCGGGGTCGGCCAGATGGATCGCCAGGCCGGTCGGCACCAGCTGCCAGGCGTTGGGTGCCAGCACCAGCGGCGCGTCGAGGCAGGCCCGCAGATCGAGGCCGGCGCTGCCGGGCGTGGCGTAGGAAGGCATCTGGCTGACCAAACGCGGATCCAGGATGCGGACATCAAGTTTCATAAAAACCGAGACAGTGTCAGTAGGAACGAAAAGGCCCGCTGCACGCAGCGGGCCCCTGCCCAGATGCACCATGGACCCGGTCGAGCCGGACCGCAGGTGCGGCTTTCAAGTTCAGATCTTCACGCCAGCCATGTACTGGTTGAACGGGAACTCCGAGAAACGGTTCCACAGAATCTGATCGCGCTGGAAGGTGCGCATGTCCTGGTGGATCTTCTTGAAGGTGGGCGACTTGGCTTCGTGCTCGGCGAACACTTCCATGCAGGCCTTGAAGCCGGCATCGATCACCGCCTTGGGGAACGCCTTGAGCTGGGTCTTCTCGGCCACCAGTTTCTTCAATGCGATCGGGTTCACGGCATCGTACTTGGCGGTCATGTCGGTCGCAGCCACGGCCATGGCGGCGTTCAGGATGGCCTTGTTTTCATCCGACAGGGCGTTGAACTTCTTCAGGTTGATGAAGAACTCCAGATCGGCGCCGCCTTCCCACCAGCCCGGGTAGTAGTAGAACGGAGCCACCTTGTGAAAGCCCAGTTTGGCGTCGTCGTGCGGACCGACAAATTCGGCCGCGTCCAGCGTGCCCTTTTCCAGCGCCTGGTACACCTCACCGGCCGGCAGGTTCTGCGACACCACGCCCAGCTTGGCCATGCCCTCGCCGAACACGCCGCCGCCCATGCGCATCTTCAGGCCCTTGAGGTCGGCGGCGGTCTTGATCTCCTTGCGGTACCAGCCGCCCATCTGCGTGCCCGTGTTGCCGGCGCTGGCGGTGCGGAAGTTGTACTGGGCGAAGAATTCATCGAGCAGCTTGCCACCATTGCCATGCTGCTTCCACGCGGTGTTCTGCCGGGCGGTCAGGCCGAAGGGCACCGCGCAGCTGAAGGCGAAAACAGGGTCCTTGCCGGTGAAGTAATAGGCGGCCGTCTGGGCCATGTCGATGTTGTCGCCCTGCAGCGCGTCCACGACACCGAAGGCAGGCATCAATTCGCCCGCGGGGTGGACCGAAATCTCGAACTTGCCGCCGGACAGCGCCTTGACGGTCTGCGACAGCTTCTCGGCACTGCCGAAGATGGTGTCCAGCGAACGCGGGAAACTCGAAGCCAGGCGCCAGCGCACTGCCGCTTGCGCATGCACGGCGGGTGCCACACCGGCGGCCAGCACACCGGCGAGGCCGGCACTCTTCACGATTGAACGACGATCCATTGAGACTGCTCCAGGATTGCTTGAAAAAGCTTGAAAGAAAAGGCGCGGCCCTTTGCGAGGCACACCCAGGGGATGGGAGAAAGGTCTTTTGATTCTATTGATATCTGCTGTGTCTCAAAGGCAAGCCTGCCGAGGGTTTTCCCTCGACAGGCTGCGCTTCGTCACAGAAGGGATCACTTGCGGCCGAGGGCCTCTTGCATCGCCTTCATGGGGTCGTCTTCCGGTGCGGTTTTCGCATCGGGGCTGGCGTCTCCCGCCCCCTCCGGTTTTGCAGCGGGTTCTGCGGTGCTGTCTGCCGGCGGCGCACTCTGCTCATCCGCGCCATAGTCACCGCTGCCGCCATAACCGCCTTCGGATTCCGTGCCGAGGTTCTCCATCATCTGTTCGCCGACTTCCTTGAGGTCGTACTCACCCACCTTGTCCAGGCTGCCGGTCACCAGGCCGGGGAACGCGATCAGCACGCCCACCATGAACAGCTGGATGATCAGGAAGGGAATCGCCCCTTTGTAGATCTGCATGGTCGTGACCGGGGCCATGACCTTGTTCGTCACGCGGTCCACATAGGGCTTGTCGGGCGCCACCGAGCGCAGGAAGAACAGTGCGAAGCCGAATGGCGGGTGCATGAACGAGGTCTGCATGTTCACCGCCAGGAGCACACCGAACCAGATCAGGTCGATGCCCAGCTTGTCCGCCACCGGCGCCAACAGCGGCACCACGATGAACGAAAGCTCGAAGTAGTCGAGGAAGAACGCCAGGAAGAAGATCAGGATGTTGACCACGATCAGGAAGCCTACCGGGCCGCCCGGCAGGTCGGCGAGCAGGTGCTCCACCCAGATCGGTCCGTCGGCTGCCTGGAACACCAAGCCGAAGATCGTGGCGCCGATCAGGATGAACATCACGAAGCTGCCGAGCTTGGTGGTCGTGGCCAGGGCCTGTTTGAGCAGCTTCATGTCCAGCCGCTTGCGCATGAGGGCCATGATGATGGCGCCCATCGCCCCCATGGCGCCGCCCTCGGTCGGGGTGGCGATGCCCAGGAAGATGGTGCCGAGCACCAGGAAGATCAGCAGCAGCGGCGGGATCAGCACGAAAGTCACCCGCTCGGCCAGGCGCGAGAGCAGGCCCAGCTTCGCGTACTTGTTGGCCAGCGCGATCACCAGCGCCACGAAGGCGCCACCGGCCATGGCCACCACGATCTTCTCGTCGGTGGGCACGGAGCTCACCTCGTGTCCCAGCCACCAGGTGTGCACCTCGGGCATGTAGCGCGCGAGCACGATGGACACCATGAAGGAGATCACCATCAGCACCAGCAGCGACTGGTAACCCCCGCTGCCATTGGGCTCGCGGTAGATGCGCGCTTCGATGGGCAATGCGGGCACGCTGGCCGGCTTGAAGATGGCCAGACCGGCAATGTAGATCACGTAGCAGCCGACCAGCATGAAGGCAGGGATGAAGGCACCCTTGTACATGTCGCCCACGCTGCGGCCGAGCTGGTCGGCCATGATGATCAGCACCAGCGAGGGCGGAATGATCTGCGCCAGCGTGCCCGAAGCCGCGATCACGCCACTGGAAAACTGGCGGTCGTAGCCATAGCGCAGCATGATGGGCAGTGAGATGAGCCCCATCGAGATGACCGACGCCGCCACAACGCCTGTGGTGGCCGCCAGCATCGCGCCGACAAAGACCACCGCCAGAGCCAGGCCACCGCGCATCGGCCCGAAGACCTGCCCGACGGTGTCGAGCAGGTCCTCTGCCATGCCGCTGCGCTCCAGGATCAGCCCCATGAGCGTGAAGAAAGGCACCGCCAGCAAGGTGTCGTTGGCCATGATGCCGATGAGGCGCTGCGGCAGCCAGGCCAGCACCGAAGACGGGAACACGCCCATCTCGATGCCGACGATGCCGAAGGCCAGGCCACAGGCACCCAGGCTGAAGGCCACTGGAAAGCCCAGCAGCAGAAAGATGATGAGCCCCGCAAACATGATCGGGGCAAAGTTCGCCGCAATGAATTCCATCGTGATCCCCTGACCGGTTATTGAGAAACGCGCTTGTCCTTGGCGGACTCGCGCTGACTCAGAATCTCAGCCAGCTCTTCCTCGGCGGACTTCTCGCCGGCCTTGATGGTCGGGTCGGGGCCGTGGCCAGTGAGGAAGGCCACGCGCTTGATGAGTTCGGACCAACCCTGAATCATCAGCAGGATGAAGCCCACCGGTATCGCCAGCCAAACCGGCCAGCGGATCAGGCCGCCGGGGTTGCCCGACATCTCACCGGATGCGTACTTTTCCATGAACATCGGAACGCCGTAGTACAGCACCAGCAGGCACACCGGCGTGAGGAAGAACGCAAAGCCCAGGATGTCGATCCACATCTGCACCTTCTTGGGCAGACGGCTGTTGATGACATCGATGCGCACATGCTCGCGGTTGAGCAGCGTGAAGCCAGCCGCGATCAGGAACGACCACGCAAAGAGATACCACTGGATCTCGAGAAATGCGTTGGAGCTGTTGTTGAACGTGTAGCGCACGAGCGCGTTGGCGGCGCTGATGACCGTGGAACCCATGATGAGCCAGATCGCATAACGACCGACCCATGCATTGAGCCGGTCAACGCCTCGAGAAAAACTGAGCAATGCACCCATCCTGGTTACCTCTTCTTGTGAAAGTTGGTCCGATACCGTGTCTCCGCCGGATAAAGAAACACGCAGCGTGCGGTGCGCAGCTGCGTGTGGGTGGTATGGACCAAAACATTGTATGTGATGCCTTGCCGCATCAACAGTCACGCGTCGCAGGCCCCGATCGAAAACCCTGCGGGCGTCGGTGTTGCAGAACTCAACCGACCGCCTTGACCACGGGGGCCAGCAGCGCGCCGAAGCGCGCGCGGATGGCGCGCTCAATGCCAGGCTCATCCAGACCCAGGTCAGCGAGCAACCGGGCCGGATCGCCATGGTCGGTGTAGACATCCGGAAGGCCCAGATGCAAGACAGGCAATGTGAAACCCTCCGCCTGGAGGGCCTCCACCACGGCGCTGCCGGCGCCCCCCATCAAGCAACCTTCCTCGACCGTGACCAGGGCATCGTGCGACGAGGCCAGCTCGCGCAGCAGCTCGACATCGAGGGGCTTGGCCCAACGCATGTTCGCCACGCTGGCGCCCAGTTTCTCGCCGGCCGCCAGCGCGGGCTGCAGCAAGGTCCCGAACGCCAGGATGGCCACGCGCCGGCCCTTGCGGCGCAGCTCGCCACGGCCAAAGGGCAGGCCTTCGAGCCCGGCGGGCTGCGCCACGCCGGCACCGGCACCGCGCGGGTAGCGCACCGCCACGGGCTGGTTCTGTGCGAACGCGGTGCTCAGCAACTGGCGGCACTCGGCCTCGTCGGCCGGGCAGGCCACGGCCATGTTGGGGATGCAGCGCAGGTAGGCGATGTCGTAGGCGCCCGCGTGCGTGGCGCCGTCGGCACCGACCAGGCCGGCGCGGTCCAGCGCGAACACCACGGGCAGGTTCTGCAGCGCCACGTCGTGGATGAGCTGGTCGTAGGCGCGCTGCAGGAAGGTGGAGTAGATCGCCACCACCGGCTTGAGCCCTTCGCAGGCCAGGCCGGCGGCGAAGGTCACGGCGTGCTGCTCGGCGATGCCGACGTCGAAGTAACGCGCGGGGAAGCGGCGCTCGAACTCGACCATGCCCGAGCCTTCGCGCATGGCCGGCGTGATGCCGACCAGGCGCGGATCGGCCTCGGCCATGTCGCACAGCCACTGGCCGAAGACCTGCGTGAAGGTGGTCTTGGACGGCGTGGCGGGCTTGGTGATGCCCACCGCGGGATCGAACTTGCCCGGGCCGTGGTAGGCCACGGGGTCTGCTTCGGCGAGCTTGTAGCCCTGGCCCTTCTTGGTGACCACGTGCAGGAACTGCGGGCCGCTGTCGGTGTCGAGCAGGTGGCGGATGTTCTCCAGCGTGGGGATCAGCGATTCGAGGTCGTGGCCATCGATCGGCCCGATGTAGTTGAAGCCGAATTTCTCGAACAGCGTGGCCGGCACCACCATGCCCTTGGCGTGCTCCTCGAAGCGCTTGGCCAGTTCGAACAGAGGCGGCGCCCCCTTGAGCACCTGCTTGCCCACGTTCTTCGCGGCGGCGTAGAACTGCCCGCTCATGAGCTGGGCCAGGTAGCGGTTGAGCGCGCCCACGGGCGGGGAGATCGACATGTCGTTGTCGTTGAGCACCACCAGCAGGCGGCCCTCGGCCACGCCGGCGTTGTTCAGCGCCTCGAAGGCCATGCCGGCGGTCATGGCGCCATCACCAATGATGGCGATGGACTTGCGCGGCTCGCCCTTGATCCTGGAGGCCAGCGCCATGCCCAGCGCGGCCGAGATGCTGGTGGACGAGTGCGCGGTGCCGAAGGTGTCGTACTCGCTCTCGTCGCGGCGCGGAAAGCCGCTGATGCCGCCGAACTGGCGCAGCGTGCCCATGCGGTCGCGTCGGCCGGTCAGGATCTTGTGCGGGTAGGTCTGGTGGCCCACGTCCCAGACGAGGCGGTCGTCGGGCGTGTTGAAGACGTGGTGCAGCGCCACCGTGAGCTCCACCGTGCCCAGGTTGGAACTGAGGTGGCCGCCCGTGCGCGCCACGCTCTCCAGCAGGAAGGTGCGCAGTTCATCGGCCAGTTGCGGGAGTTGCGCGCGCGAGAGGCGGCGCAGGTCGGCCGGTGAATCGATGGTCGACAACAGGGTGCTCATGGGCGGGGGCGCTTGGGTCATGGTGGATCGGCCTTGTTTCGGGCCTCAGGACGCACGCCGCCCCACCCAGTCGGCCAGGGCGTGCAAGGTGGCGGTGTGGTCGAGGCCGGAGCGGCGCAAGGTGTCGTGGGCCTGGGCCAGCACGCGGTCGGCATAGGCCTGTGCCTGGTCCAGCCCCATCAGGGAGACGAACGTGGGTTTGTCGGCCGCGGCGTCCTTGCCGGCGGTCTTGCCCAGCGTGGCCGAGTCGGCGGTGACGTCGAGGATGTCGTCCACCACCTGGAAGGCCAGGCCCACGCAGGCGCCGTACTCGGCGAGCAGGGCCAGGGCCTGGGGCGAGGGCGTGCCAGTGGCCGCGCCCATGGTCACGCTGGCCTGCAGCAGGGCGCCGGTCTTGCGGCGGTGCATGGCTTCGAGCGCGGGTTGGTCGAGCGCCACGCCCACGCTGGCGAGGTCCACGGCCTGCCCGCCGGCCATGCCGTCGGCACCGGCCGCGAGCGCCAGCAGGCGGCACAGGCGGGCGCTCATGCCATCGCTCAGGCTGCCGTCGCCCGGCACCAGCAGTTCGAAGGCCAGGGCCTGCAGCGCGTCACCCGCCAGCAGGGCCTGGGCCTCGCCGAACTGCACGTGCACCGTGGGTTTGCCTCGCCGCAGCACGTCGTTGTCCATGCAAGGCATGTCGTCGTGCACCAGCGAGTAGGCGTGGATGAGTTCGACCGCGCAGGCCGCGCGCATCGCCGCCGCCGCGTGGCCGCCCACCGCTTCGCAAGTGGCCAGCACGAGCAGCGGGCGCAGGCGCTTGCCGCCATCGAGCACGGCGTAGCGCATGGCGTCGCCCAGCCCGGCGGGCGCGTCGGCGGACACCCAGCGCTCCAGCGCGCGTTCCACTGCGTCCTGCTGCATCTGGCGCCAGGCCACGAAATCGTGGGCATCGCAGAGCACGGCGTTCACGGCGCGTCCCAGGGCTTGAGCGTGCCGCTTTCGAGCACCTTGATCTGGTTTTCCACGTCATCCAGCCGCGAGCGACAGAACGCGAGCAGCTCGGCGCCCCGCTGGTAACGGGTCAGCAGCTGATCCAGCGGCAGTTGTCCGGCATCGAGCTGGGCCACCAGTTGCTCCAGTTCTTCCAGCGCCGCCTCGTAGCTGGCGGGCGCATTGGGAGAAGGGGCCGCACGGGGGGCGCGGGAGGGAGAGGGTGTGGGCATGAATTCTGTGGGCTGAGGCCCTTCGCAAACCGCGGTACTTGCTTCGCCGCGCGGTGGGGCGGGCTGCATGGGCCCGGCCTTGAGGTGCTGAAGATGGCCTGGTGAAACCGGCATTTTATGCCCGGCAGGGATATTCCCCCCCGGGGTACAATCCGCTCTCTTTTTTTCTCCACATATCTTCACTACGGACAGCCCCTGTCCGGAGGGACGCACCACCCCACCCATCCCGCGCGAATTCGTCTGACGAGCACAGCGCTTACCCTGCCCCTTCATAGGGGGAGTCTCTAGGTCAGGACCACCATGTCTGATTTAAGTCTTCAACTGCAGCAGGCCGCAAGCCAACTTCCGGTTTCCAGCTACTTCAGCGAGGCGCTGTTCCAGCGCGAAAAGGAAACGCTCTTCCAGCGCGGGCCCCGGTATGTGGGGCACCAACTCGCGGTTCCCAACGTGGGGGACTATCACACCCTGCCGCAAGAGGCCGGTGGCCGCGCCCTGGTGCGCACCGAAAATGGGGTGGAGCTGGTCTCCAACGTGTGCCGCCACCGCCAGGCCGTCATGCTCAAGGGCCGGGGCAACCTGGGCGAGAACCGCAGCGGCAGCGCTGGCGGCAACATCGTCTGCCCTCTGCACCGCTGGACCTACAGCGGCACGCACGGTGAACAGGCCGGGCGCCTGCTCGGCGCGCCGCACTTCGAGCACGACCCCTGCCTGAACCTCAACAACTACCCGCTGCGCGAGTGGAACGGCCTGCTGTTCGAGGACAACGGCCGCGACGTGCAGGCCGACCTGGCAAAGATGGGGCCGCGCGCCGCCCTCGACTTCGAGGGCATGGTGCTCGACCACGTGGAGCTGCACGAGTGCAACTACAACTGGAAGACCTTCATCGAGGTCTATCTGGAGGACTACCACGTCGCCCCCTTCCACCCGGGCCTGGGTGGTTTCGTCACCTGCGAAGACCTGCGCTGGGAGTTCAAGCCGGACTACTCGGTTCAGACCGTGGGCCCGGCCAATCTGCTGGGCAAGGCGGGCAGCCCGGTCTACCAGCGCTGGCACGAGCAGCTGATGCAGTACCGCCAGGGGAAGATGCCCGAACACGGCGCGATCTGGCTCACCTACTACCCGCACATCATGGTGGAGTGGTACCCGCACGTGCTCACGGTCTCGACCCTGCATCCGGTCAGCGTGGACAAGACCATCAACATGGTCGAGTTCTACTACCCCGAGGAAATCGCGGCCTTCGAGCGCGAGTTCGTCGAGGCGCAGCGCGCGGCGTACATGGAGACCTGCATCGAGGACGACGAGATCGCCGAGCGCATGGACGCGGGGCGCAAGGCCCTGCTTGCGCGTGGCGACAACGAGGTCGGCCCCTATCAGAGCCCGATGGAAGACGGCATGCAGCATTTCCACGAGTGGTATAGAGCCCGGATGAGCCCCCCCGCGCCGCCTTCGGCGTCACCCCCCCAGGGGGGCGTCACCAGCGGTCCGGCAAAGCCGGTCCCGCGGTGACTCTGAAACGAGACACGTCTCACGTGCCACACCGTCTGAATTTCAAGCCCTCGGAGGGTGGAGCGCCTTCATCCAAGGCCACCGCGGAACCGGCTTTGCCGGGCCGCCAGTGGCGCCCCCCTGGGGGGGTGACGCCGCAGGCGGCGCGGGGGGGGTGAATGCAGGCCCTGTGGATGCTGCTCGCCTCGGTGTTCTTCGCCTCCATGGGCGTGTGCATCAAGTTCGCGTCCGCCCACTTCAACAGCTTCGAGATCGTGTTCTACCGCGGCGTGGTGGGTGCGATCTTCCTGATCGCGATGACGCGCGTGAACGGCGTGTCGCTGCGCACCAGCATGCCCATGATGCATGTCTGGCGCAGCATCGTCGGCACGATCTCGCTCACCGCCTGGTTCTTCGCCATCGCCGCCCTGCCCCTGGCCACGGCCATGACGCTGAACTACATGAGCAGCGTGTGGATCGCCACCTTCCTGCTCGGCGGCGCCCTGCTCATGCAGGGGCGCAACGCCCCCATCCGCGAGCAGGGCCCCTTGTTCCTCACCGTGCTCATGGGCTTTGGCGGCGTGGCCATGATGCTGCGCCCCACGCTGGCCGACCACCAGGTCGTGGGCGCGCTGGTGGGCCTGCTCTCGGGCATCTTCGCGGCATTCGCCTACCTGCAGGTGGCCGCGCTCGCGCGCGCGGGGGAGCCCGAGAGCCGCACCGTCTTCTACTTCTCGATCGGTGCCGTGCTCGCTGGCGGGGTCGGCATGCTGTTCTCGGGCGTGAGCCCCTGGCATTGGCCCGGCGCCCTGTGGCTGCTGCCCATCGGCCTGCTGGCGCTGTTCGGCCAGCTCTGCATGACGCGCGCCTACTCGCGCGGCGCGACCATGGTGGTGGCCAACCTGCAGTACTCGGGCATCGTGATCGCTGGCATCTACGGCATCGTCTTCTTCGGCGACCAGCTGCCGCTGATGGGCTGGCTGGGCATGGCACTGATCATCGTCAGCGGCATCACCGCCACCGTGCTGCGCACCCGCACCGTGCCGAATGCACCCGCGGAAGAACACTGAGGGGCATCTGCCCCACAATGCGCGCATGCACACGACCCTGATCTCCGCACCCGAACTCCAGCAACTCATCGCCCGTGGCGCCCCGCTGCGCATCTTTGACTGCAGTTACGAGCTGATGAAGCCCGAGGCAGGCTTGGCCCAGTTCGAGGCCGAGCACCTCCCGGGCTCGGTGCACGTGCACCTGGAGCACCACCTGAGCGACAAGTCCGGCCCCGACCGCGCCAGCGGCGGACGCCACCCACTGCCCTCGCGCGCCACCTTCGCCGCCCGCCTGGGCCAGCTGGGCCTGGACAACAGCCAGCAGGTGGTGGTGCTGGACCGCCAGGCCATCACCACCAGCGGCCGCCTGTGGTGGATGCTCAAGTGGTGCGGCCACGAGGCCGTGGCCGTGCTGGACGGCGGGCTGGCGGCCTGGAAGGCGGCCGGTGGTGCGGTGGAAAGCGGTCCCGTGAATCCTCCGAAGCCAGCGGTCTTCGAACTGCGCGAGCCGCTGGTGCAGACCGTGAGCACGGCGGACGTCGCCGGCGCGCTCGGGCGCCCCGCCATGACCCTGGTTGACGCCCGCGCCGGTGCGCGCTTCCGCGGCGAGACCGAGCCGCTGGATCCGGTGGCCGGCCACATCCCCGGCGCACTCAACCGCCCTTTCGGTGACAACGCAACACCGGACGGACGCTTCAAGCCCGCGGCCCAACTGCGCGCCGAGTTCGACCGCCTGCTCGCGGGCCGCGACCCCGCCACCGTGGTGCACCACTGCGGCAGCGGCGTGAGCGCCGTGCCCAACCTGCTGGCCATGGAAATCGCCGGCCTGGGCCGCGCGAAACTCTACCCGGGCAGCTGGAGCGAGTGGTGCAACACGCCGGGCCTGCCCACGGCGCAAGGCTGACAGCGGGCACCTGTCGACCGACCACCCATGCCTCCGACCTCCTCCCGCCTTCTGGAACCGACGGACCAGGCCCCCGCGCCGGACGGTCAGCGCAAGCGGGTGCTGGAGCTGCTGGCGCTGCTGACCGGCATCGCCGCGCTGCTCGTGCTGGTGATCGACCTGATCTTCGCCAGCCCGGGGCAGCGCGAAGCCTGGATCGCGGCCTGCCTGGTCCTGGTGTCGGGTGTGGCCTATGCCCTGGTGCGCTGGGACCGCATTCACTACGTGGCCCCCCTGATCGTGATGGGCACACTGGCCACGGCCGTGCTCTCGGTGGTCACCTACGGCTCTGTGCGCACCGCGGTGGGCTTCCTGTTCGTCGCGGCGGTGGCCGGCGCGGGCACCTTCCTCGGACGCACCGCGCTCATTGCCACGGTCGCGGCGAGCGTGGGCGCGCTCGGTGTGCTGACGCTGGCCGAGGTCAATGGCTGGTTCAACGCGACGCCCTATTTCGAAGTCGGCCTGCGCGTGTGGATCACGCACTCGGCCACCGTGATCGTGGTGGGCGTGATGGTCTATCACAGCGGGCGCCAGTTGCGTGAGGCGTTCGACCGGCAGAAGGCCGAGCTGGAGCTGCGCAAGAAAACCGAGCACCAGCGCGACCTCAACCTGGAGCGTTTCGCCCGCATCTTCCGCACCAGTCCCAGCCCCATGATCGCGCAGTCGGCCCGTTCCGGGATGATCCTGGACGTCAACCCCGCTTTCGAGCGCTGCTACGGCTACACCCGCGACCAGGCCCTGGGCCGACCCGACAGCTTCCTGTGGGCAGACCCCGAACAGCGGGAGACGTACCTGGCCGCGCTGTTCGCCGCGCGGCGCGCCGAACAGTACCCCGCACGCGGCCAGCGCGCGGATGGCAGCACCTTCGAAGGCCTGGTCTCCAGCGAGATGGGCGACGACCGCGAAGACAAGCTGGTCATCACCACCATCAGCGATGTGAGCGCCCAGAACGAGGTCATGGAGCGGCTGCGCCGTTCCGAGGAACGCTTCGCCAAGGCCTTCCATTTCAGCCCGCTGAACATGACGATCTCGCGCCTCTCGGACGGCGCCATCATCGAGGTCAACCGCGCGCAGGACCGCGCGCAGGGCCTGCTGCCGGAAGAAATCAAGGGCAAGACCTCGGTGGAGATCGGCGCCTGGCTGACCCCCAGGGACCGGGAAGCCTTCGTGGAACAGCTGCTGTGCGAAGGCCACATCGACGGCTACGAAACCCGCATGCGCCACAAGGACGGCTCGCTGGTGGACACCCGGATCTGGGCCGAGCTGCTGGACATCGACGGCGAGCCCTGCATCCTGGCCTGCACCGTCAGCATCACCGCCGAGAAGGAGCGCGAGGCGCTGCTGCTCAACGTGGCGCGCGGCGTGGCCGCCGAGACCGGCGAAGCCTTCTTCAGCGCGCTCACGCGCCACCTCTGCGAGGCCATCGGCTCGGACATGGTGGTGGTGGGCGAATGCCGCGACGACGGCCGCGTGCGCAGCCTGGCGATCCGCCAGGACGGGCAGGCACGGCCCAACTTCACCTTCTCCATCGAAGGCACGCCCTGCGCGCGCTCCCTGCTCCAGCAGGACATGCTCATCTGCACCAGCGGCCTGGCCGCGCAATTTCCGCAAGCCACCAGTCTGATCGAGTCCGGTTGCCAGGCCTACCTGGGCAAAGCCTTGCGCGACGCCGACGGCACCGCGATCGGCGTGCTCTTCGCGCTCTGGCGCCAACCGGTGGAGTTGCGCCCGGACACGCAGGCTCTGATCGCCATCTTCGCCGGCCGGGCCAACTCGGAGTTGGTGCGCCTGCGCCGCGACCGCGAGATCCAGCGCCTCAACGAGACGCTGGAGCACCGCGTGCGCGAGCGCACCGCCGACCTGCAGCAGCTCAACGCCGAGCTCGATTCGTTCGCGTACTCCGTGTCGCACGACCTCAAGTCACCGCTGCGCGCGATCGACGGTTTCACCCGCCTGCTGGAGGAGGAGGTGGGGCCGCGCCTGAGCGCCGACGAGCGCCAGCTGCTCGACCGGGTGCTCAGTTCCACCCAGCGCATGGGCTCGTTGATCGACGACCTGCTGGCCCTGGCGCGCGTGAGCCAGGGCGTGCTGGCGCAGCAGACCGTGGACCTCAGCGCCATGGTGCAAGGCATCCTGGCTCAGGAGCAACTCAAGCAACCCGGGCGTGTGATCGAGCAGCGCATCACGCCCGATCTGCGCGCGCATTGCGACCCGCGCCTGGCGCGCATCGTGCTGGAAAACCTGCTGGCCAACGCGCTCAAGTACAGCCGCACGAAAGACCGCTCGGTGATCGAGTGGGGCCTGCTGCCGCCGGTGGGCGGCGAACCCCGGATGTTCTATGTGCGGGACAACGGCGTG
Source organism: Hydrogenophaga sp. FG152 (assembly GCF_057809615.1). Taxonomy (NCBI): domain Bacteria; kingdom Pseudomonadati; phylum Pseudomonadota; class Betaproteobacteria; order Burkholderiales; family Comamonadaceae; genus Hydrogenophaga; species Hydrogenophaga sp. FG152. The sequence goes on along the minus strand of NZ_JBMDKH010000003.1, from coordinate 209,741 downwards.
GGCTTCGACATGGCCTATGCCGACAAGCTGTTCAAGCCTTTCCAGCGCCTGCACATGCCCAGCGAGTTCGAGGGCACGGGCATTGGCCTGGCCACCGTGCGCCGCATCATCGAGCGCCATGGCGGCCACATCACCGGCGAAGGGCAACCGGGGGTGGGCGCGCGTTTCTGCTTCTCTTTCGGCGAGCCCCAGACAAGCTGACCCCGCGCCGCGACGATCCGGCGCCGGGCCGCCCCAAGCCGGATCAGCCCCCTCGGGGGGCAGCGACCCGCGCAGCGGCGGAGCGTGGGGGCAATCAGTGCGCCAGGCCGCTCACCACGGTCACCAGCGCGATGCCCACCAGCAGCCAGGCGATCTGCGCCACCGTGGCCGGCAGGCTCAGCCGCTTCTGCAGTTGCGGAATCAGGTCGGCCAGGGCCACGTAGACGAAGCTGCTGGACGCGGCGACCAGGAAGTACGGCAGGTAGTCCTGCAGCTGCGTGAGCAGGAAATAACCCAGCAGGCCACCCAGCGCGGTGACCGTGCCCGCCAGCGAGACCTTGACCAGCGCGGCGCGCGAGTTGCGCGAAGTGTGGCGCAGCACCACCAGATCGCCCATGTGGTGAGGCACCTCGTGGGCCAGCACCGCCAGCGCGGCCACCACGCCCAGGCGCATGTCGGCCATGAAGGCCGAGGCGATCAGGATGCCGTCGCCGAAGGCGTGCACGCTGTCGCCGGCCAGCACCGTCCACCCGCCCGAGCGGGGCCCGTGGTCGTGACCGTGGTGGTGATGGCTGTGGCCAGGGTGGTGCGCGTGGTGGTCCTGAGGTTCGTGGTCGAGCAGCGCTTCCTCTTCCTGGCTGTGCTCGTGCCCGTGGTGCCACAGCTCGGCCTTGTCGAGCAGGAAGAAGAACACCAGACCGCCCAGCAGCATCGCGAACAGCTCGTGCGCGCCGGCCTCGCTCTCGAAGGCCTCGGGCAGCAGGTGCATGAAGGCTGTGGCCATCAGCGCCCCCGCGGCCAGGCTGAGCATGTGCTGGGTGTAGCGCGCCAGCATGGCCATGCTCAGCAGGGCCGCCAGCCAGACGCTGCCCACGCCCGCTGCCACGGTGCCGATGAGGATTGCCAACAGGGTCATTTGCTTGTCACCACGAAAAAAGGCCGCCCCAGGGCGGCCTTCGTTGAACGGAGGGTGGCCCGATCAGGCCACGCCGTGCTGCTTGAACCAGGCCAGCGCCCGCTTCCACCCGTCTTCCGCCGCTTCCTTGCGGAAACTCGGCCGGTAGTCGGCGTGAAAGGCGTGCGGTGCGTCCGGATACACCACGAAGGTCGATGCCTTGGCCGCCGCGTTGCCGGCCGCCAGGGCGGTTTTCATCTTATCAACCGTGTCAAGGGGGATGCCGGTGTCCGCGCCGCCGTACAGGCCCAGCACAGGGCCATTGAGCTTGGCCGCCACGTCCACGGGCTGCTTCGGGTTGAGCGGGGTCGCATCGCCCACCAGGCGGCCATACCAGGCCACGCCGGCCTTCACGGCCGGGTTGTGCGCGGTGTACAGCCAGACCTGGCGCCCACCCCAGCAGAAACCGGTGATGCCCACCTTGCCCGCGTCTCCGCCGTTGGCGGCGGCCCACTTCACGGTGGCATCCAGGTCGCCCAGCACCTGCGCATCGGGCACCTTGGAGATCACTTCCGAGATGAGCTTGGCCATTTCGCCATAGCCCTGGGCATCGCCCTGGCGCACGAACAGCTCGGGCGCGATGGCCAGGTAACCGGCCCGGGCGAAGCGATTGGCGGTGTCGGCGATGTACTCGTGCACGCCAAAGATCTCGGACAGCACCAGCACCACAGGCAGGCCGGTCTTGCCAGCCGGCGCAGCGCGGTAGGCGGGCATCTTGAAGCCGTTGACGTCGATCGTCACCTCGCCCACGGTCAGGCCGTCGGTGGGCGTCTTGATCGCCGTCTGCGCCATCAGGGGCAGCGCGGAGGCCGCATAGCCCACGCCGAGCGCGGCCTTGAGGGCGGTCCGGCGGGTGGCACCGTGTTCGGTGGACTGGCCAGGCAGCAAGGCATCCAGGTCCTGCACGTGTTGTTCTTCGAGCATCGTCGCGTCTCCTTCTTGGTGGGTTGAAAAACTACCTGACTCCCCTGGCCGTCCGAAGTTCACCAACCGGCGCGCAAGGAGAGCCTTCCAGAGATGCCGCGGAACCGGCTTTGCCGGGCCGCAGGCATCGCCCCCTGGGGGGGTGACGCGCCGCAGGCGCGGCGCGGGGGGTCAATGGGCTTGATCCCAGTTGGGACCGACGCCGACCTCGGCCAGGAGGGGCACCTTGAGCGCGGCCACGCCGGCCATCAGGTGCGGGATCTCGGTCTTCAACCAATCCACCTCGCCCTCGGGCACCTCGAACACCAGTTCGTCGTGCACCTGCATGATCATCTTCGTGCCCCGGCGCTGCTCGTCCAGCGCGGCCTGCACCGCCACCATGCTGAGCTTGATCAGGTCGGCCGCCGTGCCCTGCATCGGGGCGTTGATGGCCTGACGCTCCAGCGCCGACAGCTTCGCGCCCTTGGCGTTCCTGATGTCGGGCAGCACCAGGCGCCGGCCGAACACCGTCTCGATGTAACCCACGTCCTTGGCCCGCTGGCGCGTTTCGTCCATGTAGCGCTTCACGCCCTCGAAGCGCTCGAAGTAGCGCGTGATGTAGTTCTTGGCCGCCGTGTTGTCGATGCCCAAGGCCTTGGCCAGCCCGAACGAGCCCATGCCATAGATCAGGCCGAAGTTGATCACCTTGGCGTAGCGGCGCTGCTCGCTGCTGACCTGCGCCGTCTCCACGCCGAACACCTCGGCGGCGGTCGCGCGGTGCACGTCCAGCCCTTCGTGGAAGGCGCGCAGCAGGGCTTCGTCGCCGCTGATGTGGGCCATGATGCGCAGCTCGATCTGCGAGTAGTCGGCGCTGGCGATCACGCTGCCCGCGGGCGCCACGAAGGCCTCGCGCACGCGCCGGCCTTCGGGCGTGCGGATCGGGATGTTCTGCAGGTTGGGGTCGTTGCTGGAGAGCCGCCCGGTCACCGCCACGGCCTGGGCATAGTGCGTGTGCACGCGCCCAGTGCGCGGCAGCGCCATCTGGGCCAGCTTGTCGGTGTAGGTGCCCTTGAGCTTGGAGAGGCTGCGGTGCTCCAGGATCTTGGCCGGCAGCGGGTAGTCCTCGGCGAGTTTCTCCAGCACCTCCTCGTCGGTGCTGCGCGCGCCGGTTGCGGTCTTCTTGATGACGGGCAGGCCAAGCTTGTCGAAGAAGATCTCGCCGAGCTGCTTGGGGCTGCCCAGGTTGAAGGGCTGGCCGGCAATGGCATAGGCCTCCTGCTCCAGCGCCACGATGCGCTGGCCCAGCTCGTTGCTTTGCGCGGCGAGCGTGGGGGCATCGATCAGCACGCCGTTGCGCTCGATGCGGTACAGCGCCTCGCTGCTGGCGATCTCAAGTTCGTAGATGAACCGGAGCTTTTCGTCCGCCTGCAGCTGCGGCCACAGCACCCGGTGCACGTCCAGCGTCTGGTCGCTGTCCTCGCACGAGTACTCGGCGGCCTTGGCCACGTCCACCTGCGCGAACGGGATCTGGTGCGCGCCCTTGCCGCACAGGTCTTCGTAGTTGATGCCCTGGCGGCCCAGGTGGCGCTCGGCCAGGCTGGCCAGGCCGTGCGGCTTGTGCACCTCCAGCACGTAGCTCTGCAGCATGGTGTCGTGCACATAGCCCCGCACCTCGATGCCGTGGTTGGCGAACACGTGGCGGTCGTACTTCACGTGCTGGCCGAGCTTGTGCTTCGCAGGATCTTCCAGCCAGGGTTTGAGCCTGGCCAGGACCTCGTCGAACGGCAGCTGCTCGGGCGCGTCGGGCCCGGCGTGGCGCAGCGGGATGTAGGCGGCCTCGCCCGGTGTCACGCTGAAGCTGATGCCCACGATCTCGGCGCGCATCTCGTCGAGCGAGGTGGTCTCGGTGTCCAGCGCCACGAGCTCGGCCGCCAGCACGCGCTGCAGCCAGCTGTCGAACAGCGCCCAGGTGAGGATGGTGTCGTAGCGCAGGTTGGTGGTGCGCTCGGCGCTTCCGCTCAGGTCGGGTTCGTCGAACAGGCCGGGCGAGCCCTCGTCCGCCGGGCCTTTGGCCTTGGCCTTGGCATGGCTCTTTTCGATCAGTTCCGGCGGCACCTCGTGCTGCGACAGCGACTTGACCAGACCCTTGAAGCCGTAGGTCTCGCCGAATGCCTTGAGTGCCTCGCTGTCCTGCCCATTGATCGTGATGGCCTCCAGCGAGGGCAGGCCCTCGATGTGGTCCTTCAGATCGCAATCGGTCTTGATGGTGAGCAGTTCCCGCCCCTTGGGCAGCCACTCGAGCGCGTTGCGCAGGTTCTCGCCCGCCGCGCCCTTGATCTCGCCCGCGCGCGCCACCAGCGCCTCCAGCGAGCCGTATTCCTGCAGCCATTTCACGGCCGTCTTGGGGCCGACCTTGGGCACGCCCGGCACGTTGTCCACCTGGTCGCCCACCAGCGTCTGGTAGTCCAGCATCAGGCTCGGCGGCACGCCGAACTCGGCGGTCACGCCGGCCACGTCGCGCCGGCGGTCGTTCATGGTGTCGATCACGGTGATGTGCTCGTTGACCAGCTGGCTCAGGTCCTTGTCGCCGCTGGAGATGATGCAGTCGATGCCCTGCTGCGCGGCCACGTGGGCCAGCGTGCCGATCACGTCGTCGGCCTCCACGCCCGGCACGTCCAGCACTTTCCAGCCCAGCAGCTTCACCACCTCGTGGATCGGGGCGATCTGCGCGCGCAGGTCGTCGGGCATGGGCGAGCGGTTGGCCTTGTACTCGGGGTACAGCGCGTCGCGGAAGGTCGGGCCCTTGGCGTCGAAAACGCAGGCGGCGTAGTCGGCGCGCACGTCCTTGCGCAGCTTCTGCATCATGTTGATCATGATGCGGATGGCGCCGGTTTTCAGGACCGTGCCATCGGGCAAGGTGGTGCTCATGGCCTCACCGCCGGCGAAGAACGCGCGGTACAGGTAGCTGGAGCCGTCGACCAGCAGCAGGGTCTTCTGGCCGGTGGGGGTGTCGGGGGTTTGGGCGTCAGGCATGGGGCGATTGTGGCGGAGATCGCGCCCTGCCCCGCTGGTCCGCGGCCCATGTCCGGCGGTAACCGGCTTCCCCCTGCCGGCAGCGCACCCGGCCCGGCTTGCCTACAATGCCGCATGAACCCGATCCGCCGCCATCCCCTTGCCGCCCTCGTGGCCGGCCTGTGCATTGCCCTGCCTGCCCTGGCCCAGGTGGCCCCGGCGGAAACCCCGCGCGAGCCCGCTTCGCCGCGCGACAACATCGAGCGCATCACGCACGAGGACAAACTCACCCGCATCGACGAGCTGCGCGTGGGCGGCCAGACGCAGAGCATCGAGGTGCAGCCCAAGAACGGCGCCCCGGCCTACCAGATCCAGCCTGACAACGGCCAGACCGGCGCGGGCGACAGCGGCAAGCGCACCGGCAGCGCCGGGCGCAGCAGCTGGCGCATCCTGAATTTCTGAGCGCTCCCGCCACATGGCCGTTTACACCGAAGTCGCGTTCGACGAAGCCGCTGCCCTCCTGCACACCCTCCAACTGGGCGACCTCACGGACCTCAAGGGCATCCAGGGCGGCATTGAAAACACCAACTACTTCGTGACCAGCGAGCGCGACGGCGCCACGCTGGAGCATGTGCTCACCGTGTTCGAGCGCCTGGGCTTCGAGCAGTTGCCCTTCTACCTGCACCTCATGAAGTTCCTCGCCGAGCGCGGCATTCCGGTGCCCGCGCCGGCGGCCAACGCCCAGGGCGAGATCCTGCTCAAGGTACAGGGCAAGCCGGCCGCCGTGGTGGCCAGGCTGCGCGGCAAGAGCGATCTGGCCCCCGGCGTGGCGCAATGCGAGGCGGTGGGCGCCATGCTCGCGCGTATGCACCTGGCCGGGCGCGAGTTCTCCATGAGCCAGCCCAACCTGCGTGGCCTGCCCTGGTGGAACGAGACGGCGCCGGTGGTGCTGCCCTTCCTCACCCCCGGCCAGGCCGATCTGCTGCGTTCGGAACTGGCCTACCAGAACCACGTGGCCCAGGGCCCCGCCTACGCGGCCCTGCCGCGCGGCCCGGTGCACGCCGACCTGTTCCGCGACAACGCCCTGTTCGAGGACGGTGTGCTCACCGGCATCTTCGACTTCTATTTCGCCGGCTGCGACACCTTCCTGTTCGACATCGCCGTCTGCCTCAACGACTGGTGCGTGCTGCACGACGAGGACCACGACGGCTCGCTGGACACACCGCGCTCGCTCGCCCTGCTCGCGGCCTACCAGGCGGTGCGTCCCCTCACGGCGGCCGAGCGCAGCCTGCTGCCCGCGCTGTTGCGCGCGGGCGCCCTGCGCTTCTGGATCTCCCGCCTGTGGGACCTGCACCTGCCGCGCGAAGCGGCGCTGCTGCAGCCCCACGATCCCGGCCACTTCGAGCGCGTGCTGCGCGCCCGGGTGCGCGACACCCCTGCCCTGGCGGCCCTGGTGCGCGACGACGCGCTGCAGTCCGCCTGAGCCTGCCCCCTGCATGAAACTCCACATCGTTCCCGCCCGCACCGGCTTCCAATGGGTCAAGCTCGGGGCGCAGACCTTCTTCCGCCAGCCGCTGGCGATGGCGGGCCTGTTCTTCATGTTCATGGCCACGGTCTCGGTGCTGTCGCTGGTGCCGGTCATCGGCACCCTGCTCTCGCTCGCGCTGGTGCCGGCGGCCACGCTGGGCCTCATGGCCGCCAGCCGCGAGGCCCAGCAGGGCCGCTTCCCGATGCCGACCACCATGGTGACGGCCTTTCGCGCCGGGCCGGCGAACACCCGCTCCATGCTCATCCTGGGCGCGATGTACGCCGCCGCGCTGATGCTGGTGTTCGGCGTGGGCGCGCTGTTCGCGCCCGAGGTGGCACCGGTGGTGGACATGCCCGATGGCGAGGTCACGCCCGAGCGGGTGCGCGCCATGTTCAACAACCCGGGCCTGTGGGCCGCGCTGGTGCTGTACGTGCCCGTGGTCATGGCCTTCTGGCACGCGCCCGCGCTGGTGCACTGGCACAAGGTGACGCCACTCAAGAGCCTGTTCTTCAGCCTGATGGCCTGCTGGGCCAACAAGGGCGCCATGCTGCTCTACGGCCTGGGCTGGATGGCCGTGATCATGATGGCCGGCGTGGTGATGAACCTGCTGGCCGTGCTGCTGGGCGGCACCGCCCTGCTCAACCTGGTGATCTACCCCATGGTGCTGCTGCTGGCGGCCATGTTCCACACCTCGATCTGGTTCACCGTGCGCGACAGCTTCGTCACCGAGGAAGGGCCTGCGGCCTGAGGGCGCGCAGACTCAGCAGGCCCTCGCAGGCCAGCAGCCCGATCGCGGCCCAGATGCTGCCGTAGGTGAGCCACTGGCTCTGCGCGATGCGCTCGCCCAGCAGCAGCGACACCACCACCAGCAGCGCCGGCTCCACATAGCTCAGCAGGCCGAACAGGCCCAGCTTGAGGCGCTGGTTGGCCGTGATCATGAAGGCCAGCGCCACCGCGCTGAGCACGCCCAGCACGAGGATGCCCAGCACCGGGTGCTGCAGCGCGCCGGCGCCCTCGGGCAGCGGCGCGGCGATGAACCACAGCCCCACCGGCAGGCTCAGCACCATGTCGAACCACATGCCGCCCAGGTGGTTGGTGCGCAGCACGCGCCGCAGCGCGAAATAGCAGGGGTAGCCCAGCGCCACCACGAAGGCCGGCCAGGACACCCGGGGCGCGTACAGCAGCTCGTTCACCACCCCCAGCGCGGCCAGCGCGCAGGCCACCAGCTGCCAGCGCGTGATGCGCTCGCCGAAACACATGCGTCCGGTGAGCACCAGGGTCAGCGGCAGCAGGAAATAGCCCAGCGACACGTCCAGCCCATGGCCGTTGATGGGCGCCCACATGAACAGCCACAGCTGCACGCCCAGCAGCGCGGACGACAGCAGCATCGCCAGCCAGAGCACCGGGCGCTCGCGCAGGCGTTGCCAGAGCCCGGTGATCTCCGCGCCTCGCCGCGACAGCAGGATGAACGCGCCCAGGAAAGGCGCGGTCAGCAGGATGCGCCAACCGTAGATGCCGGCACCACCCAGTGGCGCGAGCAGCGTGGCGTGGAAGTACATCAGCGCGAACAGGACCGAGGCGGCGAGGGAGTAGGCGACGCCGGATTTCGTGTCGGCGGGGCTGAAGGAGGGCGTCATCGAGGAAAAGGGCGGTGTGGGCAGGAGCACGAAATGCTATTTCCATCCAGCGCATTCAGATTCGATAATTCGCCGCTTCAACGCAACGTTATTGCAATCTGGACGCGCCGCCAATGACCGCCCCCGCCCCGCTGGACGCCTTCGACCGCCAACTCATCGCCCTGCTGCAGGAAGACTGCCGGATGCCGCAGGCCGAGCTGGGCGCGCGCGTGCACCTGTCCGCCGCCGCGGTGAACCGCCGCATCAAGCGCCTGACCGAGCAGGGCGTGATCGAACGTTTTGCCGCGCAGGTGCGTCCCGAGGCCCTGGGCTACCCGCTCACCATCGTGGTGGAGGTGCAGGTGGAGAACGAGCGCATGGACCTGCTGGACGCCATGAAGCAGGCCTTCCTGCGCTGCCCCTTCATCCAGCAGTGCTACTACGTGGCCGGCGAATGCGATTTCGTGCTGATCTTCGCGGTGCGCGACATGGGTCACTACACCGAGCTCACGCGCGAACTCTTCTTCGAGAACCACAACGTGAAGCGCTTCAAGACCCTGGTCACCATGGGCCGGCTCAAGACGGGCACGCAGATGCCGGTCGAGGGAGCGTGAACCATGGCCCCCCACAACCGCCAACGCCCTCGGCAGACGCTGCCGGACGCCCTGCGCGCCCTCGCCCTGATCTCGGTGCTGGTGGTCAATGCCATCGGCTACGCCTCCGCGCCCTGGGGGCCGACCCTGGGCTTTCGCACGCCGCCCGACAGCGCCTGGGCCTCGCTGGCCCAGGGCCTCGTGGCGGCCCTGCTGCACGGCAAGGGCTACACCACGCTGGCCTTCGTCTTCGGCATGGCGCTCTGGCTCGCTGCCCGAGGCCGCCCCAGGGCCGAAGCGCTGCAGCGCGGCCAGCGGCGCCAGGGCCGCCTGCTGCAGCTGGGCATCTTCCACGGCGCGTTCCTCTACTTCGGCGACATCCTCACGCTCTACGCCCTGGTCGGCCGGCAGTTGCTGCGCCGACTGCACCTGCCCTGGGGCGCGTTCCGCCGCCACCTCTGGCGCGCACTGGGCTGGGCGGTGCTGGCCAAGCTGGTGTTGCTGGGGTTCACCCTGGTGGCCGCTGAAAGCCCGGCCCGGGCGGACACCCCCTCGCTCTCGACCGTCCAGGGCGCCTGGGCCTTCTTCCAGCTCAACGCCGGCTTTTACGCGGCGATCCAGATCGTGGCCCTGATCGTCGGCGGGCCGGTGATGTACCTGTGCATGGTGGGCGGGGTGGCTGCGGCGCGCCTGCGGCTGCTGACCCACCGCCGATGGCGGCCGCTGTGGCGGCGCGGGCTGCGGTTGGCGGGCCCGCCCTTGCTCGTGCTGAGCATCGCCTATGGCTGGGCCTGGGCGGCGCACGGCGCGGCGACGGACATCAACCCCTGGATCGAGGCGCTCGGCGACTTGATCGCGCTGCCGGTGGCGGCCTGCTACCTCGCGGTCGTGGTCCTGGCGTCCGATGGCGGCCGGGCGCGCTGGTGCGGCTGGCTCGCCCCGCTCGGGCAGCGCACCCTCACGCTGTATGTGGGGCACAGCGCCCTTTGCCTGGTGCTGCTTTTGGGCGCGGGCTGGGCGCTGGCGCCCACCACGCTGCAGACCGTGCTGGGCTGCCTGGGCCTGTGGTTGCTGGCCCTGGTGGCGGCCCGGCTCAGCGGCCACCGGCGCTGGCCGCTGGAGGCGTGGCTGGCTCGCCGCTGACGCATAGAAAAGCCCGGCAGAGCCGGGCTTTCTGATTCAGTCGCCCGAAGGCGTCACTGGCCGATCACGCCGCCGTCGGTGCGGGTGATGACGATGGTGGCCGAACGCGGGCGGCCCAGCGGGCCGTAAGGCGCGCTGGGCGAGTTGCCCGGCCACTGGCTCTGGAAGGCGAACGGACCGGCGCCCAGCGCGGGCGTGTTCTCGCCCGGGTGCTGGATGTTCACGAAGATCGCGCGGCCATCGGCCGATTCGGTGATGCCCGTGACTTCGGCGCCCTTGGGCGAGACCATGAAGCGGCGCAGCTTGGCCTCACCCAGCGCGGCACCGATGAAGGTGTTCTGCGTGCCGTTGACACCGCCCAGGCTGTTGTTCACCGTGATCGCACCGCCATCGCCCACCGCACCCGGAATCGCGGCCAGCAGCATGCAGTTGCTCTGGTCGGTGTAGGCGCCGTCGTCGGTCTGGATCCAGCAGATGCCGGTGGCCTTGCTGAACCACAGGCCGTCGGGCGATGAGAAGTCGTTCTTCGCGGTCAGGCCCGAGAGGTTGATGTTCGCGCCCGCATCGGCCTCCGCGCCGAACAGGAAGATGTCCCACTTGAAGGCGGTGGCCGAGGACGCGCCGGCGGTTTCCTTGAAGCGCACGATGTGGCCGTTGGGGTTGCCGGTCTGCGCGCGGCCGTCGTTGTCGGCGTACGAACGCGGGTTGGCGCCGTTGGTGCCGGTCACCGGGCGGCTGGCCGCGTTGCTGTTGGTCATGGTGAAGTAGATCTCGCCATTGGCCGGGTTCACCGCGCCCCACTCCGGGCGGTCCATCTTGGTGGCGCCGACGGCGTCGGCGGCGTGGCGCGCGTTGATCAGCACATCGGCCTGGTTGGCGAAGACGTAGGTGGCGTAGCCGCTGATCAGCGGGTTGGCGATGTTGAGTTCGATCCACTCGCCGCTGCCGTTGTCGTTGAACTTCGCGACGTACAGCTTGCCTTCGTTGAGGTAGCGGTCACCGGCGGCCAGGCCGCCGCCCACGTCGGAGGCGCGCCACACGGCGGCGGAGACGAACTTGTAGATGTACTCGTTGCGCGAATCGCAGCCCATGTAGAAGGCCAGCGGCTGGCCAACCACCGGAATGCCGCAGACCGCGGCCTCGTGCGCGAAGCGGCCCAGGGCCACGCGCTTGGCGGGCGTGCCGCTGGTCAGGGGGTCGATCTCGACGATGTAGCCGAAGGTGTTGGGCTCGTTGCGGAAGTCCTGCGCGGCGGTGGCGCCGGGTGCCGACACGTCCCAGCGGCCAAAGCGGTTGTCGGTGGCGGCCGTGGCGGTGTTGGACCAGCCTTGCGAGCCGGCAGTGGCGCCGGCATTGGGCGCTCGCATCACGCCATAACGCTGGCGCGAGGCCTTGGTCTTGGCATCCACGTCCACCGAACCGCCGGGCATGAAGAAGTACGCGGCCCAGTTTTCTTCGCAGGCCAGGTAGGTGCCCCAGGGCGTCTTGCCGTGGCCGCAGTTGTTCAGCGTGCCGCGCGAGGTGGCGCCGGTGGTGTCGTAGGCCGTCACCATGAAGCTCTTGATGGCCGCCAGGTGCGCGGCCGGGCCGTCGATGCGCATCAGCGACTGGCCGGTGACGCGGCGGTTGTAGAGCGAGTCCAGCTTGTACTCCCACTGGCCGGCGCCGTTCTTGCCCACTTCCACCACCGACACGCCGTGGTGGTTGATTTCCTTGAGCACTTCCAGCTCGGGCCGCACGCCCAGGTCCCAGCTGTCGAACTGGCTGAACTTCTTGCCCGACACACCGCCGGAGGTCTGGCCGTTGGGGTGGAAGAAGTGCGCGTCGGCCGAGCTCTCGTGGTTCATCACGAGCAGCGCGCGCGTGGTCTCCGTGGCCGAGTAGCTGCCGCTGCCGTTGACGTAGAAAAGGTCCATGCCGTCGTGGTGGTCGCCCACGCGCATGGTCCATTCGTCCGCCTCGGTACCGAGGTTGCTGTAGGCCGGGATGCTGGAGACCAGGCGGTCACCGGTGGCGTGCACCACCTTGTAGGTGTAGCCGGCGGGCAGGATCACGTCGTCGAGCAGGCTCTTGTCGATGGCCGTGAAGCCCAGGCCCGGGGCAGGAGCGGGTGCGGGGGCCGGAGCGGGCGCATCGCTGCCGCCACCACAAGCGGCCAGGAAGGGAATGGACGAGACGGCGGCCAGGCCCACGCCACCCCGGATCAGGTTGCGGCGGGACAGCGTGGCGCGTTCCAGCACCTGCTGGAAGTGTTCGTTCGGGGAGTGATTGAGGTTTTCTTCGGGATCGTGGTGGGACATGGTCGCTCCGGGGTTACAAAAAAATGCATCCGCAGTGTGGGCGTCCCACATGACCCTTCCGTGACTGTCGCAATGACCGAGCAACGCACTTCGGCAAACGCGTTGTCATCAAACCTTCACACGGCGGGCAAGGTGCGGCCGCGCGCGGCGACCACCGGGCTCGCCGGCGTGCCCAGCGTCTGCAGGAACAGCGCCTCCACCTGCAGCGCGATCTGCTGCCAGTCGAGCTGCGCCACCTGGGCGCAGGCAAGCGCGCTGGCCTGCGCCAGGCGCGCGGGCTCGCGCGCCAGGCCGGCGGCCAGGGCCGGGTAGGCCTCGTCGTCGCCCAGCGGCACCAGCCAGCCGTTGGCCTCGTGCCGCACCCAGTCGGCCGCGGCCGCGGTGTCGAAGGCCAGCACGGGCAGCCCGCTGGCCAGGGCCTCGATGGTCACGTTGCCGAAGGTCTCGGTGACACTGGGGAACAGGAAGAGATCGGCCGAGGCGTAGTACGTGGCCAGCTCCTCGTGCCGCCGCATGCCCGCGAACACCGCCTGCGCACAGCGCTGGCGCAGGCTCTCGCGCAGAGGCCCATCGCCCACGAAGACCAGCTTCACATCGGGATGGGCCACCTGCATGGCCCCGAAGGCGCGCAGCACCATGTCCAGGTTCTTCTCGGCGGCCAGGCGCCCCACGACCAGCAGCACCAGGCTGTTGGCCGTGGCGCCCCATTGCGCGCGCAGCGCCTCGCTGCGGCGGTCGGGCCGGAACAGCTGCGTGTCCACGCCGCGCGCGACCACCTGCACGTGGTTGAAGCCGCCCGCCATGAGTTCGGCGCGCAGCGCCTGGGTGGGCACCATGGTGAGCCGCGTGAGGTTGTGGAACTTGCGCAGGTAGGCCACGATGGGCTTGCGCAGCCAGCCCACGCCGTAGTGCTGGCTGTAGGCATGGAAGTTGGTGCGGAAGTCGGACGTGACCGGCAGGCGCAGGCGGCGCGCGGCCTGCAGCGCCGACCAGCCCAGCGGCCCTTCGGTGGCGATGTGCACCAGGTCGGGCCGCTTGAGCGTCCAGGCCTGGATCAGCGCGCGCTTGCCCGGCAGGCCGAGCTTGAGCTCGGGGTAGCGCGGGATCGGCATGCCGCGCATCAGCACCTCCTCGAACCCGCTGTGCCGCAGCGCCTCGTCCGCACGCGTCTGGCGCGGCCGGATCAGCTGCACCTGGTGGTTGCGCGCGCACAGGCCCTGCACCAGCTTCGAGAGCGTGAGCGACACCCCGTTGATCTCGGGTGGCCAGGTCTCGGTCACCACCGACAGGCGCATCGAAGGGCTGCCGGCCGGGTATTCCTCCACCAGGATCTGATCTGAGTGCACTTCGGTCATGCGGCCATCTTCCCGGGGCATTGCAACAGTCTGATGACAGCGCGCGGCTGTCACCGGGTTTTCACACGCGCGAACCAACATGACAGGCGCTTGACGCCACCCTAGCAACCCTCTGGAGCCACCGTGAACGATTTTTTCAAGACCCTTGAAGTCCAGCGCTGGGACGACCACCGCTACTACCACCACAGCCGCATCAACCAGACGCTGCACTTCATCAGCGCCATGAGCTTCGTGGTGGCCTATGCGCTGCTGTGGACCGATCCCGTGCTGTCGGCGCTGATCGCCTGGCTGGTGTCCATGACCACGCGCCAGGCCGGCCACTTCTTCTTCGAGCCCAAGGGCTACGACCACGTGAACCAGGCCACGCACGAACACAAGGAAGAGATCAAGGTCGGCTACAACCTGCGCCGCAAGGTGGTGCTGATGGCCCTGTGGGCCGGCACACCGCTGCTGGTGTGGGCCGAGCCCGGCGTGTTCGGCCTGTTCGAGCCTCACACGGACTGGACCTCGTTCATCCGCCAGGTCGGCACGCTGTGGCTGGCGCTCGGCGTGGGCGGCCTGCTGTTCCGCACCGTGCACCTGTTCTTCATCGCCGACGTGAAGACCGGTCTGGTCTGGATGACCAAGATCCTGACCGACCCGTTCCACGACATCAAGCTGTACCACAAGGCTCCGCTGTACCTGATGCGCGGCCAGCTGATCGATCCCGGCATCGCCCAGCGCAGCTGAAGCTTCAGCGCCCCAGGTGCTGCCACATCTCGCGCAGCACCTGGCGCCGGATCGCCTTGTGCGTCAGTTCCGGCGCGCGCCACCACCAACCCTGGGTCTGCATGTCCCGCGCGGCGGCCACGAAGCGCCGCAGCACCTCCTCGAAGTCGCCGTCGTGCAGGTTCAAACCGAAGATCAGCCGCCCCGTGCCCACCCAGCTCAAGGCCAGCCCATGCCAGCGCAGGAAGTGCTGGAGCATCCAGTGGTAACGACCGGGCTCGGTGTAGGTGAGCGTCCAGATGCTCTGCAGGTTCGCCGCGCGCACCGGGAAACCCTCGGCGGCCATGGTGTCGTTGAAGCGCTTCGCGCGCGCATCCCACTTCGTGTCCTGGTCCTCGTACAAGGCCTGAATCTCCGGCGTCTGCAGCCGGCGCAGGAAGGCGTTCATGCCGCCCATCACGTAGGGGTGCGCGTTGAAGGTGCCGCGCGCGAAGCACACATCGGCCGGGCGCTCGGGCCGGAAGCGCTGCATCAGATCGGCCCGGCCGCAGACCACGCCCACGGGGTAGCCGCCGGCCAACGTCTTGCCATAGGTGACGAGGTCGGCGCGCACACCGAAGTATTCCTGCGCGCCACCGGGCGCGAGGCGAAAACCAAGGAACACCTCGTCGAAGATCAGCACGATGCCCCGCTCGGTGCAGACCTCGCGCAATTGTTTCAGCCAAGCGGTGTAGGCCACGCGGTCGTAGCCCGCGCAGCGGCTGCCGTCCACCAGGGTGGAGTCGCCGGGTGCGTTGCGGTTCGGGTGCAGGGCCTGCAGCGGGTTGACCAGCACGCAGGCGATGTCGCGCCGCGTGCGCAGCACGTGCAGGCTTTTCTCGTCCAGGTCCTTCAGGGTGTAGGTCTCGCGCGGGGGCATCGGGTTGCCGGGGCCGGGCTGCACGTCCTCCCACCAGCCGTGGTACGCGCCGCAGAAGCGCACCAGGTGCTTGCGCCGCGTGTGGTACCGGGCCAGCCGCACGGCCTGCATCACCGCCTCGGTGCCGGACATGTGGAACGACACCTGGTCCTGGCCCGAGATCGCCTTCAGGCGCGCGATGTTGTCCGCCACACAAGGGTGGTAGGCCCCCAGCACCGGGCCCAGCGACTCGCCGATGCGCGCACCCTCGGCCATGCAGGCCTTGTAGAAGTCCACACCGAACACATTCACGCCGTAGGAGCCCGTGAGGTCGATGAAGCGGTTGCCGTCCAGGTCGGTCACGTGGCTGCCCTCGGCGGACTGCACGAAGGCGCCCACCTTGAGCCGCTCGCGCACGAGGGGGCTGAACTGGAACGGCACGCGGTAGCTGCCGGTGAACTGCAGGTCGGCCAGGCCTTCGCGCGCTTCGGCGCTCAGCGCCAGGCTCTTTTCATAGCGCTGGGCGAAGCCGGTGGCGAGCGTGTCGAACGAGGCGCGGCGCAGCTTCGCGATGTCGCCCGGCGCGCCGTCGCAATCGAAGAAACGCGCCTCGTCGTAGGCGTAGCCGGGCAACCAGGTCGCCAGGCGTTTGGCCATGCGCGAATGGCCGGCCAGCGAGCGGTGTTTGGCCCGCGAAAGCTGCAGGCGCTGCCGCAGGTACGGCAAAGCCAGCACCAGCGAACCCAAGGGCAAGGCGTAAGGAAGGTAGGACATGCGGCAAGCGCTCCAGGGCGGTTGATGTGTGTCGTTTGTAGGTCGACCACATGACGCACGTATGAATCTTTCAAGACAGCTGCAGCGCCTCGCGCTCAACGAAGACATCAACTTCCTGCTCACCAACCGCGTGCCGCGCGCGGCGCTCACGCGCTTCATGGGCTGGTTCAGCCGCATCCGCCATCCCTGGGTGCGCGCGGCCTCCATGGCCGTGTGGCGCACGTTCACGGACATCGACCTGAGCGAGGCGAAGAAGACCACTTTCGACAGCCTGCACGACTGCTTCGTGCGCGAACTCAAGCCCGGCCTGCGGCCGATCGACCCGCGCCCCGAGGTGCTGGCCAGCCCCTGCGACGCCATCGTCGGCGCCTGCGGGCGCATCGGCGACGACCCGGGCGCCCAGGTGTTCCAGGCCAAGGGCTTCCCGTACCCGCTCACCGACCTGCTCGGACAAGACCTTCGCGCGCGGGCGATGGTGGACACCCTGCGCGGCGGCAGCTACGTGACGCTGCGCCTGACCTCCAGCATGTACCACCGCTTCCACGCCCCGGCCGCGCTGGCGCTGGAGCACGTGACCTACCATAGCGGCGACACCTGGAACGTGAACCCGATCGCGCTCCAGCGCATCGAGCGGCTGTTCTGCAGCAACGAGCGCGCCGCACTGCACGCGCGCCTGGCCGACGGCACGCCGCTGCTGCTGGTGCCGGTGGCCGCCATCCTGGTGGCCAGCATGCGGCTGCGCGCGGTGGACGTGGCGCTCAACGCGCAATACCGGGGGCCGCACGAGCTGCCCTGCGACGCGCGTTACGACAAGGGCGAGGAGATGGGCTGGTTCGAACACGGTTCGACCATCCTGGTGTTCACGCCAGCGGGCTTCGCCCTGTGCGAGGGCGTGGAGACGGGCCACCGCATCCGCATGGGCGAAGCCCTGCTGCGGCGCGTGGCGGCTGCGGGCTGATCAGGCCGGCGGCAGGATCTCCAGCACGGTCTCGGCCGGGCGGCACACCCGCGTGCCCAGCGGCGTGACCACGATCGGCCGGTTCAGCAGGATGGGGTGCTGCTCCATGAAGTCGAGCAGTTGCTCGTCGCTCCACTTCGGATCGGCCAGGCCAAGCTCTTCATAGGGCGCAGCCTTGCTGCGCACGATGGTGCGCACCGAACCGCCCGTGGCCGCCGCAAGCTGCTTCAGGGTTTCGCGGCTGGGCGGGGTCTTGAGGTACTCGATGACCTGCGGCTCTTCGCCGCGTTCGCGGATCAAGGCCAGCACGTTGCGCGAGGTGCCGCAGGAAGGGTTGTGGTAGACGGTGATGGTGCTCATGGCTTCAGGTTTCCAGGGGAGGGACAGGTGTCCGGCACCCCGACCACGGTGGCCAGCGCCCGCCCGGGTTCACTCCGGACACGAATGGGCAGATCCCACCTGAAAAAAAGCGCCTTTTCTTGCACACCGCGTCGAGAACTCCTCACAGACACCCCTGCGACGGTACCCTAAATTTCAACCCAGGGCACGGGTCGACATTTTCCGGTGCTCGCCCCACCAGAGATCCCATCCATGCACGCCTTCAACGCAGGTCACAACGAACAACTCCGCCAGCACCAGCCCATGGTCACGCGCATGGCCTACCACATGGTGTCCCGGCTTCCCGCCTCGGTCGACGTCGACGACTTGATCCAGGTCGGCATGATCGGTCTGAGCGACGCCATTTCGCGCTGCGAGCCGGGCGAAGGTGAACTGGAGCATTTTGCGAAGTTCAGGATTCGCGGCGCGATGATCGACGAGTTGCGCGAACTCGACTGGGTTCCGCGCCAACACCGCAAGAGCGGGCGCGAGATCGAGCTGGCTGTGCAGCGCCTGCAGAACCGGCTGTGTCGCCGCCCGACCGACACCGAACTGGCCGCCGAACTGGGCATGCCGCTTGCAGATGTGCAACACCGGATGGGCAAGGTGTACCGCGCACAACTGGTGCAGCTGGACGACATGGACCTCCTCAGTGCCGACGAGGACGACGATCGCGAAGGCTCGGAGGCCAGCGGCCCGTCACTCGGCGACTGGCATGCAGACCCTCTGTCGCTGCTGGAGGCGGGGCGGCGACAAAATGCCCTGGCCGACGCGATTCGGGCACTGCCTTCACGCGAGCGAGAGGTGATCGTCCTGCACTGCAGCGGCGACATGACGTTCCGGGAGATCGGCGGCCAGTTCGGCCTGAGCGAGTCGCGTGTGTGCCAGCTGCACAGCCACGCTGTGGAGTTGCTGCGGGCCAGCCTACACAACCACTGATACGCTTCCGGCTTTCCAAGGCAGGGACATCGCAGCGCGCGCTGAGAACTCGGAGCCCCGTCCGCGGCGACGCCCACGTCACTTCCAGCGCGCCAGGCATGCATGCGATCGAGGACCCGCATGGCGGCGTACCCAGGTCGGGTGACGCGTTCGCCCGCCATGACACGGAAACCCGTTCAAGCTGTCACCAGGTTTTCACATTGACTGCACATGATCCGCGGTGATTCACTCACCCAAGGTCATTGCCATGCCCCACGCTCACTTCAACGACGAAGACTCCAACACCAGCAGCAACCCCGCTTTCGACAGCGTGCTGCAAGCCCGCCTGAGCCGCCGCAGCCTGCTGCGCGGCGGCGTGGGCACGGCCGGCGCCACCGCCCTGGGCGGCGCGGCGGCCCTGAGCGGCTGCGCCACCACGGGCCCCGCCTCGCCGATGAACACCCTGGGCTTCACGCCCGTGGCCAAGACCATGGCCGACCAGGTGACGGTGCCCCCGGGCTACACCGCGCGCGTGATCTACGCGCTGGGCGACCCGCTCACCGCCGCCACGCCGGCTTTCAGGAACGACGGCACCGACACCGACTTCGGCCAGCGCGCCGGCGACCACCACGACGGCATCGAGTGGTTCGGCCTGGACGCGAACGGCCAGCCTTCGAACAGCTTCGCCTCGCGCGGCCTGCTGGCCATGAACCACGAAGCCACCACCGACGAGAAGCTCAGCTCCTTCTTCATCCACGCCAACGGCGGCACGTCCACCCTGCCCCGTCCGGCGGCGGAGATCGACAAGGAACTCATGATCCACGGCCTGTCCGTGGTCGAGGTGCAGACCGACGGCAAGGCCTGGGCCACGAAACAGGCTTCGGCGTTCAACCGCCGCGTGACCACCATGACGCCCGTGGCCATCCACGGCCCGGCGCGCGGCAGCGAACACCTGGTGACGCGCTTCAGCACCGACGGCACGCAGGCGCGCGGCACGCTCAACAACTGCGGCACCGGCCGCACGCCCTGGGGCACCTACATCTCGGGCGAGGAGAACTGGTTCGGCTACTTCTTCCGCGACGCCAGGGACGACGACGCGCGCAAGAAGGACAAGCAGGTCCAGGCCCTCAACCGCTACGGCCGCAAGGCCGGCGCGGCCAGCCGCCACGGCTGGGAGAGCGGCGGCGCCAGCGACACCTACACGCGCTGGAACAACGGCGCCGTGGGCGCCAGCGCGAAGGACGACTTCCGCAACGAGATGAACACCTTCGGCTACATCGTCGAACTCGACCCCTACAACCCGGCCAGCGTGCTGCGCAAGCGCACCGCGCTGGGCCGCCTGGGCCACGAGAACGCGACCTTCGCGCGCGTGAGCGCCGGCCAGCCGGTGGTGGCCTACATGGGCGACGACTCGCGCGGCGAGTACATCTACAAATTCGTCTCGGCCGCCCGTTGGGACCCGGCCGATGCCCAGCCCGCCAACCGCCTGGCCGCCGGCGACAAGTACCTCGACAAGGGCACGCTCTTCGTCGCGCGCTTCAAGGACGACGGCAGCGGCGAATGGCTGGAACTCTCGATGGACAACCCGGTGATCGCCGGCAGCTCCTACTTCGAGTTCAAGAACGAGGCCGACGTGGCCGTCTTCACCCGCCTCGCGGCCGACGCCGTGGGCGCGACCAAGATGGACCGCCCCGAGTGGGCTGGCGTGAACCCGAAGAACGGCGAGGTCTACATCACCCTCACCAACAACAGCAACCGCACGCCAGCCACCACCGACGCCGCGAACCCGCGCGCCTACACCGACCTCAAGGCCGGCAAGGAACAGAAGGGCAACGTGAACGGCCACATCGTGCGCCTGGCCGAGAAGGCCCCGGCGGACACGGCCTTCCAGTGGGACATTTACCTCTTCGCGGCCGAAGCGGATGCCGACAAGTCGAGCATCAACCTCTCCAACCTGAGCGACGAGAACGACCTCTCTTCGCCTGACGGCCTGGTGTTCAGCAAGGCCACGGGCGTGTGCTGGATCCAGACCGACGACGGTGCCTACACCGACAAGACCAACTGCATGCTGCTGGCCGCCCTGCCCGGCCAGCGCGGCGACGGCGCGCGCAAGACCCTGAGCCATGGCGACCGCCAAGTGACCACGCACGTGGGCAAGGCACAGACCCCGGCCACGCTCAAGCGCTTCCTGGTCGGCCCCAAGGGCGCGGAAATCACCGGCATCACCGAAACGCCCGATGGCCGCGCAATCTTCGTGAACATCCAGCACGCGGGCGAAAACACCAGGATGGCCGACGTGAACGATCCCACGAAGTACGAGAGCCAGTGGCCGTCGAGCGCGGGCTACGGCGCGGGCAAGCGCCCGCGCTCCGCTACCATCGTGATCACGAAGAACGATGGCGGGGTCATTGGGAGCTGACCCCCTGCGTCGCCTTCGGCGCCTCCCCCTTGAAAGGGGGGCGACACCTGGGGCCGGCAGAGCCGGACCCTCGGCGTCCCTGGATGTGATCACCTCAAGCGATCGGCGTCAACTTCGCCACGCTCAGGGCCAGCCACTTCGTGCCGTGGCGCGTGAAGTTCACCTGCGCGCGCGCGTCGTCGCCCGCGCCCTCCACCGCCAGCACCTTGCCTTCACCGAACTTGTTGTGGAACACGGCGAGGCCGGCGCGGATCTCGGTGCCCCGGTCGGGCTCGGGCGCGGTCTGGCCCAGGCCCTTGGGGTCGCCGCGCTCCTTGAAGCCCGGTGACCACGAGGGCTGCAGCGCGGCGGGCGCGCCGCCGAAGCCGCGCCGCCCGTTCTGCCACTGCCCACTGCCGCCGCCCATGGGCGCGGACCAGGCCGGCTGCGGCGGCGTGAGCCACTTCAGGCATTCCTCGGGCAGCTCGTCGAAGAAGCGGCTCTTGAGGTTGTAGCGCGTCTGGCCGTGCAGCATGCGCGTCTGCGAATGGCTGAGGTACAGGCGCTTGCGTGCGCGCGTGATTGCCACGTACATCAGGCGGCGCTCTTCCTCCAGGCCGTCGCGGTCGCTCATCGAGTTCTCGTGCGGGAACAGGCCCTCTTCCATGCCGGTGATGAACACGCAGTCGAACTCCAGGCCCTTGGCCGCGTGCACCGTCATGAGCTGCACCGCGTCCTGCCCGGCCTGGGCCTGGTTGTCGCCGGACTCCAGCGCGGCGTGTGTGAGGAAGGCCGCCAGCGGGCTGAGCGTCTCGCCGGTCTCGGCGTCGGGCGCCAGGAATTCGTCCACCACCGGCAGGTTCGGGTCCAGCCCCTGGCTCACCGGGCTCTGCGTGAGCGGCTTGCCCAGCTCATCCACCGGCAGGGCCACGGCATCGCGGCCGAAGCCTTCGATGCTCACGAAGCTCTCGGCCGCGTTCACCAGTTCCTCCAGGTTTTCCACCCGGTCCTGCCCTTCGCGCTCGCCCCGGTAGTGTTCGATCAGGCCGCTGTGCGCCAGCACGAGCTCGATGATCTCGCGCAGCGTGCGGCCTTCGGTCTGCTCGCGCATCACGTCCAGCTTGGCCACGAAGGCGCCCACGGCCACACCGGCACGGCCGGTCACGGCGCTCACCGCGTCGTGCAGGGAGCAGCCCGAGGTGCGCGCCACGTCCTGCAGCTGCTCGATGCTGCGCGCCCCGATGCCGCGCGGCGGGAAGTTGACCACGCGCAGGAAGCTGGTGTCGTCGTGAGCGTTCTCCAGCAGCCGCAGGTAGGCCAGCGCGTGCTTGATTTCGGCGCGCTCGAAGAAGCGCAGGCCGCCGTACACGCGGTACGGCACGGCAGCGTTGAACAAGGCGGTCTCCACCACGCGGCTTTGCGCGTTGCTGCGGTAGAGCACCGCCATCTCGCTGCGCGGCATGCCTTCGCGCGCGAGCTGCTTCATCTCGTCCACCATCCATTGCGCCTCGGCGAAATCGCTGGTGGCCTCGAACACGCGCACCGGCTCGCCCGCGCCCGCGTCGGTGCGCAGGTTCTTGCCCAGGCGGTGCGTGTTGTGGCTGATCAACTGGTTGGCCGAGTCCAGGATGTTGCTCACGCTGCGGTAGTTCTGCTCCAGCTTGATCTGGTGGCGCACCCCGAACTCGCGCACGAAGTCGGCCATGTTGCCCACGCGCGCGCCGCGAAAGGCGTAGATGCTCTGGTCGTCGTCGCCCACGGCGAACACCGCATTGCCGGAGGGCGACAGGCCTTCGAGCGGCGGCGCGCTGAACATCTTGATCCAGGCGTACTGCAGGCGGTTGGTGTCCTGGAACTCGTCGATGAGGATGTGGCGGAAGCGCCGCTGGTAGTGCTCGCGCACCGGGTCGTTGTCGCGCAGCACCTCGTAACTGCGCAGCATGAGCTCGCCGAAGTCCACCACGCCCTCGCGCTGGCACTGCTCTTCATAGAGCGCGTACAGCTCGATCTTCTTGCGCGTCTCCTCGTCGCGCGCGGGCACGTCGCGCGGGCGTTGGCCGTCTTCCTTGCAGCCGCTGATGAAGTACTGGATCTGCTTCGGGGGGTAGCGCTCGTCGTCCACGTTGAACTGCTTGCACAGGCGCTTGATGGCCGAGAGCTGGTCCTGCGTGTCCAGGATCTGGAAGGTGGCCGGCAGGTTGGCCAGCTTGTGGTGGGCGCGCAGGAAGCGGTTGCACAGGCCGTGGAAGGTGCCGATCCACATGCCGCGCACATTGATGGGCAGCATGGCCGAGAGGCGCGTCATCATTTCCTTGGCGGCCTTGTTGGTGAAGGTCACCGCCAGGATGCCGCCGGGCGAGACCTGACCGCTCTGCAGCAGCCAGGCGATGCGGGTGGTGAGCACCCGCGTCTTGCCCGACCCCGCCCCGGCCAGGATGAGCGCGTGCTCGGCTGGCAGCAGCACGGCGGCCGACTGCTCGGCATTGAGGCCCGCGAGCAGCGGGGAGGCGGAGGGGGCGACGGGGTCTTCAAACAGCATGTGTCGATTGTAGGAAGCGGCCCGCCCTTCGGTGGGCCATACCGGCATCCGTATACACCTCATAACAAAAGGGCTTCACCGACAGGCCGACCCCGGTTCTTCTTGGCGTCTACAATCGGGCACCGGGCCCAAGCTTCTTGCGCCCGGTTTTTTTTGGCTTCCTGCCAGAGAAACCGGCCAGACCAAGCGCTCACCTGTTCAACAACAGCTTTCTGGAGCTTGGTTTCAAAATGGAAATTTTCGACTACGACAACGTCCTGCTTCTGCCGCGCAAGTGCCGCGTGGAGAGCCGTTCGGAATGCGACGCCGGCGTGGAGCTCGGCGGGCGCAAGTTCCGCCTGCCGGTGGTGCCGGCCAACATGAAGACCGTGGTGGATGTGCCGATCTGCACCTGGCTGGCGAAGAACGGCTATTTCTACGTGATGCACCGTTTCGACCTGGACAACGTGCAGTTCGTGCGCGACATGCGCGCCGAGGGTGTGTTTGCCTCAATCTCGCTGGGCGTGAAGGCGCCCGACTACGCGACGGTGGACCGGCTGGTGGCCGAGGGTCTGGTGCCCGAGTACATCACGATCGATATCGCGCACGGCCATGCGGACAGCGTGAAGAACATGATCCGTTACCTGAAGGAGAAGCTGCCGGCGTCTTTCGTGATCGCGGGCAACGTGGCGACGCCGGAGGCGGTGATCGACCTGGAGAACTGGGGTGCGGACGCGACCAAGGTGGGCGTGGGCCCGGGCAAGGTGTGCATCACCAAGCTGAAGACGGGTTTCGGCACGGGTGGCTGGCAGTTGTCGGCGCTGAAGTGGTGCGCACGCGTGGCCACCAAACCCATCATTGCCGACGGCGGTATCCGCAGCCACGGCGACATTGCCAAGAGCATCCGTTTTGGCGCCTCGATGGTGATGATTGGTTCGCTGTTCGCGGGCCATGAGGAGTCACCGGGCCAGACGGTGGAAGAGAACGGCGTGCGCTACAAGGAGTACTACGGCTCGGCCAGCGATTTCAACAAGGGTGAGTACAAGCACGTGGAGGGCAAGCGCATCCTGGAGCCGATCAAGGGCTCGCTGGCGGACACGCTGGTGGAGATGGAGCAGGACGTGCAGAGCTCGATCAGCTACGCCGGCGGCACCAAGCTGATGGATGTGCGCAAGGTCAACTATGTGATCCTGGGTGGGGACAACGCGGGTGAGCATCTCTTGATGTGATCTCTTTCGGGGCGTTTCGCGCCCTTGCTTTCGCGGGCCCGTGATCGCCCGGCGCTCTGCTCCGCGGGTGTCCCCCGACCCGGCTTCGCCGGGTCTCCTCCTTTACCCCGCTGCGCAGAACGCCGAACGCTCCCGAGCCACAGTGATGTTGGCGCGCCCACGGACCGGGTACCACGAGGTCCTCGGTGACCGGGGTGGCCGGCGCAGCGAAGTGAAGGGGGAGAACCGGCGAAGCCGGTTCGGAGGACATGAGCGGAGCCGGCCACCCCGGTCGCCGAGGACCGCTGCAGCCGAAGAAAAAAATCAAACGGAAAGAAGCGACCGCACCGCCTGATGCAACTGCTGCCGAGGGTCGGCCAGTGCATCCACGATGCTGAAGTGATTGAGACCGGGCAGCGCTTCACAGACAGGCACCACCCGCTCACCCCAGGCAGACTGGATCAACCGGTTGTGGCGCAGGAACTCGCTGCTCTCCAGCGCCCCCACCATGGCCGTCAACTGCCCACGCCCCTCGCGCACCAACGGCGCAGGCAGGCGCGCCGGACTGGCCTTGGCCACCTGCTCCGCCGACAACCGCAAAGACGCCTGCACCGACGGCGTGTGCATCACCGGCTCCAGGTCGTACAGACCCGACATGCCCAGCGCGTTCTTCACCAAAGCCAGCGGCAGGTCGTCCCCCACCAGCGACCAGTCGCACGCCAGCATCATCGCCGCCAGATGAGCACCGGCCGAATGCCCCACCACCGTGATGCGGTGCGGGTCTCCGCCATGCGCGCCAATGTGGCGGTGCACCCAGGCCAGCGCACGCACCATCTGCAAGGTGATCTCGGGAATGGTCACCGCCGGACACAGCGCATAGTTCGGCACCACCACACAGGCCCCGCGCTCCACGAACGGCGGTGCGATGAAAGAGTGATCGGACTTGTCCAGGCTGCGCCACCAGCCTCCGTGGATGAACACCAGCACCGGCGCCGGCGGCTTGCCCGCCTGGCGCGGCGCGGGGAAGATGTCCAGCGTCTCGCCCGCCCCATGGCCGTAGCTCACGTCGATCAGGGCGCGGCCCTCATGGCGCGCCGCCGCCGAATCACGCGCCCAGCGCTCGAAATGCACCGGGTGTTCGGGCACGCGGGCCCGGTTGTTGTACTCGCGCTCGAGCCATTCGGCGTCGTAGGAGGCTGTGGTCTTCATCGCGCGCATTGTGTCATGGGGGTTTTGCGGCATGCTGTGACCCATTGCCATCACCTACCATCAACCTCATCGTGAACACCACCACCCCACCCCTGCCCACCCGCATCGCCGTGCTCGGCATCGGCATGATGGGTTTCCCCATGGCCCGCCGCCTCTGCGAGGCCGGTTGCGACGTCAGCGTGTGGAACCGCTCGCGCGCCAAGGCCGAGCGGCTTCAGCCCTTCGGCGCCAACGTGGCCGACACGCCCGCCGAGACCGTGGCGCGGGCCGACGTGGTGATCACCCTGCTCGAACACGGTGGCGTGGTGGAGGACGTGCTGTTCCAGCAAGGCACCACCGCCGGCCTGCGGCCCGGCACCCTGGTGGTGGACATGTCGTCCATCCAGCCGCGCCAGGCGCGCGAGCACGCGGCGCGGCTTGCCAGCCAGGGCGTGCGCCACCTCGACGCGCCGGTGTCAGGGGGCACGGTCGGCGCCGAGCAGGGCACGCTGGCCATCATGGCCGGCGGCGAGGTGGCCGACTTCGAACGCGCGCTGCCGGTGTTCGAGCTGCTGGGCAAGGCCGTGCACGTGGGGCCGCACGGCGCGGGCCAGCTCGCCAAACTGGCCAATCAGATGATCGTGGGCATCACCATCGGCGCGGTGGCCGAGGCCCTGCTGCTGTGCGAGAAGGGCGGCGCCGACATGGGCAAGGTCAAGCAGGCCATCAGCGGCGGCTTCGCCGACAGCCGCATCCTGCAGGTGCACGGCCAGCGCATGGTGGAGCGCGACTTCACCAAGCGCGCCGCGATCGCGGTGCAGTTGAAGGACATGCGCAACGCACTCGCCACGGCCGGCGAGATCGGTTTCGAGGCGCCGATCACCGGCCTGTTCGAGCAGCTGTACGCCCAGGCCGGGGACCACGGCCTGGCCGACCTGGACCACTCGGCCCTGTTCGTCGAACTGGCTCACCGCAATGGCATGAACTGAGCGTTCTTGCTACCATTTCGGCCACTGGGGACGTAGCTCAGCTGGGAGAGCGTCGCGTTCGCAATGCGAAGGTCGGGAGTTCGATCCTCCTCGTCTCCACCACCCTGCGGGCAGCTCCACCGCACCCTTGACCACTTCGCCTGGCGCAAGGCGGCAGTGGTGGCAGCGGCGGCTGACCCTGCCACCGCCACCGCCACCAAAGAAGAACGGCACATCTAGCGCGTCTGTTCCGCCTGGTCCGGGTACATGAACCGATTGCACGCCGCGATGAAGGCGTGCGCCGTGTCGCGCTGGCCGAAGCCGTACACGGGCACGCCCCTGGCCTGGATGCGCGCGGCCAGGCCCGCGAAACCGCTGTTGGACGACACGATGCAGAAGGCGTCCGCGCGGCGCAGGCACAACAGCTCCATCGCGTCCATGATCAGCGCGGCGTCGGACGCGTTCTTGCAGCGCCGGTAGCGAAAGTGCTGGTGCGGCCAGATCGCCAGCGGATGGAGATGCTGCTTCCACAGATCAAGCCGCGAGGTCGTCCAGTCGCCGTACGCGCGGCGGATGATGGGCCGGCCGAGTTGCCGGGCCAGCTTCATCAGCTGCGGCGCGTGCGCACCGCTCAGGGTCTCGGCATCAATGAGTACGGCCAGACGAAGGCTGGGCACGGGTGGCGATGGGTGAATGGGCATGTGAGCGCTTTCCTTGGTGTGTAAAAGCCAACCAGCCACCACCCTGGGTAAGGGTGGCGGTGGCCCGAACGGGTGTGGCATGCCGGGGTTGATTCCAACTTCGGCGAGCCTTCCGGCTCCCCGTCCGGGCCACCATAAAACGGGGGTACGGACAAGCGAGAAGCCACGGCGCGAACGCGGCAGCCCCTCACTGGAGTCAACCCTCGGAATGCCACTTCCGATCGTACTTTGGTTGTACGACGGTCGAAGTATAGGCGAAAAAAGAATTCTTTAGAACTCTTTAAAGAACTGACTCGGTGTCTGCCCGAAGTGTTTTCGGAACATGGCCGCGAAGGCGCTCGGGCTCTCGTAGCCAAGCGCGAGCGCCACGTCGATGACCTTCTCGCCGACGGCCAATCGCTCCAGCGCACGCAGCAGCCGCGCCTGCTGCCGCCACTGGGCGAAGGTCATGCCAGTGTCCTTGATGAAGAGCCGCTGGATGGTCTTCACGTCGATGGCCAGGCGCCGGGCCCAGTCGGCCATGGTGGACGGGTCGTCCGGCCGGCGTTGCAACACCGTGGCGATCTGAAGCAGCCGGGGGTCGGTGGGCATCTGCAGGTACAGGGGCAGCACCGGCAGGGCCCGCAGCTCGTCGAGGATGAGGCGCATCAGGCGGCCGTCGCGCGTGCCCGGCACACAGGGTTGCGGCACGTCCATGGCGGCACGGATCAGCTCGCGCAGCAGCGGCGAGATGGCGACGGCCTGCGTCTTGTCCATCAGCCGGGGCGCGGCCTTCGGCGCCACCATGAGGCTGCGCATGTGCACCTCGCCGACGCAGCGGATCTCGTGCGTCATGCCCCTCTGCATCCAGATCGCGCGCGTGGGCGGCACCACCCAGCGGCCGGCCTCCGCCTGCACGACCATGACGCCGCGCACGGCATAGATCAGCTGGTGCTTGGCGTGCGCGTGCGGCTCGATATGCCAGCCCGCGGGGTAGTCGGTCGAGCGCGCGAAGATGGGTGAGCTCTGCGAGTCGATCGCGTCCAGCACGTCGGAAAGGGCCGGGGGCCGGAGTGGGATGGCCATGTCGCTTTCGAGATGGTTGCTGGTCATTTGGCGCGAGACAGGCGTTGCCGCCTCCACCACAATTCTGACAGGCCCTTCCCCGCCGGATCTTCTGCCGGATCATCATTCCATTCACGCATGCCAACGCACCCTGCCCTCGCCTCCAGCCCTTCCCGAAATTCCATGGCCACGCAGTGGCTGCTGAACATCGGTCACGCGATCGACCACATGTTCCTGCTGATTTTCGCCACCGCCGTGACGGCGATCGCGCGCGAGTTCGGCGTGGCGCGCTGGGAGGACCTGATGCCGTACAGCGTGGCGGCCTTCTTTTTCTTCGGCGTGGGCTCGCTGCCCTCGGGCAAGCTGGGCGACCAGTGGGGCCGCCGCCGCATGATGCTGGTGTTCTTCTTCGGCATGGGTGGCGCGGCCCTGCTGGCGAGCGCGACGCAGACGCCGCTGCAGATGGCGCTGGCGCTGGCGCTGCTGGGCTGTTTCGCGTCGATCTACCACCCGGTGGGCATTCCCATGCTGGTGCAGGGCGCACCGCGGCCGGGCTGGACCATCGGCGTCAACGGCCTGGTGGGCAACCTGGGCGTGGCGGTGGCGGCGGTCGCCACCGGCTTCCTGGTGAAGTACTTCGGCTGGCGCATGGCGTTCGCGGTGCCGGGCGCCCTGTGCCTGCTGTTCGGCGTGGCCTTCGCGCTGCTCGCCACGCGCGAACAGGCCGCGCCCGCGAAGAAGAAGTCCGCCACCACGGTGGCGCCGGCCAATGTGTCCATGGCCAGGCTCTTCCTGGTGATGACCATCGCCGCCACCAGCGGCAGCCTGTTGTTCAACTTCTCGACCAACAGCAACCACGAGCTGCTGAGCGATCGCCTGCAGGCCCTTCTTCAGGACCCTGCGCAGATCGGCCTGCTGCTCGCCGCGATCTACGCGGTGGCCTCGTTCACGCAGTTGCTCGTGGGGCACCTGATCGACCGGGTGGCGCTCAAGTCGCTGTATGTGAGCATCATCGCGGCGCAGGCCGTGCTGCTGGGCTTGTCGATGGCGCTGGACGGCTGGGCCTTCTACGCCGTGCAGTTCCTCTTCATGGCGACGATCTTCGGCGCCATCCCGTTCACCGACGCGATGATCGTGCGCTTCGTCGACGACAGCCTGCGCTCGCGCGTCTCGGGCATGCGCCTGGCGGTGTCGCTGGGCGCGAGTTCGCTGGCGGTGTGGCTCATCGGCCCGGTGGTCAAGCAGGCCGGGTTCACCGCCCTGCTCGGTGTGATGGCGGCCACCTCGGTGATCACGCTGCTGATCGTGAGCCAGCTGCCGTCCACGCCCGCTCCCAGGAGCGCGGGCCACGCGCCTTGATCGAGAGAGTGCCTCAGCCCTGCTGCACGTCCAGCGCGCCCTCGATGCCCTGCTTGCGCAGCACCGCGCGCTGCACCTTGCCGGTGGCAGTCTTGGGCAGGGCCTCCACGAACTTGACGAAACGCGGCTTGGCAAAGCGCGGCAGCTGCCCGCTTGCGATGCGCAGGATCTCCGCTCCGTCCAGCGTGGTGCCAGCCTTGGGCACGAGCGCGAGCATGACCTCGTCTTCGCCACCCGGCACGTCCGAGGGCACGGCGTAGGCGGCCACTTCCTCGACGCCCGGTAGCGCGGCCACGACCTCTTCCACTTCGGTGGCCGAGATGTTCTCGCCGCGCCTGCGGATGCAGTCCTTGATGCGGTCCACGAAGGTGACCAGGCCGTCTTCCCGCATGGTGCCGGCGTCGCCGGTGTGGAACCAGAGGTTGCGCCAGGCCTCCACGGTCTTGGCCGGGGCGTTGAAGTAGCCGGCCATGAAGCCGAAGGGCACCTTGGGGCGCACGAGGATCTCGCCCATCTGGCCTGGCGGCAGGGCCTCGTCGGTCTCGGGGTCGGCGATGCGCACCTCGAAGTGCTGTTCATGCGTCCACCCCGCCGCGCCAGGCACGGAGCGGCCGATGCGGCCCCAGATGGGGATGTTGACCTCGGTCATGCCGAAGCCCGAGACGATGTCTTTCACGCCGAAGCGCTCGCGGAAGGCGGCCTCGTGCTGGGCCAGGTTCGGGGCGGTGAGCACAGCGCGCAGCCGGTGCTCGCGGTCCTGCGCCGTGGGCGGCTGGTGGATGATGAAGCCGGCGGTGGCGCCCAGCAGGTTGGTCACGGTGGCGCCGTGTTCGCGCACGTCGGCCAGCCAGGCGCTGGCGCTGAAGCGGCGGCGCACGAAGGCGGGGATGCCGGCCAGCAGCGTGGCGCCCAGCTGCATGAGCAGGCCGTTGGCGTGGAACAGCGGCAGGCTGACGTAGTAGCGGTCCTGCGCCGTGAGTTCCACGCACTGGATCGTGCCGATGCCGTAGAGCGCGCAATGCGCGTGGGGCATGAGCACGCCCTTGCTCGGTCCGCTGGTGCCCGAGGTGTACATGATGCAGGCGATGTCTTCGGGCGCGGGGCCGGGGCCGTCCCAGTCGGGCTGCCGGGCCCAGTCCGGCCAGGCGAGCACCTGCCAGCGCTCGGGCAGCCTGGCGCTGGACGGCCCGCCCACCACGATGACGGTGCGCAGTTCGGGCACCTCGTCGGCGATGTCGGCGAGCGCGCCGAGCAGCTCGGCATCGACCACCACGCAGCCCAGCGCGGAGTCGACGAGCTGGTGCCGCAGGAACGTCGCACGCAGCTCGGTGTTGAGGAACACGGTGGTGGCGGCCAGGTGGGCCAGCCCCATCCAGGCGGTGGCGAAGTCGCAGCCATTGAACATGAACACGCCAACGCGGTCGGCGCGCCGCACGCCCAGGCGCTCGAAGAAGCCGGCCGCGCGCAGGCTGTGGGTGTGCGCCTGCCCGAAGCTGAGGCTCGCGCCCTCGCTGTCGGCAAGCCAGGGGGCGTCGGGCGACCGGGTGGCCAGCTCCTTGAGCGCGGCGCTCAGCAGCCAGCGGCGGGGGTTGTGGATCTCGCTGTACATGTTGGGTGGTGTCGGGGTGGATCAGGGTGGTGTCGGGAGGTCGAAGGGATGCGTGGTGACCCAGGCCATGTCTTCCGGCCGCACCATGACGGAGAGGCCTTTCCACATGCCTTCGATCTCCGCCTTGGAGAGCCGCGCCTGCGCCTGCCCGATCAGCGCGATCTGCCGTTGCGTGAGCAGACCGAGCAAGGCCTGCCCTTCGGCGGTGAGGTAGTTCTGGCGCACGCGGCGGTCTTCGGTGCTGTAGCGCTGTTCCAGCAGCCCCATGGTGGTGAGCTGGTTGGTGGTGCGCGAGAGGGCCTGGTTGCTGATGCGCAGCAGCGACATCAGCGAGCCCACGGTGATGCCGGGCGTGCGCCCCGCGAAGTGGAGCACGCGGTGGTGGGGACGGCCCAGGCCATGGTCCATCAGCACCTGGTCGGCGATGTCGGCCATCTGCAGGTGCACGAAGAACACCAGTTCCAGCGTGCGCATCGCAGCACGCTCGGCGTCCAGCCCCGGCGCCTGGGCCTGCGTGTCGGGGGCCGCTTTGGGTGGGCGGGTCCGGCGGGTCTTGGAGGCGGTATCGGCCAGGCTCACGGGTGGGTTTCCTTCCACAGTTGTTGCAACCAGCCTACATGATGCAGCGCCTGGGCGGGCTCGGGTTCGAGGGTGGTCCGCATCAGGCTGTTCCAGCGGTTGAACCAGCCGAACAGGGCCACGATGGAGACGATCTCGATCAGCTCCTCCTCGGAGAAGTGCCGGCGCGCCTCGTCGAACGCCTGGCTGGCATCGCCCACGGGCAGCGTGGCGCCCGCGCTGGCGATGCGCAGGGCCGCGCGTTCGCGTTCGCTGAAATGCGCGCTGTCGGCGTACACGGGCAAGGCGGCCAGGAGCGCCCAATCCACGCCCGCGTGCCATGCCGCATGGACCGCGTGGACCGTGCTGTAGGCGCAGCGCGCGCCCCGGCAGGTTTCGGCCGCCAGCAGAAAACGCAGGCGGGGCTCGATCAACCCATCGCCGCGCAGCGTGGTCTGCACCAGGCCCAGCACCGCCGGCAGCACGCCGGGCTTGCGCGCCATGGTGAGCAGGGCGTGGGGCCGGTAGCCGACGAAGTTCACCAGGTCTTCGAGCTGCGGGTTCTGCGAGCGGGGATCGTCGGCGGCCAGGGGGGCGGCACGCGCGGTGTTCGGTGGGTTCATGCGGGGATTTCGTGTTGCAGGCCGGAGAGCATGGCCTCCAGCCGGTCGTCGATCTGGTCGCGGCCACCGCTCCACAGCACGCGCCCGCTGTCGAGCAGGCAGAAGCGCTGCGCGACGCGCCGGGGCACGCGGAAGTTCTGCTCCACCAGCAGCACCGACACACCGG
Source organism: Hydrogenophaga sp. FG152 (assembly GCF_057809615.1). NCBI lineage: Bacteria > Pseudomonadati > Pseudomonadota > Betaproteobacteria > Burkholderiales > Comamonadaceae > Hydrogenophaga > Hydrogenophaga sp. FG152. The sequence continues at coordinate 177,161 of NZ_JBMDKH010000003.1, read as the reverse complement.
CGCGGCTCACGAATTCGATGGCCGCCACGATCTGCTCGATGATGACGGGTGCAAGCCCTTCGGTGGGTTCATCCAGCAGCAGGTAACGCGGGTTGGTGAGCAGCGCGCGGCCGATGGCCAGCATCTGCTGCTCACCGCCGGACAGCGAAGTGCCTTGCGCCAGTCGCCGTTCGCGCAGGCGCGGAAACAGGCCGTACACGCGCTCGATGGTCCAATGCCCGGGCGGATGGCTCAGGCTGGCGAGCACGAGGTTTTCCTCGGCGCTCAAGCCGCTGATGATGTCCCGGCTGTCGGGCACGAGCGCGATGCCGCACCGGCTCGAATCGGGCAGCGACAAGCCCGTGATGTCCTTGCCATCGAGCCCACGCTGCCCCTGCCGCAAAGGAATCTGCCCCATCATCGCGCGCAGCGTGGTGGACTTGCCCGCGCCATTGCGGCCCACCAGCGCGAGCACTTCGTTGGGCGCGCAGGCGATGGAGACGCCGTGCAAGGCCTGCGCCTTGCCGTAGAACACGTCGGCGTTCTTCAACTCAAGCATGGGCCACCTCCTGGCGGTTGTCGTCGCCCAGGTAGGCGCGCTTCACGCGCGGGTCCGCGCGCACTTCGGCGGGCGTGCCTCGCATGAGCACCTCGCCACCCATCATCACGACGATCTCGTCGGACAGCTTCATGACCACGTCCATGTTGTGCTCCACCAGCAGCACGGTGCGGTGCTCGCGCACGCGTTCGATCAGCTCCAGCGTGGCCGCGATCTCGTGGTGCCCCACACCGGCCAGCGGCTCGTCCAGCAGCAGCACGCGCGGATCGGCCATGAGCGCCAGGCCGAGTTCCACCGCGCGCTGGCGGCCGTGGCTGAGCGTGGCCACGGGCCGGTCCAGCACATCGGACAGGCCGACGACGGACGCGACCTCGCGTGCCCGATCGCCCAGCTCACCCCACCGGTCCACCGGCCGCCAGAAGGGCTGCAGACGAAAACGCGGCGGCTGCGCGGCCACGCGCAGGTTCTCGAAGGTGGTCATCTCCTGGAAGATGTTGATGATCTGGAAGCTGCGCCCCAGGCCCCGGCGCGTGCGTCCGGCGACCGAGAGGCGCGTGATGTCATCGCCCCAGAGTTCGATGCGGCCGGACTTGAGCGGCGCACGGCCACTGAGGGCGTTGAGCAGCGTGGTCTTGCCCGCACCGTTGGGGCCGATCAGGCCCACGGTCTTGCCCGTGGGCACGTCCAGCGCCACGTTGTTGAGTGCGACGAAGCCGTCGAATTCGACCGTGACGCCCGAACACGCGATGGCTTGTGCCTGGGTGGGGGTGTTCATCGTTGGCTCCACCAGTGCAATGCGGTACCGGCCAGGCCCTTGCGCAGAAAGAGCGTGCACAGGATGAACACCAGACCCACCAGACCGTACCAGTAGTCGGAATAGGCCGCGAGCACTTCGCGCAGCACCTCGAAGAACGCCACACCGACGATGGGGCCGAGCAGCGTGCCGCTGCCACCGAGCAGCGTCATGATGAGAACGTCGCCCGAGGTTTTCCAGTTCAGCATCTGCGGGCCGGTGTACATCATCAACGAGGCCAGCAGGCCACCGGCGACGCCCGAGAGCGCACCAGAGACGGCCATGGCGGACTGGCGCAGCGGCCGCACGCCGAAACCGAGCTGCTCGGCGCGCACCGGGTTCTGCCGCACCGCCTGCCAGGCCTGCCCCAGCGGCGAACGGCGCAGCACCCAGCAAGCCAGCACCACGGCCACGAACACCACGTACACGACCCAGAAGAAGTTGGCGTTGTGGAAGAAGTCGATCCCGCCCCAGGCCGGCCGCGCCACGCCGGGCAGGCCGTCCACCCCGCCGGAGAGGCCACGCAGGCGCGTGAGCATGAGGATGGACATGAGCTCGGCCAGCATCAGCGTGAGCAGCGAGAAGAACAGGCCGGTGATGCGGCTGCCGATCAGGCTCACGGCCCAGGCGCAGGCCGCGCCCAGCAGCGCGGCGGCCACCAGCCCCAGGCTGAATGGCAGCCCGCCGTGCATCTGCGCCCAGGCCATGCCATAGGCGCCCATGCCGAAGTAGGCGGCGTGGCCGAAGGAGAGGATGCCCGTGGTGCCGAACACCAGGTCGTAAGCCAGCGCGAAGACGGACCACACCATGACCAGGCAGGCGACGAAAAGAATGCCCTCGTCGCGCGTGCCGATGCGCAGTGCCACGAGGATGGCCATGGCCAGCAGGCACAGCCGGATGTCCAGGCGTTCGATACGGCTCATGCGAGTCGCTCCTTCTTGCTGAAAAGACCCTGCGGCCGCAGCAGCAGCGTGGCGATGAGCACGGCGTAGGTCAGCGTGTCGATCCAGTCGGGCAGGTATTGCTGGCCAAAGGCACGGGTCATGCCGATCAGCAGAGCGCCCACCATGGCGCCGCGGATGTTGCCCAGGCCACCGATGATGACCACGATGAAACAGTCCAGGATGATGGTGCCGCCCATCTGCAGCTGGATCGGCAGCATCGGCCCGGCCATGGCGCCGCCCAGGCCGGCGAGCGCCGCGCCCACCGCGAACACCGCCGTTCGCACGCGGTCCACGCGCACCCCCAGGGTGGCGGCCATCAAGGGGTGCGTGCTGCACGAACGGATCACCAGCCCGATGCGCGAGCGCTCGATGCCCAGCAGCAGCACGGCCATGGTGGCCGCGCCGACGGCGATGACGAACAGGCGGTAGCGCGAGACATCCGTGTCGAACAGCGCGACGCTGCCCGACAACCACGGCGGCACCGCGATGCTCTTGCCGCTCAGCCCCCAGGTGGCGCGCACCACTTCTTCCAGCACCAGAATGAGCCCGAAGGTGATGAGCAGCTGGAACTCGTGCGGCGCCGAGTAGATGGGCCGCAGGGTGAGCCGCTCGATCAGCACACCCACCAGCGCCAGCAGCACCGGCACCAGGGCGATCGCCCACCAGAAACCGGCCCACCACGCGATCTGGAACGCCAGGTAGGCACCCAGCATGTAGAGCGCGCCGTGCGCGAAGTTGATGATGCGCAGCATGCCGAAGATCAGCGTCAGCCCCGCGGCCAGCAGGAACAGCAGCATGCCGATGCTCAGACCGATGACGAAGGTGGACATGGAGGTTGCTCGCTTGCCGGTGCGGGCGCACTCATTGGCAGGGCTTGAAGAGGTCCTGCGCGGTGAAGGTTTCGGTGACCTTCATCGTGACGGGCGGCTGGCCCGCACCACCGGCGACGGCGGTACCGAACAGGCCCACCTGCTCGGCCTGGTTGTCGCAGGCGCGCATGCGCTTGGCACCCTCCACGGAGTCGTTGCGCACGCTGTTCCTGAACGCGTCGACCCACTTTTCCTTGTCCCACACGCCGGTGCTCTCGACCACGTCGAGCCACCAGCTCATGCCGTCATAGGCCTCGCCCGCGTACTGGCTGGGCAGCTCGCCGTATTTCGCGCGGTAGGCGGCCACGAAACGCTTGTTGCGCGGCGTGTCCTGGGTGAAGTGGTAACGCAGCGTGGAGTGCACACCGAGCGCGCCGCCGGCGCCGACCGACTGGCCCTGTGTTTCGTCCATCAGCATGGTGCCCATCACCTTCATCTTGCCGGCCAGGCCCACGTCGCCGCCCTGCTTGAGCGAGGTCACGGTGTCGCCGCCCACCACGATGAGCGCCAACCCGTCGGCGCCGGACTTCATCGCCTTGTCCAGCAGGATCGCGTAGTCCTTGGTGCCGATCGGCGTGAAGTCGATGCCCGCGATCGCGATGCCCTTGCTCTCCATGTCGGCCTTGAGCGAGGCCCACATGTCGCGGCCCACCTGGTAGTCCGACACGATGCCGTAGACCTTCTTCACGCCCTGGCGCCTGGCGAACTCGCCGATCATGCGGTTCTCCATGGCCACGGTGTTGGAGGTGCGGAAGGCGTAGCGCGTCTTGTCGGCACCGGTGATGCGGTCGTCCGCCGAGAGCGTGATGATCTGCGGCACCTTGCGCTGCTCGGTGAGCTTCATGATCGCCAGCGTGGAGCCCGAACTCACCTCGCCGAACAGGGTGTGCGTGTCGCGCGCCAGGACCCGAGTGGTCTTCTGCACCGCCACCTGGGTGGACGTCTCGGTGTCCTCCCACACCGCCTCGATGGGCTTGCCCAGCACGCGGTTGTTGCGCTCCTCGAAGGCGATGGTGGCGCCTCGGCGCATGTTCTCTCCCACGATGCCCCAGGCGCCGCTGAGCGGCACGATGCCTGCGATGCGGAAGGCGTCCTGCGCCAGAGCGGACGCGCCGCCCAGCAGGCAGCCCACCGCCAGCGTGGCCAGGCGCACACGCGATGCGAGTGTTCGATTCATGACTTGTCTCCTGTTTGTGATGCCGTGTTCCGGTTCGACGCGTGTCGATACACCCGATATCAAGATATACCAACATTGTTGTTATATATCCGTTGATTGGCATAAGCACCGGGGTTTTCCCGGAGCCTGGGTGATGGAGCGCCCGGAGCGCCCATTAACATGGCCCTCGCCCCTTCCACCTCCACTCCCAAGGATTCGCATGGCTTCAGAGACAACTTCCAAGATCGCCCTGGTCACCGGCGCGGGCAGCGGCATCGGCCGTGCCGTGGCGCTCGGCTTGTTGAAGGACGGGTACCACGTCGTGCTTACCGGGCGCCGCCCCGAGCCGCTGGCGGCGGTGGCGCAGGCGGGTGGGCCCAACGCGGTCGTCATCCCCGCCGACGTGCGGGACGAGCACAGCGTGCAGGCGCTGTTCGATCAGATCGAACAGCGCTTTGGGCGGCTCGACGTGCTGTTCAACAACGCGGGCGTGAACGCCCCGGCCGTGCCCATGGACGAGCTGCCGGTCGAGCGCTGGAAGGACGTGATCGACACCAACGTGACCGGCGTCTACCTCTGCGCGCGCGCCGCCTTCGGCCTGATGCGGCGGCAGAACCCGCAGGGCGGGCGCATCATCAACAATGGCTCGATCTCGGCCCACGCGCCCCGCCCGTTCAGCTGCCCCTACACCGCGAGCAAGCACGCGGTGCTGGGCCTGACCAAGACCATCGCGCTGGACGGCCGGCCCTACAACATCGTGTGCAGCCAGATCGACATCGGCAACGCGCTGACCGATCTCTCGGCCCGCATGACGCAGGGTGTGCGCCAGGCCAACGGCACCATGGCCAGCGAACCCATGATGGACGTGGCGCACGTGGCCGAGGCGGTGCGCTACATGGCGGGCCTGCCGCTGTCCACCAACGTGCTCAACATGACGGTGATGGCCAGCCAGATGCCTTTCGTGGGCCGGGGCTGACGGCCCCTTCCTACACACCCTACGGACGGCGCTGACACGCGCCGCGCGCGGAGCGCGGACACTGGCGGCATGCCCGCCCCACTCACCTACGCGCAGGACGACACCCCCGGCTGGACCCGCGTGCGCCGGGGCAAGGGCTTTGCCTATGTGAGCGCCACCGGGCGCGCGATCCGCGACGCCGCGCAGCTGGACCGCATCAAGCGCCTGGCGATTCCGCCCGCCTACACCGAGGTGTGGATCTGCCCCAGCGCGCGCGGCCACCTGCAGGCCACGGGGCGCGATGCGCGGGGCCGCAAGCAATACCGCTACCACGCCGAATGGCAGGCAAGGCGCGAGCAGCAGAAGTTCGACCGCCTGCGCGAGTTCGGCCGCGCCCTGCCGCGCATCCGCCGCGCGGTGACGCGCGCCCTGCGCAGCCGCGAACTGACGCTGGACACCGTGGTGGCCGCCATCGTGCGCTTGCTGGACCGCACCGCGCTGCGCGTGGGCAATGAGGCCTACGCGACGGAGAACGGTTCGTTCGGCCTGACCACGCTGCGCAACCGGCATGTGCGCACGCGCGCGGCCAGCCTGGAGATCCGCTTCCGGGGCAAGAGCGGCGTGGAGCAGACCGCGCGGCTCACCGACCCGGCCACCGCCCGCATCGTGCAGCGTTGCCAGGAATTGCCCGGGCAGCACCTGTTCCAGTACATCGACGACGCCGGGCGGCGCCGGCCGGTGCGTTCACAGCACGTCAACGACTATCTGCGCCGCGTCAGCGGCCAGGACTTCACGGCCAAGGATTTCCGCACCTGGCACGCCAGCGTGCTCGCCCTGGAACTGACCGCCGGCGTGGCGCCATCGGCGCCCGGGGACGCGGTGGCACCCACGCGCGCTACCGTGGTCGAGGTGGTGCGCCAGGTGGCCCGGCAGATCGGCAACACACAGGCGGTGTGCCGCCGCTTCTACATCCACCCGGCGGTGCTGGAGGCCGTGCTCGACGGCCCGGCCAGGAAAGCAGAGAAGGCCGGTGGCACCACCGAAAGCGCGCTGCTGCGCCTGCTGTCGCGCCGCAAGAAGAAGGCCGCTCAGCCTTCGTCGCCGTCGGCCAGCAGAGCGCGCCAGACCAGCGCCCCGATGGCCGCACCGACCAGGGGCGCCAACCAGAACAGCCAGAGTTGATCCAGCGCGATGGACGGGCCGAACAGCGCCGGGCCGGTGCTGCGCGCCGGGTTGACCGAGGTGTTGGTGACCGGGATCGAGATCAGGTGGATCAGGGTCAGGCACAGGCCGATGGCCAGGCCGCCGAAGCCAGCCGCCGCGCGTTTCTCGGTGGCGCCGAGAATGACGAGCAGGAACACCGCGGTGAGCACCACTTCGGTCAGCAGCGCGGCCGTCATGTCGTAACCGCCGGGCGAGTGTTCGCCAAAGCCATTGGTCGCGAAACCACCCACTTCAAAGCCCGGCTTGCCCGTGGCGATGAGGTACAGCACGCCGGCCGCGGCCACAGCGCCCAGCACCTGCGAGATCACATAGCCTGGCAGCTCGGCCGCGCGGAAGCGGCCCCCCAGTGCGAGGCCCAGCGAGACCGCCGGATTGAAGTGGCCGCCGGAGATCGGCCCGAAGGCGTAGGCGCCGGTCAGCACCGTCAGGCCGAAAGCCAGGGAGACGCCGGTGAAGCCGATGCCGAGCTGGGGAAAGGCCGCCGCCAGCACCGCGCTGCCGCAGCCGCCGAACGTGAGCCAGAACGTGCCGAGGAACTCGGCGGACCATTTTTTCAGGGTGCTGTTTTTCATGCTGCTTGGAGGCGAGTCGAGAGGCAGCGAAGATAAGCAGGCGAGAGAGCCGGCGCAAGCCCATTAACAATGATTTGACACACACCCGCGCCCGGCGCCTCATCTGCCCACTTTGGGCCGCCGGGCGGAACCCAGCACTGGCGCGGGCCTCAGGACGCCGGCGTCAGGTTGCCGCCCAGCACCTTCCACAGCGCCACGCGGTTGGCCTGTTCGGACTGCCGCAGGGCGATCAGGGCCTGTTGCGCGGCGTACAGGCTGCGCTGCGCGTCGAGCACGGTGAGGTAGTTGTCCACGCCCGAGGTGAAGCGCGCTTCGGACAGCTCGAACGCGCGCGCGTTGGCATCCACCACGGCCTGCTGCGCCGCCAGACGGGCTTCCCACTGCGCGCGCTCGGCCAGCGCATCGGAGGCCTCGCGGAACGCGGTCTGGATCGCTTTCTCGTACTGCGCCACGGCGATGTCGCGGTTGGCCTGCGCCACGTCGACCGAGGCGCGCGCCGCACCGCCGTCGAAGATGGGCCAGCGGATCTGCGGCACGAAGCTCCAGGTGTTGTTGCCGCTGCCGAACAGGTTGTCGAGCTCGCGGCTGCCAGTGCCGATGCTGGTGCTCAGGCTGATGGTGGGGAAGAGCGCCGCGCGCGCCGCCGCCACGTTGGCCGACAAGGCCTGCAGGTTGTATTCGGAGGCGCGCACGTCGGGGCGTTCGAGCAGCAAGGACGACGGCAATTCGGCCGGCAGTGCCATCAACGCGGCGGGCGCGGCCGCCGGCTCGGCGCGCAGGGTCTCGGCGGTGGGCAGCCATTCGCGGCGCAGGCCGCTGCCCACCAGGGCTTCGAGGGCGTTGCGGTCTTTCGCGACCTGGGCCGTGAAGGCGGCCACGTCGCCGCGCGCAGTTTCCACGGTGATGCGGTTCTGTGCCAGCACGAGGCCGTTGGTGCCCCCCAGCTGGTGGATGCGCTCGGTGAGCTGGTAGGCCTTTTCGCGGCCGGCCAGGGTGTCGCGCGCCAGGGTCAGGCGGGCTTCGTTGGCGGCCAGGTTGAGCCAGGCGTTGGTGACGTCGGCCACCAGCGTGATGCGCACGTTGCGCTGGTTTTCCTCGGACTGCAGGAACTGCTGCAGCGCGGCTTCATTGAGGTTGCGCACGCGGCCCCAGAAGTCGAGCTCGAAGCTGGTGATGGCGAGCTGCGCGGTGTACTGCGTGCTGGTGGTCGACACGCCGCTGCTCGAGAGGTCGGCGGCCGTGCGGCTGCGGCTGCCCTGCGCGGTGGCGGCCACGGTGGGCAGCTGGGCCGCGCTGGTGATGCCGTACTGCGCACGGGCGCGTTCGATGTTGGACAGGGCCACGCGCAGGTCGCGGTTGTGGGTGAGCGCCTGCGCGATCGACTGGCGCAGGCCCGGGTGCTGCACCCAGGCCAGGCGCTGCGAGGTCTGCACGGCGGCGGCGCTGGCGTCCGCCACGGCCAGCGGCTGGCCCAGCGTCGGGGCGACAACGCCTTGCACGTCGGGCTTGGCCGGGGGTTGCACGGCACATCCGGCCAGCAGGAGAAGCAGCGCGCCGACGGTGGCGGCCCGCTGGAAGGGGGGGGTCGTCATGAGGTGCATCACGCTTCTCCTCCTTGGTGCGACAGCGCGGGCGTGGCCAGGGGCGGCACGGCGGCGGCGGCTTTCGCGCGCCTGCGCTGCACCCAGCTGCGCACCAGCAGGAAGAACACGGGCACGAAGAACAGGCCCAGCGAGGTCGACAGCACGGTGCCGCCGAGCACGGCGGTGCCGATGGCCTGGCGGCTGGCCGCGCCCGGCCCGGTGCCCAGCGCGAGCGGCAGCACGCCGAAGCCGAAGGCCAGCGAAGTCATCAGGATCGGGCGCAGGCGGCGCCGCACCGCCTCCAGCGTGGCGTCGAAGATGCTGCGGCCCTGGTCCTGCAGCTGCACCGCGAACTCCACGATCAGGATGGCGTTCTTGGACGCCAGCCCCACGGTGGTCAACAGGCCCACCTGGAAATACACGTCGTTGGACATGCCCCGGAAGTACGTGGCCAGCAAGGCACCGACGATGCCCAGCGGCACCGCGAGGATGACCGAGAACGGCACGCTCCAGCTTTCATAGAGCGCGGCCAGGCACAGGAACACGAACAGGATGGAGATGGCGTACAGCAGCGGCGCCTGCGCGCCCGACTGGCGCTCCTGCAGGGACGCACCCGTCCATTCGTAGCCTATGCCCACCGGCATCTGGGCCATGATGGATTCGACCGCTCGCATGGCATCGCCCGAACTCACGCCAGGCGCCGTGTTGGCGATCATCTCCATGGCCGGCGAGCCGTTGTAGCGCAGCAATTGCGGCGCGCTGCTGGTCCAGGTGGTGGAGGTGAAGGCCGCCAGCGGCACCATCTCGCCGCTGCGGTTGCGCACCGTCCACTTGCCGATGTCCTGCGGCAGCATGCGGTAGGGCGCGTCGCCCTGCACATAGACGCGCTTGACACGGCCGTTGTGCACGAAGTCGTTGACGTAGGAGCCGCCGACGGCGCTGGAGAGCACGTTGTTGATGTCGCTGGTGGACAGGCCCAGCGCGGCGGCCTTGCGGTCGTCGATCACCACCTTGAGTTCGGAGGTCACGTCGAAGTCGGTGGTGCGCATGTTGGTCAGCGAGGGGTGCTGGGCGGCCAGCTCGACCACGCGGTCCTTGGCCGCCCGCAGCGCCTCGTTGCCCAGGCCGTTGATGTCCTTGAGCATGAAGTTCACCCCGGCGTCCGAGCCCAGGCCGCGCACGGCCGGCGGCATGGAGACGAAGATGCGCGCGGCTCGGATGCGCGAAAGGTCGCGCGTGGCCTTGCGCGAGATGGCTTCGGCGCTCTGCTCGGGGTTGGGGCGCTCGTCCCAGGGCTTGAGGCGCACGAAGATGTTGCCCGAGCTCTGGTTGCCGCTGTTGCCCGCGATGGAGTTGACGCGCAGCACGTCGGGCTGGGCGTTGAAGTAGCGGGTGATGTCCTGCAGCACGGTTTCGAGCTGCGCGTCCGACGAGCCGGCCGGCAGCGTCACGCTGGCGGTGATGAAGCCCTGGTCTTCCACCGGCAGGAAGGAGGTGGGCAGCTTCTGGAACAGGAACACCACGCCGCAGACGAGCAGCGCGAAGAGCAGCATCACGCGCTTGCTGCGCAGCAGCAGCTGGCGCACCGCGCCCTGGTAGCGGGTGGAGTTGCGGTCGAAGCCGGCGTTGAACCAGCGGAAGAAGCGGTCCACCCAGCCCAGCAGGCCTTGGCGAGCGGGCGCGCCCTCGTGCAGGTGCTCGGTGGGCTTGAGGATGGTGGCGCACAGGGCCGGCGTGAGCGAGAGCGCCACCAGCACCGAGAACGCCATGGCCGAGACGATGGCGACCGAGAACTGCCGGTAGATCACGCCCACGGAGCCCGAGAAGAAGGCCATGGGGATGAACACCGCCGAGAGCGTGAGGCCGATGCCCACCAGCGCGGGTGTGATCTCGGCCATGGACTTGATGGTGGCCTCCTTCGCGGGCAGGCCTTCCTGGTGCATCACGCGCTCGACGTTTTCCACCACCACGATCGCATCGTCCACCAGCAGGCCGATGGCCAGCACCATGGCGAACATGGTGAGCATGTTGATGGAGTACCCGAGCACCGAGAGCACGCCGAAGGTGCCCAGCAGCACCACCGGCACGGCGATGGCGGGGATCAGCGTGGCGCGCAGGTTCTGCAGGAAGATGAACATCACGATCACCACCAGCACCATGGCCTCGGCCAGGGTGACGGCCACTTCCTTGATGGAGGCGCGCACATAGGGCGTGGTGTCGGAGCTGATGACGCCGGTGATGCCGTCGGGGAAGAAGGGCGCGAGTTCGGCCATCTTGGCGTTGACCGCCGTGGCCACGGCCATGGCGTTGGCGCCGTCGGCCAGCACGATGCCCAGGCCGGCGCCGGGCTGGTTGTTCAGGCGGGACTTCACCGTCAGGTTGTCGGCGTCCAGCTCGACCCGGGCTACGTCGCCCACGGTGACGAGCGAACCGTCGGCGGCGGCCTTGAGCACGATGCCGCGGAACTCGTCCACCGTCTTGAGCTTGGTGCGCGCCGTGATGGTGGCGTTGAGCATCTGGTCCTTCACCGCGGGCAGCGCGCCGAGCTGCCCGGCGGAGACCTGGGCGTTCTGCGAGTTCAGCGCCGAGACGATGTCCGAGGGCATCAGCGCGAACTGCTCCAGCTTGCCCGGGTCCATCCAGATGCGCATGGCGTAGCTGGTGCCGAACACGCTCACGTCGCCCACGCCGTCGATGCGCGAGATCACGTCGACCACGTTGCTGGTGATGTAGTCGCCGATCGCCACCTGCGTGACCGTGGGGTCGGGCGAGGTGAAGACGTAGGTCATCAGGTTGTCCTGACCGCCCTTGTTCACGAACACGCCCCGGCTCTTCACCGCCTCGGGCAGCCGGTTCATGGCCGTCTGCAGCTTGTTCTGCACCTGCACCTGGGCCACATCGATGTCGGTGCCGGGGGCGAAGGTCAGCTGCGTGCGCGAGCGGCCGGCGGAGTCGCTGGTCGAGCTCATGTAGAGCACGTTGTCGATGCCCTTGAGCTGCTGCTCGATCACCTGGGTGACGGAGTCGGCCACGGTCTCGGCCGAGGCGCCGGTGTAGATGGTGTTGATCGAGACGCGCGGGGGCGCGATGTCGGGGTACTGCTCCAGCGGCAGGGTGAAGATGGACATGAACCCCGCGAGCATGACCACGATGGACAGCACCCAGGCGAAAACGGGACGGTGAATGAAGAAGTGGGCCATGGTGCTGCGTGTGGAGTCCGGTTTGCTCGAAGGGGGCAGGGGTCACCCGGTCGGGGATGGCCCGTGGGTCGCGCTCAGGGCTTGGGTGGGGCGGAAGCTGCCGGGATCTGGCCCGCCTGGCCGCCCTGCCCGGCGGGTCCGCCCTGCCCGGTGGACGCGGCGGGCTTGTCCTCCACCACGCGGTTGCCTTCCATGCGCATCGCCAGCGGCGTCACGGTCTGGCCGACGCGGGCTTTCTGGAAGCCCTCGACCATCACGCGGTCGCCCGCCTTCAGGCCTTCGAGCACCAGCCACTGGGCGCCCAGGGCCTGGCCCAGCCGGATCGGCCGCTTCTCGATCTTGTTGTCGGCGTTGAGCAGCTGCACGCTGGGCTTGCCCGCCGGGTCGCGCTGCACCGCCTGCTGCGGCAGCACGATGGCGTCGCTGGCTTCGCCGGTGGACAGGCGCGCGCGCACGTACATGCCGGGCATCAGCAGGCGGTCGGGGTTGGGGAACACCGCGCGCAGGGTGATGGCGCCGGTGGTCTGGCTCACGGTGGCGCCAGTGAACTGCAGTTTGCCCGCGTGCGGGTAGCGGCTGCCGTCTTCCAGCGCCAGGCGCACCGGGGCGCCGCCGGCCTCGACCTTGCCGAAGGTGCCGGCCTGCCACTGGCGCCGCAGCTCGAGCAGCTCCGAGCTGGACTGCGTGATGTCCACATGAATGGGGTCGAGCTGGCTGATGGTGGTCAGCGCCTGCGCCTGGTTGGCGGTGACCAGCGAACCGGGCAGCACCGCGGAGAGGTCGATCTGGCCGCCAATGGGGGCCACGATGCGGCTGTACTGCAGGTTGATGCGGGCGTTTTCCAGCGCCGCCTGTGCCACGGCCACGTCGGCGGCCGACTGGGCCACCTGGGCCTGGCTTTCGTCGAACACCTGGCGGCTGATGGCGTCGATCTTCACCAGCTCGGCGTTGCGCTCGGCGTTGGTGCGCGCGGTCTGCGCGGAAGCGCGCGACTTGGCCAGGGCCGCCTCGGCGCTCTTGACGGTGGCTTCCAGCGTGCGCGCGTCGATCTGGTACAGCGGCTGCCCAGCCTTGACCACCGAGCCCTCGGTGAACAGCCGCTTCTGCAGGATGCCCGAGACCTGGGGCCGCACTTCCGCGCTCTGCGAGGCCCGGGTGCGGCCCGCCAGCTCGGTGGTCAGCCCCTGGGTCTGCACCACCACCGTCAGGTAGCCGACGGTGGGTGCGGCCGGGGTGGCGGCGGGCGCCTTCTTGTCACCGCAGGCGGCCAGCGCGAGCACCGCCACCCCCACCAGGGCCAAGGTCCAGCGCCGTGCACCGGGACGCTGTCGAACCGGAGAGGACGCCGTGGCGGACAGGACGACGGGGAACAGCCGGCGTGGCTCATCGGATGCAGCGAAGGTCAATGGCATGGAAGTCGGGGCGGGCTGTGGGGTGGAGACGCGGTGGGGCAAGCGGCAGTTGCGGTCGCAACATGCCATTGTGCGCATGCAAACATGTCTGGAATGTAAACGCACTCAACGCTCTCCAAAAAAGCCGTGTTCCGAGAAAAACCGCAAAAAAGTCAAACCCCTTTGCGGCAGATTCTTCCGCCGGCCGACATCGCTTCCCTGGCGGTCCGTTGGCACGCGCCCTGCCCCGAGAGGATTCGCCGAATCCCTTTCACCCCCTACCGGGAGCACGCCCATGGCCAGCAGCCGCACACTCGAAAAACAGGCATCCATTCACGCAGAGCAGGACCACCGCGACCAGCGCAAGCAACGCGCCCCCGCCGCAAAGAAGCGCCCGCCCCAGACCGGTGCGCGGGCCCAGCCCACGAAAATGCCCGAACAGCACCTCGATGCAGACGACCAGGAGTCTGATCTGGAATTGCGGCCACGGTTCCTGGCGCCCGACTACCTGGGCAGCCAGAAGCTGCAGGGACAGGCGGCGCTGATCACCGGCGGCGACTCCGGCATCGGCCGGGCGGTGGCGGTGCTCTTCGCGCGAGAAGGCGCCGACGTGGCGATTGCCTACCTCTCCTCCTCGGAAGACGCCGAGGAAACCCGGCGCCATGTGGAGGCCGAAGGCCGGCAATGCCTGGTGCTGCAGGGCGACGTGAAGGACCCGGGCTGGTGCGAGGCAGCGGTGAACGAGACCGTGAAGGCCTTTGGCAGGCTGGACGTTCTGGTGAACAACGCGGCGTTCCAGAAGCACGCCGAATCCATCGAAGACATCGACGACGAGCGGCTGAAGGAGACCTGGGACACCAACCTGGGCGGCTACTTCCGCATGACACGCGCCGCCCTGCCCCACCTGAAGGAAGGTGCCTGCATCATCAACACCGGCTCGGTCACCGGGCTGCGCGGCAGTGCCCACCTGCTGGACTACGCCGCCACCAAAGGGGCCATCCACGCCTTCACCAAGTCGCTGGCGAGCAACCTGCTGCCGCGCGGCATCCGGGTCAATGCCGTCGCGCCCGGCCCGGTCTGGACCCCGCTCAACCCGCGCGATCAGCCGGCCGGGAAAGTGAAGGACTTCGGGGAAAAGACAGACTTCCAGCGCGCAGCGCAGCCCGAGGAGCTTTCGCCGGCCTACGTCTTTCTGGCCTCGCCCTGCTGCTCGGGTTACATCACCGGCGTGGTCCTGCCCGTCACCGGCAGCGTGGACGCGATCTGAAAAAAGCCGGGAGAGGCCCTCGCGGGCCTCTCCCGGCTTCAGGCGCCAGCGGCGTCAGCTGTTGTCCTTGTTCTGCTTGCCCGACGACGGTGACCCGCTCTCGTTCTTGCCCGTGCCGGCGGTCTGCTGGCGGCTGGAACGCCAGGTGGAAAACTCGTCGGAAAACTTCTTGAAGCGGTCCTGGCGCCACTGGTTGTAGTCGTCGTCCAGTGCGCGCATCTGCTCTCGGCGCCATTGGCTGTAGTCCGGGTCGAACTGCTGCTCCTGCGAGTCGCCTCGGCCGCTGTAGCCGGACTGCGAGCCGCTGTAGCTGCTGCCCATGCCACCGCCGTACCCACCGGGGCCGGCGTAACCCGCACCCCGGTAGTCGCGATCCAGACCGCTGGGGCGGTTGAAGCGCTCACGCTGCTCCCGGCCGTACCCGCCGTGCTGGCCGTAGCGGTCGTCGTCGTCGTCGCGCAGCCCGTACTGGCCGTACCGAGGTGCGTCACCACGGTAGGGGCCGGAGCCGCCGTGGCCGTAGCGGTCGTCCTGCTCGCGCTGACCGTAGCCGCCGCTCTGCCCGTACGGCGTGTCCTCATCGCGGAAACTGCCGAGGTCGCGTTGCTGTTCGCGGCGCCAGTCGCCGCCGCCCTGCCAGGCGTCATCGCGGCCCCGACCGTGGTCGCCCTGCGGTTGGCGCGGCGACTCGTACCCGCCGCCTTGCTGGCGGTTTTGCGAGCTGAAAGCCTCTTGCTGGTAACCGCCTCGCTGGCGGTTCCGGTTGTCCTGTTGTGCCATGGGTGTGTCCTTTCAATGATCGGATGCATGAAGCGGATGCGGTCGCCGTTCACCGGCCCTCGGCATCCACGGCTGGTTGGGCAAAACACGTTCCCGCCGTGGGTGCCGCGGCGCGCGCGCCGGCACCGGGCACGCCGTTTGCCACAGTCGCAAGTCGCCACCTCAAGCCCACGCCTCCATGAGCCTGTCCTTCCCCGCCCCACCCGTCCCCGCGCACATGGCCCATGCCCACGAACTGGTGCGCCGCCTGGGCGAACCCCTGCTCGGCGGCAACCACGCCGAGCTGTTCGCCGATGCGAGCGCGGCGCGCGCCGCGCTGGTGGAGACGCTGATCGGCGCGCGCGACCACATCAACCTCGATGCCGCCCTGCTCGACGTGGGCGCGCCGCAGGACGGCCTGCTCCATCGGCTGGTGGCGCTGTGCCGTCAGGGCGTGCGCGTGCAGGTGCTGGCCAGCAACCCGCGCCAGGAAGCCGAACTGGGCCCGCTGCGCCGTGCCGGCGCCACCGTGCGCACCCTCGAACGGCCCGGCGGCCTCAGTGGCTGGGTGGCGCAGCGCTTCCAGTCCATGCAGCGGCAGCTGGCGGTGGTGGATGGCCGCACGGCGTGGTGCGGCCCGGGCTCGCCATCCACCGGCGCGGGGGCTCAGGGCCCGCACCTGCGCGTGCGCGGCCCCATCGTCCAGCGCGTGCAGCGGCTCTTCCTGGACAGCTGGAAGACCGCCGAACCCCGCCTGCCCGCGCCGCCGCCGCAGCACTTTCCGCCCATCGCGCTCGCGGGTCGCCAGCGCATGGGCATCGCCACCCGCGCGGGATCGGCGCAGCCCGCCCCGGCCGCCAGCTGCCCGCTCATCGGTGCCGTGGAAACGGCGCGCTTCAGCGTCTTCATCGCCCTGGCGCGGCGCGCGCCCTCGCGCCGGCTGGTGCAGGCCATCGCCGGCGCGGCCGGCCGGGGCGTCAATGTGTCGGTGCTGCTGCAGCACGGCGGCGCGCCCCACGCCTGGCCCTGGCGCGCGTGCTGCGCCGAACTCATGCGGGCCGGCGCCTGGCTGTACCAGGCGGACGGCAGCCAGCCCCTGCCAGCGCACAGCACCGTGGACGGCGTGTGGTCCAGCGTGGCGATCGACGGCGGCTCGGGCTGGCACAGCGGCGACGTGATCGCTGCGGCGCAGCTGCTCGTGCTCGATGCGGCGTTCGCGAGCGAACTCGACGACGTGTGCCAGGCGGCCCTGGCGCACGCCCTGCTGCTCGATGCGAAGTCCCTGGCCGGCCCAGCGCCGTTTCAGCGCTGGTGGGGCCCGGTTGGCCCCGTGCGGACCCCGGTGGCCGATCCCGCGCTCACGTCGGTCGGCCGCGCCGTCGAAGGGCCGGGCCTGAGTCCCTGACACCCTGGCGCCTCTGGGCGGCGCCGCCGCGCCGCGCCGCGGCCTCGCTCCAGGCGTAGGCCGGCAGCGCCAGGGCGAGCGGCAGCAGGTAGTAGGCCGCGCGGTAGGCCAGCACCACCGCGAGCACCTCGGTGGCGGGCAACACGCCGCCCAGCGTGGCCACGAACACCGCCTCCAGCACCCCCAGGCCGGCCGGCACGTGCGTGATCACGCCGGCCACGGCGGCCATCAGCAGCGCACCCAGCACGAGGGCGAAATCGACCCGCCCCTCGAACAGCACCCACACGATGGTGCCCATCAGCAGCCAGTTCGCGCCGCCGGCCAGCGCCTGCACCAGCGCCAGGCGACCGCCGGGCAGCGCCAGTTCGTGCTCGCGCCACTTCAGCGTGCGTGGGCGCGAAACCGCGCACAGCACCAGGTAGGCCAACGCCAGCGCCACCATCGCCGCGCCGAGGGCGCGCAGCGCGGTGTCGCCCGGCGCCCACCCACCCGGCAACGTGGGCGGTGACCACAGCAACACACCGCCGCTCACCCACAGGTAGCCCAGCCAGTTGGTCGTCATGCTCAGCGCGATCACCTTGGCCACCGTGGCCGCGGCCACGCCCCAGCGCGTGTACAGGCGCAGCCGCATCGCGAAGCCGCCCACCAGTGCGCCGAAGTTGAGGTTGAAGGCGTAGCTGATGGCCGCCGTGCCCAGCGTGCGCGGCACCGCCAGGCCATGCCGCGTGAGGTGGCGACCCACCAGATCGAAGCCGGCGTAGACCCCATAGCTCAGCACCGCGAGGCCAGCCGCCAACGCCAGCCGCCCGACCGACAGCTGCCGCAGCGACACCCACACCTGCGGCCAGTCCACCGCGCGGGCCTGTTGCGCCACCAGGGCCAGCACCAGCGCAGCCAGGGCCCACGGCGCGATCCGTTTCGTCCACCGCCAGAGGCGCTGCCGTGCGGGGCGGCCCTGCGCTGCGCTCATGAAGGATCCGGGTCGACCGTCATGGCGACCACGCGCGGCTCGCGCGCCGTGGTCTGCCGCGTCCAGTCGGGGAAGCGCCTCAACGCGTGGAACACCACCATGCTGCGCACCGCGATCCAGGCCGAGCGCAGCCGGCTCGGTGTGGGCAGCTCCACGCGCTGGCAGCAGGTCTGCAACAGCTCGTCGATGCGCCCGCTGAGGTGGCGCGCGAAGGCCTCGTCGCGCACGATCACGTTGGCCTCCAGGTTCAGGCTCAGGCTGGTGGGGTCGAGGTTGCTGGAGCCCACGGTGGCCCAGAGGTTGTCCACCACCGCCACCTTCCCGTGCAGCGGGCGCTCCTTGTACTCGTAGATGTTGATGCCCGCGCGCATCAGGTGGCGGTACAGCAGCTCGCTCGCGCGCTTGACCCACAGCATGTCGGGACGGCCCTGCAGGAAGAGATCCACCTGCACCCCGCGCCGGGCTGCGCGGCGCAGGTCGCGCAGGAAGCGGTAACCGGGGAAGAAATAGGCGTTGGCGATCAGGATGCGGTGGCGCGCGCTGCGGATCGCCGCGCGGTAGTGGCGTTCGATGTCGCTGCGGTGTTCGTTGTTGTCGCGCGTGACGAAAGCGGCGAGCGCGCCTTCGCCCGTCACCTCGGCCACGCCTTTGCGGCGCAGGCTCGAGCGCCAGCGCCGCAGCCATTGCCCCCGCGCGGGCTGGGGCGACTCGACGTTGGCGCGGCAGAAGGCCTGGATCTGGCCCACCAGCGGGCCTTCAATCTGCACCGCGTAGTCCTGCTTGGAGAGTTCGCCGAACTCCATCAGATGGTCGATGGAGTAGTTGATGCCGCCGACAAAAGCGACCCGGCCATCCACCACCACGATCTTGTGGTGCATGCGGCGCAGCAGGTTGACGCGCGCGCCCAGCACGCGCTGCACCGGCTCGAAGGCGCGCAAGTGCACCCCGGCCTCCAGCAGCGGCTGGGTGAACGAGGCCGGCAGGTCCGGCGAGCCCCAGCCGTCCACCAGCACGTGAACCTGCGCTCCGCGTTGCGCGGCTTTCAGGAGCGCCTCATGCAGCTGGCGGCCCACCTTGTCGTCGAACAGGATGAAGGTCTCCAGCAGCACTTCCTTCTCGGCGTTGGCGATCGCCTCGAACACGGGCGGGTAGTAGCCCTCGCCGTTCTCCAGCAGCGTGATCCGGTTGCCGGGCACCCAATGCGAATTCATGGCGCGGTCTCCAGGTGGATTTCAGCGGCCAGCGGCGCGTGGTCGGACAGCCGCGCCCAGGGACGCCGAGGCATGGGAACGGGCAAGGCGCGTGCCACCCCACGCACGTAGATGCGGTCCAGCCGCAGCAGCGGAAAGCCCGACGGAAAGCTGCGTGCGTGCTGGCCATGCGCGTGGCGGAACACCTCGCGCAGGCCGCTGGGCGCCAGCAGCCCATCGGCGCGCAGGCGCCAGTCGTTGAAGTCGCCAGCCACCACCAGTGGCGAATCCGGCGGCACGTAGCGGCTCACGATGTCGCAGATCATGCCCAGCTGCTGGCGCCGGTGCGATTCGCGCAGCCCCAGGTGCGCGCACATCACGTGCATGTCGGGCCCCAGGCCCGGCACATCAAGCACACAGTGCAGCATGCCGCGCGGCTCGAAACCGCTGATCGACAGGTCGTGGTTCTCGCTGTGCAGCACCGGAAAGCGCGACATCACCGCGTTGCCGTGGTCCAGCCCCTCGGCCACGGCGTTGCGGCCGTAGGCGTGCTGCGGCCAGATCTCGTCGGCCAGGAACTCGTACTGCGCGGCGCTGGACCCGTTGCCGCCTTTCACCTCCTGGAGAAAGACGATGTCGCTGCCCATGGCGCGCACCGCTTCCCGCAGCCCGTGCAGCACGGAACGGGTGTTGAACACGTCGTAGCCCTTGTGGATGTTCACGGTGAGTACCTGCATGGCCCATGCTAGGCGGGACACCGCGCCGCGCTCTGTCAGACAAAAGCGCATTCGCGCGCAGGTGGCCACCGCGTCGCACCAAGCCGGGGCGGCGCCGGGGCGCCCAATGCACCGGCCGGTGCCGGTTCGCCCTCGTTTTGGTGCACCGCCCCGGCCGGACCCCACGCAAACCGCTGGCACGCTTTCTGCTGACACCGGAAGCGCAAGAAGAGCGATCTGGGGACCGCCCCGAGACAGCTCGGCACTCAGGTGCACTAGGGTTCCGACCACAGAGGTTTCGTGGTGTCTGGTCCGAGAGTGTGCCGGCCTCATCGCAGGCTCCACGGAGGGACAAAAGCCCGGGAGAACGATCACAGATCGGTTCTTCCTGCGCGTCCCACCAACCCATGGAGTCCTCTGATGAACAGCACCGCCCTCCCTGCATCCCCCGCCCGGCGCCACCACTTCCTCAAGCCCGCCCTGGGCCTGGCCCTGTCGCTGGCCACCGCCGGCGCCTTCGCGCAGGCACCCGCCCCGATGAAGATCGCCACCGTGGTGTGGATCGGCTACGGCCCGTTCTACGTGGCCGAGGCGCTGGACCTCTACAAGAAATACAACCTCAAGGTCTCGCTGCAGGTCTTCAACGACCCGGCGCTGATCCCGGCGGCCATCGCCTCGGGTGCGGTGGACGGCGGCATGCTGACCTACGACCAGGTGGTGGGCCAGGTGGCGGCCGGCCGCAACATGAAGGTGGTCATGCCGATCGACTACTCCAACGGCGGCGACGCCATCGTGGCCGACGGCAGCATCACCAAGGTAGCCGACTTCAAGGGCAAGAAGATCGGCTACAACCCGCTCTCGCCGAGCGACTTCCTGCTCTCGTACGCGCTCAAGACGGTGAACCTGACGGAGAAGGACATCACCCCCGTGAGCATGACGCCCGAAGCCGTGCCGGCCGCCATGGCCTCGGGCCAGCTGCCCATCGGCGTGACCTACGAGCCCAGCCTGTCGCAGATCCTCGGCCAGGGCGGTGGCAAGAAGTTCAAGGTGGTGTTTTCCTCGAAGAACGCGCCCGGCCTGATCGCCGACGTGCTGGTGTTCGACGACAAGGTCATCAAGGCCAAGCCGGCCGAGATCACCGGCATCATGAAGGCTTACCTGGACGGCATGGCCTACATGAAGGCCAAGCCGGCCGAGGCGCACAAGATCATCGGCAAGTTCATGGGCGTGTCCGCCGCCGAGGTGAAGGAACAGCTCACCGGCGTCTACAACATCCCGCTGGCCGAGATGCCCAAGGCCTTCCTGCCCGCGAAGGAAACCACCTCGTACTACGCCAGCGGCGACATCATCGCCCAGCTGCTCAAGGCCAAGGGCCAGATCACCACGATCCCCGCCACCGAGGCCACGTTCGACGCCGGCCTCGTCAAGGCCATGGTCGCGAAGTAAGCCGCCATGACATCGGTGTTCCGCTATGAGGACGGCGTGTGGCCCAACGTGGCCGCCCTCGCCTTCACGCTGCTGGGCTGGCCTGCGGGCATCGTCCTGCTCGGCCAGGCCAACGGCTGGCTCAACGCGCTGGGCGTGCTGCTGGTGGCGCAGACCCTGGTCTGGTCGGCCTACTTCATCCACGAGTTCGCGCACTACGCGATCTTCAAGACACCCCAGGCCAACGAGCGCTGGGGCACGCTCATGAGCTGGATCAACGGCAGCTGCTTCGCCAGCTTCGCCGACCTGCGCCGCAAGCACATGCGCCACCACGTGGAGCGCGCCGACGTGATCACCTTCGACGCCCAGGCCTTCCTGCGCTCGCGCCCCACGATCCGCCGCGCCGTGCTCGCGCTGGAGTGGGCGTACATCCCGGCGGTGGAGTTCGTCATGCGCGGCTTCGTGATCGCCATGCCCTTCATGGGCGAGAAGAAGAAAGCCGCGCGCGGCCGCGTGATCGGCATCGCCATCGTGCGCATCGCCGCCTGGGTGGCGCTGGGCTGGTGGTCGCTCAAGGCGCTGCTGCTGTACGCACTGGCCTACCTGATCTTCGTCACCGTGCTGCGCTTTGCCGACTGTTTCCAGCACACCTACGACGCCTACCCCATCCTCGACGACACGCCCATCCCCAAGGACAAGGTTCGCGACCGCGCCTACGAGCAGGCCAACACCTTCAGCGACGTGGTGAGCCTGGACGCGAAATGGCTCAACCTGGTGTGGCTGAACTTCGGCTTCCACAACGCCCACCACGAGCGACCCACCGCGCCCTGGTACCGCCTGCCGGCCTTCCACCGCGAGCTGTACCCGACCGACTATGCGCAGGTGGTCACGGTGCGCGAGCTGCTGCGCAGCTTCCACACCAACCGCGTCAGACGCGTGCTGGCCAGCAACTACGGCGCGGTGCAGCCGCCCGGCACGCCGGGCCGCGCCGACGGGTTCCTGGGTGCCGTCGGTGTGTCTTTCCTCACCGCCGTCTGACATGGCCGCCCCCCGCTACGGCCTGGAAGGCAAGACCGTGCTCGTCACCGGCGCGGCCGGCGGCATCGGCAGCGCGCTGGCGCGGGCCTTCGCCGCGCAGGGCGCGCGGCTGATGCTGCTCGACCGGGCCGACACTTCGCTGCCCGTGCTCAGTGCCGAACTCGACGCCAGCGCCGCCGTGTGCGACCTGGGCGACCCGGCACAGATCGCGCGCATCGCCCAGCAGGTGCGCGAGCGCTGGGGCACGCTGGACGTGCTGGTCAACAACGCCGGCACCGAGTACCCGACGCCGCTGGCCGACCCCTCGCCCGACGCCATGGTGCGCTGGTCCGCGCTGCTGGACAACAACGTCGGCTCCATGGTGCGGCTCACGCAGGCCCTGCTGCCGGTGTTGCCGCGCGGCGCGAGCGTGATCAACCAGAGCTCGATCTGGGGCCGCATCGGCGTGGCCGGTTTCTCCGCGTACGCAGCGAGCAAACACGCGGTGGTGGGCCTCACGCGCTCGCTCGCGCTGGAGCTGGGCCCGCGCGGCATCCGCGTCAACGCGGTCTGCCCCGGCTGGGTGCGCACGGCCGCGGCGCTGCGCTCGCTCACCACCATGGCGCAGGAACAGGGCCGCAGCGAGGCCGAGGTGGAGCGCGAGATTCTCTCCAGGCAGGCCATGCCGGTGATGCTCAGGCCCGACGACCTGGCCGGCGTGTTCCTCTTCCTCGCCAGCGAGGGCGCGGCCCCGCTCACCGGCCAGTGCCTGGTGGCCAGCCACGGCGAGGTGATGGCATGAAGAACCACCCCACCCTCTCGCTGCAGGGCAAGACCGCGCTGGTCACCGGCGCGGCCACCGGCATCGGCCGCGCCATCGCGATCCTGTTCGCGCAGGCCGGCGCGCGCGTGGTGGTCAACCACCTTGGGCAGACCGAGGCCGCACTGGCCGTGGTGCAGGCGATCCAGCGCGACGGCTGCGAGGCGTTCGCGATCGACGCCGACGTCAGCCGAGCCGACGCGGTGCAACGCCTGATGGCCGACGCGGGCGAGGTGCACCTGCTCGTCAACAACGCCGGCATCATCCAGGAGAAGCCCTTTCTCGACACCACCGAGGCCGACTGGGACCGGATGCTCGGCGTCGACCTCAAATCCGTCTTCCTCACCTCGCGCGCCGTGCTGCCTGGCATGGTGGCGCGCGGCAACGGCGTCATCGTCAACCTGGCGTCCGACCTCGGCATCCTGGGCCGCGAGCAGTACGCGCCCTACTGCGCGGCCAAGGCCGGCGTGATCGGGCTCACGCGCTCGCTGGCGCGCGAGTTCGCACCGCACGGCATCCGCGTCAACGCTATCGCCCCCGGCCCGGTGAACACCGCGATGGTCTCGCTCGACCACATGAGCCCCGAATGGATCGAGAAGGAGCTGGCGATCCCGCAGCACCGCGTCGCCGAGACCGAGGAGATCGCGGCCACCGCGCTGTTCCTGGCCAGCGACCTCTCGCGCTTCTACTGCGGCCAGGTGCTGGGACCCAATGGTGGATCGGTGATGCCGTGAACGCCGCCGGTGTGCTGCTGTTCTCGGCCTCACTCTGGGGCCTGTCGTGGATGCCGCTCAAGTGGTTTTCCGCGCAGGGCCTGAGCGGGCCGATGGTCTCGCTCGTCTCGTATGGTGCGGTGGCCCTGTGCGCGCTGGTCTTCGTCTGGCGCGAGCGCGCCGCGTGGTGCGCGCAGTGGGGGCCGCTGCTGGCGATCGCGGCCGTCGGTGGCTGGGCCAACACCTCGTTCGTCAACGCCCTGATGGTGGGCGACGTGGTGCGGGTGATGTTCCTGTTCTACCTGTCGCCGGTGTGGTCCGTGCTCGGTGGCTGGCTGTTCCTGAAGGAACACATTCCGCCCACGCGCTGGGCGGCCGTGGTGGCGGCCATCGTCGGCCTGTGGCTGGTGCTCGGCGGGCCGGGCGGCGTGGAACTCTCGCTCTCGCTGTCGGATGGCCTCGCGCTCTTCGCCGGGCTGGCCTACGCGGGCAACAACCTGATCGCCCGCGCCGCGCAAGCCGTGCCGCTGCGCAGCAAGACCATCGCCATCTTCATCGGCTGCGGCGTGATCTCGCTGCTGATCACCACCGCGTTCGACCAACCCGTGCCCGCCCTGTCGGCCAGCACCTGGCTCGCGGTGCTGGCCTACGGCTTCGTCTGGCTGCTGCTGGCCACCGCGACCTGGCAGTTCGGCGTGACGCACATCGAAAGCAGCCGGGCCGGCGTGATCCTGCTCGCCGAACTGGTGGTGGCGGTGCTCACCGCGCTCTGGTTCGGCGGTGAATCGCTCACCCCGCTGGGTTGGCTGGGCGGCACGCTCATTGCTGTGGCGGCGCTGGTGGAAGCGCTCGACAGCACACCGCCGACGCGCAAACCCTTACCCGCAACAACAGGAGGATGACCCGATGACCGACACCGTGTGGATGAACCAGCTTTCCTGGGTGGACTACCAGGCCCGCGTGGTGCGAGACCAGCCGCCCGTGCTGCTGCCCGTGGGCGCGCTCGAGCAGCACGGCCCGCACCTCCCCCTGGGCACCGACGGCCTGCTCTCCAGCGCCGTCGCGGCCGACACTGCCGCGCTGGTCGGGGGCCTGGTGGCGCCCACGCTCTCGTATGGCTACAAGTCGCAGCCCAAGTGCGGCGGTGGCCAGCACTTCTGCGGCACCACCAGCGTGGACGCCGCCACCCTCATCGGCCAGGTGCGCGACGCGGTGCGCGAGTTCGCGCGCCACGGCCTCACGAAGCTGGTCATCGTCAACGGCCACTACGAGAACCAGTGGTTCCTGATCGAAGGCATCGACCTCGGCCTGCGCGACCTTGGCCCCGGCGCGCAGCTGCAGGTGATGCGCCTGGAGTACTGGGACTTCATGACGCCCGACACCCTGGGCGACGTGTTTCCCGACGGCTTCCCAGGCTTCGCGCTTGAACACGCCGCCGTGCTGGAGACCTCGATGATGCTGCACTACCACCCCAATCTTGTGCGAATGGACCTGTTGCCCGACGACGGCCCGGCCGACTTCCCGCCTTACGAGATGTACCCGCCGCGCACCGACTGGGTGCCCGCCTCCGGCGTGCTCTCCTCGGCCAAAGGCTCGGACGCGGTGAAAGGCAAGCTGCTCGCCGACGAAGTGGCCCGCCGCATGGCCGAGGCCGTGCGCACCGGTTTCGAAAGGCCCGCGCCATGAGCAGCACCGCGCTCATCGTGATCGACATGCAACGCGACTTCTGCAGCCCGGGGGGCTATGCCGACACCGCCGGCATGGACGTGCAGCGCCTGCGCGAGCCGATCGCGAACATCCAGCAACTGCTGGCCGCCGCGCGCGCCAAGGGCCTGCTGGTGGTGCACACGCGCGAGGGCCACCTGCCCGACCTGAGCGACTGCACGCCCGCCAAGCTCGCGCGCAGCATCGCCGCGGGCGCGGCCATCGGCAGCCAGGGCCCGCTGGGCCGGCTGCTGGTGCGCGGCGAACAGGGCCACGATTTCGTGGACGCGCTCCAACCGGCCCCAGGCGACTTCGTGGTCGACAAGCCCGGCTACGGCGCCTTCCACCAGACGCGCCTGACGCAACTGCTCGCCGCGCACGGCGTGGACCGGCTCATCCTCTGCGGCGTGACCACCGAGGTCTGCGTGCACTCCACACTGCGCGAAGCGGTGGACCGCGGCTTTGCCTGCACCACCGTGGGCGACGCCACCGCCGCCAGCAACCCCGCGCTGCAGGCGCCCGCGCTCGCCATGATCGACGTGGAAGGCGGCATCTTCGGCCGTGTGCGCAGCACCGCCGAGGTGGTGGCCGAACTCGCCGACAGCCCGCCCGCGCGCGACCGCGTCACCACCTGGGTGCAAGCCTTCACCGGCGCCTGAGCCCCCATGAGCCCACCCACCATCCCCGACCGCTACCACGGCGTGTGGCAGCGCACCCTGCTCGAAACGCCCGAGGGCCGCGACACCACCAGCTGGGTGCACTGGCTGCAGACCGGCCTGTGGCACGGCGACCTGCGCGTGCCCGCCGATGCCGAACGCGCCACGCCCGCGGGCCGCGCGCAACAGCAGGGCTTTGCCGGCACCACCGCCATCACCCGGCCCGACCCGGCCCTGCCCGAGGTCTGCACCTGGCAACGCCGCATCGACTTCCAGCCCCCGCGCAGCACGCCCGACGCGGGCCACATGGTGTTCGAGACCCCGCAACGCGTGATCGAGACCGGCATCCACGGCAGCTACCTCGAGGTGTGGGAGCGCCTGCCCGGCTCGGTGGGGCGGCGCATCGCGCTGGCCGCACTGGACGCGGCCGGCGAACCCACCGCCGAGCGCCTGCTGGTCAGTGGGCAGTACCTCATGCACCTTCGGCCGCGCGAGGCCGCCTGGCCCGCCGACACCGCGCCCGACGACACCCTGGCCCAGGTGGTGCAGCGCCATGCGGCCGAGGCCGAGGCGCTGCTGGACTTCCAGATCACGTTCGGCACCTGGGGCGAGGGCGTGTGGGCGGTGCAGCGCGCCACGCGCCCGGCGCTCGAAGGCCGACACCGGCCGTGCGCGCTGGACCGTGTGAGCGACACCGAAGCGGTCGCGACCGGCGAAGGCCTGCCACCCCGCTGGCAAGTGCTGGAGTGGCACGCCGCCTGAGCGGCTATTCCTCCCGGCGGTGGCGCGACGGCAGCGACACCGACAGCAACTCGTGGGCCTCCACGATCGCCATCGCCACCTCTTCGGTCGTGGTCCGCTTGGCCATGGCCTGGTCGCGGATCAGGTCGTAAGCCTCCGTCTCCGACACGTGGTGGCTCTTCATCAGGATGGCCTTGGCATCGGCGATGTGCCGCACGCCGAGCAGTTTGGCCTCCACCTTCTTGAGGCGCCGCGCCAGCGCGCGGTTCACCTTGTGGCTCTCGCGGGCCAGCACCAGCGCGGAGAGCAGGCCGAACGAGCGCACCGGCGAGGGCAGCACGGCCTTGGCTTCCAGGCCCAGCACCACCTCCACGATGGTTGGGTTCTCGTAGTTGACCACCGCGATCACAGTCGGCGCGTCCTCGGCATGGGCCCAGTCCATGTTGAGGTTGAGGATCTCGGGGCGCACCGCGAGAAAGACCACGTCCACATCCTTGCCGATGGACTGCACGGGCGGCCAGAAAGCCTGCACCTTGCAGCCGATGCGTTGCAGCTGTTGCGTGAGCTGGCGGCCGTCCGAGTCGTCCGGGTGGATGACCGCCACGGTCAGCGTGCGAAGTTCCTTGAGCTGCTGGGGCGTGGCCCGCAGCGCGCGTGGAGGCTCCGCGCGGTCGACCATCAAGACTCCAGGGTGTCCAGGCGGGCGGCCCAGTCACCCAGCGAGTGGGTGACGAGGTAGGGATCGGGGTACACCGACCTTCTCGCCTGGCGGACGATGGTGAACTGGCTCTCGGCGTTCACGCGGCCAATGCGCGGGTACAGGCAGGTGTGGTGGTTGTTGGGGTCGATGCGCACGCGGCCCTGCGGCGCGTCGAACTCGCTGCCCAGCACGTGCGGCATGAGCTCGGCGATGTCGTCGCTGCGCGACTGGCGCATGGCATTGGCGAAGATGTGCATCTGGAAGTACGAGGCTTCCCAGCACAGGTTGGGCACGCAGCGCTCGCCCAGGCGGCGGCGCAGGCTTTGCAGGCAGCGCTGGTTGGCGGCGGATTCGATCGACTGGAAGTAAGGCGCCGAGGTGTAGTGCCCGGTGGCCAGGCCTTTCTCCATCTGCGAGATTTCCGCTTCGGACGTGGTGAGGCTGCCGATGGGCATGGTCTTCGGATCGAAGCCGGCATCGGCATAGG
Organism: Hydrogenophaga sp. FG152; assembly: GCF_057809615.1. Lineage (NCBI taxonomy): Bacteria > Pseudomonadati > Pseudomonadota > Betaproteobacteria > Burkholderiales > Comamonadaceae > Hydrogenophaga > Hydrogenophaga sp. FG152. Next base: position 149,366 of record NZ_JBMDKH010000003.1, on the reverse strand, counting down.
CGCGGTACAGAGCGGCGGTGGAGTCCCCGACCACGGTGGAGAAGATGAAGTCGGGCCGCTTGTGGCGGATGTCGTCCATGATGTCCGCGAAGTCCTTCTCGGTGGCGTCCAGCGCCACATAGCGTTCGGCCAGCTTTTCGCTGCCCTGGCGCTGCATCACCAGCTCGCCCATGATGCGGTTGGACTCGTAGGGGTAGATGTAGTCGGAGCCGATGAGGTAGACGCGCGCACCGAAATTGGCCGTCATGAATTCGGCCAGCTGCACGCTGTTCTGGTTCGGCGCCGCGCCGGTGTAGATGACGTTGGCCGAGTACTCGAAGCCCTCGTACAGCGTGGGATAGAACAGCAGCTTGTTCCACTTTTCGATGACGGGGATCACGGCCTTGCGGCTGCTGGACATGTAGCAGCCGAAGATGACGTTGACCTTGTCCTGCAGGATCAGCTGTTCGGCCAGCTGGGCGTAGCGCTGCGGGTTGGACTGGGCATCGTGGTGCACCGGCACCAGCTCGCGGCCGTTGATGCCCCCGGCATCGTTGATTTCGTCGATCGCCAGCAAGGCGCCATGCAGCTGCGACAGGCCGATGGTGGAGGTGACACCGGTCGAGGAGAACAGCACGCCGACGCGCACGGGATCGCGGTCAACCATGGCACACCCTGGATGCGGCCGGCGCCGCGACGTGGGAACGAACGGGGGTCTTCAGTGGCATGGGCAAGGCCGTGAACAGCAGGGAATGGGTGCCAGGCGGTGTGGCCGTCATCCGGCGGCCAGCCTCACATAGGCTCTCTGCAACTGTACCGGAAGGTGGCTCGGATCGGCCGCGATCCCATGGTCGCGCCAGCCGAAAATCCGGCGCACGTAAGGGTCGGCCGCGGCATCGACGGCCAGGCAGAAAGTGCGGATGCCGGCTCGGCGCGCCTGCTGCACCGCCATGCGCGCGTCCTCCACCAGGTAGTCGGGTTCGAACACGTCCACGTCCGAGGGCGCGCCATCCGTGACGACCAGCAGGCCGCGATGGCGCCCGGGCTGGGTTTGCAGATGGGCCGTGGCCTGGCGCAAGGCCGCGCCCAGGCGGGTCGAGTGCCGGGCCGGCACCGAGGCCAGGCGGTCGCGGGCGGCGCCGTCGAGCGGGTCGTCCCATTCGAGCAGGCGGTAGTAGCTCACCTCGGCCCGCGTGTTGGAGTTGAAGCCATGAATGGCCACGCGGTCCTGCGTGTGCACCGTGGCTTCGGCCAACAGGAAGGCGGCCTGCTTTTCGATGTCCAGCAGCGAGGCGCCGCGCGCGCCCGAGGGGTCGTTGGTGGACTCGGACAGATCGAGCAGCACCAGAATGCGGGAGGTGCCCGCCTCGCGGCCCGGGCGCATGAACAGCCGAGGCTCGGGTTGCAGGTCGAGGCGGCGGTCCACGAGCACCTCGATGGCGGCGTTGAGGTCGATGTCTTCGCCCTCCCACTGCCGGCGCAGGCGCTGGCGGCGGCTGAGGCGGCGCACGCGGTGCAGCGACACCGGGCTGAAGCTGTGAGACAAGGCGGGCCGCGCGCGGGCGAGCGTGGTGGGCGCCAGGGCCGGCAGCTTCTCGATCACGGTGCACCAGTCCCGGCGCCACAGGGCCAGCCGGTGGTGCCATTCGGCGTGCAGGGTGCGGCTCAGCTCCACCTCGGCCTGTTCGCGCACGGGCTGCGTTCCGGCGGTGGCCTGTGGGGGCGGTGCGGCCGCGCGCGCCGGGGCCGAGCGGGGCGCGGCAATGGCCTGCTGTTCGTCCTGCTCGTTGTCGTCGTGCTGCCACAGGATGCTGTGGTCGTCGCGGTAGGGCGACGGCACGACGTGGTGCTGGGGATCGAAACGCACCCGCATCTGCCCCAGGTCGTTGGCCAGGATGGAGGCGATCGCGCGGAACGCCGGGGCGTCGCCCAGGCCGTGGCGGGTCTGCGTTTCCTCGAACAGCCGGCGGGCCTTGTTCACCCAGTGGTTGTCGTCCGCGCAACCCGGGTCGGCCAGCGCGCGGTCCATGCGGGCCAGCAGCGCTTCGAAGCTGAAGTTCCCGGCCTCGGGCACGGGGGCGAGGTGTTCGAGGAACCAGCCGCTCACACCCGGGTAGCGCCGTGCCAGCAGCCGCTCCACGCGAGCGTCCTCGACGGCGGACACCACGGCCTGGCTCATGGGCTTGAGCAGGCGGGCGGGCTGCTGCAGCGGCGAGTACAGCAAGTGCGCCACGGCGTGGGCCACGCTGGCGCGGTAGAGCCCGCCGGCCGGCGCGGCCGCGTCCTCCAGCGCCTGTCGGCTGAGCAGCACCTGCTCGCGCGTGAGGATGGTGCGGCGCGCACGAGGGCCGGCGCTGGCCTCGGCCACCGCCAGCGGCCCGCCCAGCAGGCCCGAACCGAGCCAGGCCAGCGAGGGCAGCAGGCCGTCGATCGCGTCGACATCCGGTGGTGCGAGCACGTGCGCCGGCAGGTCGCTCTTCATCCGAATTGCGCCTTCACGAAATCGCGGATGGCCTGCGCCATGTCGGGGTCGTCCGTCAGGGCGCGCACCAGGGTCATCTCGCAGCTCTGCGTGGGTGTGAGTCCGTCGCGCACCAGCACGCCCGCGTAGATGAGCACCCGGGTGGAGGCGCCTTCGTCCAGCCCGCGCTGCTTGAGGGCGCGCGTGCATTGCGCGATGGTGACGAGCTGGCGGGCCAGCGCGGCGTCGATGCCCGCCTCCTGCGCGACGATGGCGACCTCGGTCTCGGTGTCGGGGTAGTCGAACTCCAGGGCCGCGAAGCGCTGCCGGGTGGAGGCCTTCATGTCCTTCGCGCTGCTCTGGTAGCCCGGGTTGTAGGAGACCACCAGCTGGAAGTCCGGGTGGGCCTGGATGACCTCGCCCTTCTTGTCCAGCGGCAGGATGCGGCGCGCATCGGTGAGCGGGTGGATCACCACCGTGGTGTCCTGGCGGGCCTCCACCACCTCGTCGAGGTAGCAGATGCCGCCATGGCGCACCGCGAGGGTCAGCGGCCCGTCGTGCCAGGCGGTGCCCTGGGCGTCGAGCAGGTAGCGCCCGACCAGGTCGGAAGCGGTCATGTCCTCGTTGCAGGCCAGGGTGACCAGGGGGCGCTGGAGCTTCCAGGCCATGTACTCGACGAAGCGCGTCTTGCCGCAACCGGTGGGCCCCTTGAGCATCAGCGGCAGGCGGTGCCGGTACGCCCGCTCGTAGCATTCGATCTCCTCGCCCGAGGGCTGGTAGAACGGTTCGGAGCGGATGAGATGGGCGTCCAGGGGTGACTGCATGGAACGGGGTCCTCCGGTGCGGAACAAGGCGCGGTTGGGGGGTGACGGGCTCAGCGGTGCTTCGTCTCTTCGTTCGGAATGCCTTCCATCGGGCACTCGGCGGTGCCGACGGTGGTGCGCGTGAACGACTCGACCATCTCGCGCGTGGCCTCGGGGTCGTTGACCCACTTGGCGTAGAAGTTGTACGGGCACGCGGCCACGCCCTTGTCCCCGTCGCCCGAGTTGATGAGGCCGGTGTAGCCACGGTGCACGAGCTTGAACAGGTGGTTCTGCGACTGGCCGTTCTTGCGCGCGTCGCGGATCAGGCTCTTGGACAGCTCGGCGTACTGGATGCCCATTTCCTCTTCGCCGCATTCGCCCAGCGTGCGGCCGTCGAAGCCGATCACGGCGGAGTGGCCGAAGTAGGAGTACACGCCGTCGAAACCGGTGGCGTTGGCCACGGCCACGTACGAGTTGTTCATGAAGGCCATGGTCTTGGCCACCATGATCTGCTGCTCCTTGGCCGGGTACATGTAGCCCTGGCAGCGGATGATGAGTTCGGCGCCCTTCATCGCGCAGTCGCGCCAGATCTCGGGGTAGTTGCCGTCGTCGCAGATGATCAGGCTCATCTTCATGCCCTTGGGGCCTTCGCTCACGTAGGTGCAGTCGCCCGGGTACCAGCCCTCGATGGGCACCCACGGCATGATCTTGCGGTACTTCTGCACGATCTCACCCTTGTTGTTCATCAGGATGAGCGTGTTGTAGGGCGCCTTGTTGGGGTGCTCCTCGTGGCGCTCGCCGGTGAGCGAGAAGACGCCCCAGACGTTGGCGCGGCGGCAGGCGTCGGCGAAGATCTCCGTCTCGGCACCGGGAATGGTGGAGGCGGTTTCGTACATCTCCTTGGCGTCGTACATGATCCCGTGGGTGGAGTACTCCGGGAAGATCACCAGGTCCATGCCCGGCAGGCCTTTCTTCATGCCCACCAGCATGTCGCCGATCTTGCGGGCATTCGCCAGCACCTCGGCCTTGGTATGCAGGCTGGGCATCTTGTAGTTGACGACGGCCACGCCGACGCAATCGTTGCTGCTGGAAATGTCACCATGTCGCATGAAAGACTCCTTGGGGGTTGACGTCAGACAGTCAGGAAGGACTTGACCTTTTCCTGATCCAGATTGGCACGGGGTTCTTCGTGCACGATGCGCCCTCGGTCGATGACCAGGAACCGGTCGGCGAGATCGAGGGCAAAACTGAGCACCTGCTCCGACACCACCACGGCAAAGCCGCGTTCCTGCCGGAGCACGTTGAGGGTCTGGGCCAGCTCCTTGATGATGGAAGGCTGGATGCCTTCGGTGGGCTCATCGAGGATCAGCACCTTGGGTTCGGAGATGAGCGCGCGGGCGATGGCGAGCATCTGCTGCTGGCCGCCCGAGAGGTTGCCCGCCTTGCGGTGCTTCATGTCCTTGAGCACCGGGAAGAAGCGGTGGATGTAGTCGGGCACCTCGCGGTGGCCCGAATGCTCGGCGCCCGAGAGGATGTTCTGCTCCACCGTGAGGAAGGGAAACACCATGCGCCCCTGGGGCACGAAGGCCAGGCCGTGCTGCACGCGGCGGTGGCTCGGCAAGCCCTGGAGGGCGCGGCCATCGAGCTGGATGTCGCCCGAGCGCGTGGGCAACAGGCCGATGAGGGACTTGAGCAAGGTGGTCTTGCCCATGCCGTTGCGCCCCATGATGGCCACCGACTCGCGCGCCTGCACCTGGAACGAGATGTCGTGGATCACGTGCGATTCGCCGTAGCACACGTTCAGCCGGGAGATGTCGAACATGGGTTGCCTCCTCAGTGGCCGAGATAGACGTCGATGACGCGGGGGTCGGCCTGCACCTGGGCGGCGCTGCCTTCGCTCAGCAGCTTCCCCTGGTGCAGCACCGTGACGCGGTGGGCGATGCGCTTGACGAAGTCCATGTCGTGCTCGATCACCACCACCGAGCGACCCTTGGCGATGCGGCTGAGCAGGTCACCGGTCTGCTCGCGTTCGCGCGGGCTCATGCCGGCCACCGGTTCATCCAGCAGCAACAGGGTGGGCTCCTGCATCAGCAACATGCCGATTTCCAGCCACTGCTTCTGGCCGTGGCTGAGCAGGCCGGCGCGGTGGCCCAGGCGATCGATCAGGAAGATCTGCTCGGCCATGGCTTTCACGCGTTCCACGATGGCGCCGCTGCGCCGGAACGCCAGCGACTGCAACAGGCCATGCATGCGGGGCAGGGATATCTCCAGGTTCTCGAAGACCGTGAGGTCTTCGTAGACCGAGGGCGTCTGGAACTTGCGGCCCACGCCGAGGCGAACGATCTGGTGTTCGCTCAGGCGGGTGAGGTCCCGCCCCTCGAACAGCACGCGGCCGGCGGTGGGCCGGGTCTTGCCGCAGATCATGTCGAGCAGCGTGGTCTTGCCCGCGCCGTTGGGGCCGATGATGACGCGCAGCTCGTTGCGCTCGACCGCCAGGCTCAGGTCGTTCACGGCCTTGAAGCCATCGAAGGAGACGGTGAGGTTCTCGACCTGCAGCACGTGGTCGCGGGTTTGAGAGGGGGTCATGGAAGACGGGGCGTGGGTTGGAACGTGCATGGCGAGTTGGGCGCTCATCCGGGGCTCCTCGCGCCGCCGCGGCGGGACGACCATTGGTCCTTCAGACCGGCCAGGCCGTTGGGCATGACCCACACCACCAGGATGAACACCGCGCCGAGGAAGTACAGCCAGGCCTCGGGGAAGGTCTCCGACAGGTAGGACTTGAGAAAGCCGATGAGCAGCGCGCCCACCACGGCCCCGGGGATGGACAGGCGCCCGCCCACCGCGGCGTAGATGACCATCTCGACCGAGGCCACCACGCCAATGACGCTGGGCGAGATGAGGCCGACCTGCAGCGTGAAGAACGCGCCGCCCACCGAGGCCAGCACCGCGCCGCAGGCGAAGACGAAGGCCTTCATGTGCGCGGTGTCGTAGCCGCTGAAGCGCACCCGGTCCTCGCGGTCGCGGATGGCGATCAGGATCTTGCCGAAGCGCGTGCGCACCAGCGTGAGCGCCAGCAGCATGGCCACGGCCAGGAAGGCCACCTCGACGAAGTACAGCACCCGAAGAGCCTCGTCGCTCAGGATGTCCATGCCCAGCAGCGTCTTGAAATCGGTGATGCCGTTGGCGCCACCGGTGTCGCCCTGCTGCCCGACCACCACCACCGTGAGGGTGAGCGCCAGGGACAGCGTGACGATGGCGAAATACACCCCGCTGACCCGGCGGCGGAAGATCGCGAACGAGAACAGGTAGGCGATCACCGCCGGCAGCACGAAGATGCCCAGCACGGTCCAGCCCAGCGAGCGGAACGGCGTCCACCAGACCGGCAAGGTCTCCACGCTGCTCCACACCATGAAGTCGGGCAGCTCCGGGGCCGAAGCCTCCAGCTTGAGGAACATGGCCATCAGGTAGCCCCCCAGTCCGAAGAACACGCCCTGCCCCAGGCTGAGGATGCCGCCATAGCCCCAGGTGAGCACGATGCCGATGGCGACGAAGGCCAGCGCCAGGTACTTGCCGATGAGGTTGAGGCGGAACGGGTCGAGCAGCAGGGGCAGCGCGATGGCCAGCAGGGCGATCAGCGCGATGGCGCTGGCGAAGTCGAGTCGGTGCGTCTGGGATGACATGGTGCTCAGCTCCTGGAACGCACGGCGAACAGGCCGTTGGGACGGAAGTACAGAACCAGGATCACCAGCAGCAGGATGGTGGCCTTGGCCATGGAGCCGCTCATGAGGAACTCCAGCCAGGTCTGGCCCTGCGCGATGGACAGGGCCGAGAGCGCGGTGCCGATCAGGCTCTGCACGCCGCCGAAGACGACCACGATGAAGGAGTCGACGATGTAGAGCTGGCCCGTGCCCGGGTTGGTCGAGCCGATCATGGTGAACACGCAACCGGCGATGCCCGCCAGGCCCGAGCCCAGCGCGAAGGTGAGCGCGTCCACGCGGTGGGTGTCGATGCCGACGGCGCCGGCGATGGCGCGGTTCTGCGTGACGGCGCGCACCTTCAGGCCCCAGCGCGTGCGGTACAGCAGCAGGTACACGCCCACGGCCACGGCGATCGTCAGGCCGACGATGAAGATGCGGTTGATCGGCAGCTGGATGCCCTCGGTGGGTTCCCAGGCGCCCGCCAGCCACACGGGCAAGGGCACGCTGACCTCCTGCGCGCCGAACACGGTGCGGTAGGTCTGCTGCAGGATGAGGCTCAGCCCCCAGGTGGCCAGCAGCGTGTCCAGCGGGCGGTTGTAGAAGAAGCGGATGAAGCCGCGCTCGAGCACGTAGCCAAAGGCGAACGTCACGCAGAACGCGAACGGGATGGCCGCGAACAGGTAGATGCCCATCCACTCGGGCGCCCAGTGCTCGAAGCCGCGCGCCGCGAGGTAGGTCATGTAGGCGCCCAGCGCCATCAACTCACCGTGGGCCATGTTGATCACGCCCATCAGACCGAACACGATGGCCAGACCGATGGCCATCAGCAGCAGGATGCTGAACAGGCTCACGCCGTTGAACACCTGCATCACCGCAATGTCGAAACCCATTGACCGACTCCTGAATCGTTGGAATCGACCGGCCGCCCACGCGGGCGACCGGCCGGCCTCCTGCCCCGCGATGTCAAATCTTGGGGAACGGGTTGGGCTCGATCAGGGACGGCGTTTCCCACACGATGTCGAACTGGCCGTCGGCGCGCGCGCGGCCCACCCGCACCTTCTTCCACACGTGGTGGTTGGTGGCGTGCATGCGCACCGTGCCCTCGGGCGCTTCCAGCTCGATGCCGCCGGAGGCGGCGATGACCTTGTCCACGTCGAAGGACTTGGCCTTCTCCACCGCCATCTTCCAGAGGTACACGCTGTTGTAGGCCACCTGCATCGGGTCGCCGATGACGCGCTCCTGGCCGTACTTGGCCTTGAAGGCCTTCACGAACTTCTCGTTCGCGGGCGACTTGATGCTCTGGAAGTAACCCATGCAGGCGTAGTAGCCGGCGGCGTTGTCCTTGCCGATGCCCTCGACCTCGTTCTCCGACACCACGGTGGAGAGCAGCGTCTGCTTGGAGCCGTCGAGGCCCGCGGCGCGCAGCTGCTTGTAGAAGGCCACGTTGGAGCCACCGACCACCGTGCTGTAGATGCAGTCGGGTTTGGCGGCCTTGATCTTGTTGATGATGGACGAGAACTCGGTGTGGCCCAGGGGCGCGTACTCCTCGCCCAGCACCTTGCCACCGGCCTTGGTGATGGTGGGCTTGGCGATCTTGTTGCAGGTGCGGGGGTAGATGTAGTCCGAGCCGACCAGGAAGAAGCTCTTGCCCTTCTCGCGCGCCATCCACTCGACGGCGGCGATCACCGACTGCGTGGCCTCCTGCGAGGGGTAGAACACCTGCTTGTCCTGCTCCTGGCCTTCGTAGTAGGTCGGGTAGTAGAGCAGGCCCTTGGCGCGGCCCAGCGCCGGCAGGATGGCTTTGCGCGAGGCGGAGGTGTAGCAGCCGATGATGGCCGCGACCTTGTCGCGCTCCAGCAGCTTGCGGGCCTTCTCGGCGAACACCGAGTTCTCGCTGGCGCCGTCCTCGACCACGACCTCGATCTTGCGGCCGAGCACGCCGCCGGCGGCATTGATTTCGTCGATGGCCATCTTCTCGGCGTCCACCAGCGAAGCTTCGGCGATCGCGATCGTGCCCGAGAGCGAATGCAACAGACCGAGTTTCACGGTCTCCTGCGCGGATGCGATGGCAGGCAGGCCGCCTGCGGCGCCCAGAATCAGCATGGACCCACCGGTCTTCACGATGTCGCGACGATTCATCTCACTCATGGCCTTGTCTCCTAGCGTTGGTATGGACGGATTGAGAACCTGCCACCCCCGGGGTGGCTGACAAGCAGCCGGTCACATCCACGCCTTCGTGCCAGACACGCGCAGGGCTCCGCCAGCGGATGCAGGCCATGGCCTGTCCGGAACCCATGCGAACGAGCAGAACAAAAAAAAGCCCGAACCGGTGTTCAAACCGGTTCGGGCTTTCTTGCCCAACACCTGACTGGCAGCACTGGCAGTCGGCGTCGATGAATGCGTGACAACTTCTTGTCAGCGCGCATCTTCCTGTTCAGGCCATCGGGCCGCCATAGGAAATCCACCAACTAGACAAGGGGGCGCCGTCGGTGGTATTCGCGCAGCGCCCGCACGGGTGCTCACGCCCGCGAGTACACCAGCCCCGAGGCCACGCCGCCGAACAGGTCGCCCTCCACCAGCGGCACACCGGCGAACTCGGCCTGCAGCGCGAGCTGGAAAGGCCGCAGGGCCGACGAACCACCCGTGAGGTAGATCGCGTCCAGCGAGGCATCGCCCAGCCCGGCGCGCCGCACGCATTCGCGCGCGCATTGCACCGCGCGCGCCAGCAGCGCGTCCAGATGCGCCGCCATGTCGCCCGGCGCGAGTTCGGCGGCCAGGCCCGGCTCCACACCCGACAGGTCCACCGGGGTCGGCGCGTCCTGCAGCGAGCAGCGGATCTTGGCCTGCTCCACCTCGTGCGCGATGCGGTGCCCATCGCGCTGCCGCAGCACGCGCATCAGGCGCTCGTGCAGACGCACATCGGTGTAGTTCACGCGCAGCCCCTGCGCCTGACTGAGCGCGCGCGGCAGGTACAGCCACTGGATCAGGTGCCAGGTGGACAGGTCCATGAACACGCGGTTGGGCACTTCCCGGCCCTGCGGCCCGTGGTGCCGGTAGCCCAGCAGCGGCATCACGCGCGCCAGGCTCAGGCGCTGGTCGAAGTCCGTGCCACCGATGTGCACACCCGCCGTGGCCAGCACGTCGCCGCTGCGGTCGGCCCGCGCCATGCGCTGCGGGCCCAGGCGCACCACCGTGAAGTCCGATGTGCCCCCGCCCACGTCCACCACCAGCACCAGGCTTTCGCGCGTGAGGCGGCGCTCGTGGTCCAGCGCGGCGGCGATCGGCTCGAACTGGAACGACACGGCCTCGAAACCGACGGCCAGCGCCGCCTCGTGCAGCGACTGCTGGGCCAAGGCGTCGTGCTCGGGGTCGTCGTCCACGAAGTGCACCGGCCGACCCATCACCACGCGCGTGGGTGCGTGGCCCAGCGTGCGCGCGGCGCGCTCGCGCAGCTCGGCCAGGAAGATCTCCACGATCTGCTGGAAGCTCACCTGCTGGTGGTTCACCTCCGTGGATTCGTTCAGCAGCGGGCTGCCGAGCAGGCTCTTGAGCGAGCGCAGCAGGCGCCCTTCGGTGCCGCTGAGGTAATGCGCCACGGCATCGCGGCCGAAGTGCGTTTGGCGGTCTTCGACGTTGAAGAACACCGCCGTGGGCAGGTTCGTGGCCTCGCCTTCGAGCGGCAGCAGCCGGGAGGTGCCGCCGGCATCGGCCCAGGAAACAGCGGAATTGGAGGTGCCGAAGTCGATGCCCAGCGTGCCGGGTGAAGGAGCGTGCATGAAAAAGAAGGCTGCCGATGAGGAGGCGCGATTCTGCCACCGTGCCGAGCCTCCTCGGGCCGAACCATCCGCCACGGCGGCCCACTTGACCAGTCTCTCCCTTCTTTCTCTCTGACCGACATGAACCCCGTAGTCACGCCTTCCAATGCCCCGACGACCTTCTCTGCGGACACCTTCAACGACGGATCTCCCCGCCTGGACCGGAGAGATCAGTTCTCCCAGCTGCTGAGCCAAGCCTTGGACCAACAGCACGACGGTGCCCTCGGCGTGTTGCTCGAGGGTGCGCGCAGCGACAGCGACCCCCGGATGATCTTGGTGGTGAGCCACCAGTACAGCCATGCGAACCCAGGCCAAAAGGAGAGCATCGACCGATGGCTGGACACGCTCTCCCTTCAGCAACAACTCGACTTCTGCGAAGAACGTGAGTTTCTCGACCATGCCGACCTCTTGCACAAGCTCTTGCAGAAGCAGCGCAACGACAAGGTGGAAGACCTTCTGAATGGCACTCTCCGCGCGGGAAAAGAGAGCCGCTACTTCAAGGAGATCGGCCGCCAGTGCGCCGGAGCCAGCGGGCAACAGAAGGCGCTGATCGACCGCTGGCAGAAGGAGCTCTCCTATTCGCAGCGGGAGGCCTATCTCGACGGTATGGGGCTGCTGCCCAAGCTCAACACCGTCTGGCAACAGGTCGCCGACTTCGTGGACGACAAGACCTTGCTCAGCCTTCAGCTCACTGGAAAGTACCTGGGGCAGAAGATCGGCGAAGGCCAACCCGGCCGGCTGATCGCTGCCAAGGCGTCGCAACTCCACAAGCTCTCGGGAGCAGCCCGCAGCGAGCAGTTCCTTCAGCTGCGGTCAGGCGCGACGTCCTTGTCCGATCCTCACCAGAGAATGGCGGCCTTGAAAGGTCTCGCAGGGGCCGTCGATGTCCGCCCAGAAGCAGGCATCTCCGAGTTTCAGGCCCTGATGAGCGACATCGAAAGCTCGGAACCCGAGTTTCAGGTCACGCCATTGAGCGTGCTGGCATCCCGTCTTGCATCGTGGCCGTTTGCGATAAATTTTCATGTGAACGGTAGGTACTCGAGCATGCTGCACGCCATCAAGCAGCTCACCCGACCGGAATGGCGCCTCGGGCCTTTGGACGCAACCGTCCGGGCAACAACAAACTCTCCGATCTATTCAAAGAAGGCAGCAGAGCTGCTCGACCTGTTCCTGTCGATGCAGGTCGAGGACCTTTCGCCCCCCCATTTGCACACCTGGACACAGCTGCTCAGAACCTACTTCGACTCAGGTCATTGGGTGAGCGTCAGCGGAAGGAAGGCGCTCGTGGAAAAAACACAGGGTGCCATCGAGAAGCTGCCGGCCACTCAAAGAGACCTCCTGCTCCCTATGCTGCCGAGCCCGCAGCGATGACCTGAAAGACGGTCTCGGGCATGCCAACCCGAGACCGGTCAGATGCGCCACAGCAGATTCAGCCGCGCCTGCGCGAGGTGGTCGAAGATCGCGCGCCGCGCGGTGTCCACGTCCCGCTGGCGCAGCGCCGCCACGATCTGGCGGTGCTCCTTCTGCAGCACGGCGCGCCGCTCGGCCGTCAGCACCTTCTCTTTCAGAAAGCCCCACTCGCCGCTGTCCCGAATCTCGGCCATCAGACGGAACACGCTGATGAACAGCGCGTTCTGTGTGGCCAGCGCGAGTTGCTCGTGCAAGGCGCTGTCGAGCTTCTCGAATTCTTCCAGCGTCTGCGCCGCCTCGGCCCGCGCGCAACAGTCCTCCAGCCGATCAAAATCCGCCGTGGTGGCGTTGTTCACGATGAGGTCCACCAGCATCGGCTCCAGCAGCAGCCGTGCCTCCATCAGCTCGGCCGGGCTCACTGAGGGCACAGCCAGAAAACGCCCCGCCCCGACCTCGGCCTTGCCGGGTTTCTCCGCCACATAGGTGCCGCTGCCCACCTTTTGCGTGATCAGTCCCTGCTCGCGCAACTCGGCCAGCACGCGCCGCAGCCCCGAGCGGCTCACACCAAAGGTCGCGCACAGATCGCGCTCGGTGGGCAGGCGGCTGCCCGGGGGCCAGCTGCCGCTCTGCAAGCCCTTGAGCAGTTCCATGCGCAGGGACTCCATGGAGTCGGTCTTGATCTGCAGTGAAGCGGTGTTGGTCATGGCGCGCATTCTAGATTGGACTTAATTGGTTTAGACCAATGCGGCAAAAACAGCCTCGAAACCTCGGGTAATAACCGATCTTTCCCGCCCATCAACTCGCCTAAAGTTGAACCAAAGCAGATCATAACCAACCAATTTAAACCAATTGGTGTTGAACGTTCCCCCAAAACCAGGAGACCAGCAGCATGAAGACCCAGGTTCTGGCAGCCGTCCTCGCGGCCGCCTCGCTCGTCGCGGCGGGCCCCGCCCACGCGGAGTACCCCGACAGGCCCATCAGCCTCATCGTGCCTTTCCCACCCGGCGGCACCGCGGACAACATGGCGCGCGCCCTGCAGCCCGCCCTGCAGCGCGCGCTCAAGCAGACCGTGCTGGTGGTGAACAAGGCCGGCGCGGGCGGTGCCATCGGCGTCAGTCAGGTCGCCAACGCACCGGCCGACGGCCACACCGTGCTGCTCTCGCTGCTGAGCGTGGCCAGCCTGCCCGAGCAGGCCGTGGTCAACAAACAGAAGCCGCCCTTCACGCTCGACCAGCTCACGCCCGTGGCGCTGCTCAGTGCGGAGCCGGTGGCCATGGTCGTGCCCGAGGCCAGCCCCTACAAGAGCTTTCGCGAACTGATCGCCGCCGCCAAGGCCAGGCCCAACGCCCTCACCTTCGGCTCCACCGGCTTCTTCGGCGAAGTGCATGTGCGCTCCGAAGCCTTCGTGGACACCGCCGGCATCGATGCCCGCCACATCCCCTACCAGGGCGGTGGGCCGCTGCTCAACGCGCTGATCGCAGGCGAGGTGGACTTCGCCCTGCTCTCGCGCGCGCTCACCGCCACGCAGGTGAAAGCGGGCCGGCTGCGCTACCTCGCCACGGCCGGTGACGAGCCCTGGACCGAACCCGCCGGCCTGCCGCGCATGAAAGACCAGGGCGTCAACTTCGACACCGTGGCCGGCACGGCGGTGTTCATCCCGGCCGGCACGCCCGAGGCGGTGGAGCGCAAGCTGCGCCAGGCCGTGGAGGCCGCCGCGCAGGACGCCGAGTTCAAGCAGATGGTCACGCAGACCGGCGGCGCGGTGAAGTACGTGGCGGGCAACGAGTTCGCCAGCTTCTGGTCGGGCTACGTGAAGGCCATCGCCGTCATCACGCGGCGCATCGCCCAGAGCGAAGCGCAAGGGAAGGCCCGATGACCCCCAGGAACCCGGTGTTCATCGGCACGGAGGCCATCGAGCAGCTCATGACCTGGGACGCGCTCATCCCCGCGCTGCGCGCGGCCTACGCCCAACCTTACGACGAACGCACCAGCCCGCCGCGCACCTTCGCCAAGGGGCCCGACGCCTCGCTTCGCGCGCTGGCCGCCGTGCCGCCGGGCCAGCGTTTCATGGGCGCCAAGGTGTTCGGCCGGGGGCGCAACAAGGGCATGAACTACCTCATCTCGCTGGCCGAGCAGGACAGCGGTGAAATCCGCGCGCTGATCGACGCGAACAAGATCACCGCCTTTCGCACCGCCGCCACGTCCGCGCTGTTCGTGGACGCGTTGGCACCGAACGCGCCCATGCGCCTGGGCGTGCTGGGCAGCGGCGCCGAAGCGCGCTCGCATGTGCAGGCCATGGCCTCGCTGCGCCCGGTGGAAAGCCTGCGCGTGTACAGCCCCACACCGGCCAACCGAGAGAAGTTCGCCGCCGACTTTTCCACCGCGCTCGGCATCCGCTGCGAAACCGCCGCCACGCCGGCCGAGGCGCTGCGCGGGGCCAGCGTGGCCATTGCCGCCGCGCGCTCGCACGACGAATCGCCCATCCTGCGCGCCGACGCGCTGGCGCCCGGCATGCTGCTGGTCTCGGTGGGCTCCACGCTGCCGGTGCAGCGCGAGATCGATGTGAGCGTGATTCAACGATGCGACCTCATCGTGAGCGACATGCCCGACGAAGTGACCCACGAGTCCGGCGACATGCGCGCGGCCACCGCCGCCGGCATCGCCTTCGGCCACAAGATGCATTCGCTCAACGCGCTGGTGCGCGGCGAGATCGCACACACCGGCACGCTGCCGATGTTCAAGTCCGTCGGCTCCGCGCTGCAGGACATCGTGGCCGCCGAACTCATCTACGAACGCGCCGTGGCCGCCGGCCTGGCCGTGCCGCTGCCGATCCAGTTTTCCTACAAGCAGTAAGCGGTTCTTCTCGCCGATGCCGGTGTCTCGACACCGAGGTCTCGCTCGCCCATCTTTCCTCTCATCATCCCAAAGGACATCAACATGGCACTCTACAAAAGAAACGAAGCACGCGAATGGGCCCACGCCCACCTCAAGGGCGTGGCCAACGTGGTCATCCCCTCCTTCACCGCCGACCTCAAGGGCCTGAACGAAAAGGGCATCCGGCACGACATCCGCCACGAGATCGCACTCGGCTTCTCGGGCACGCTGCTGGTCTCCGAAGTGGCGATGAGCCTGGCCGAGTACGAGCAGTTCTTCCAGTGGTCGCACGATGAAGCGAAAGACCGGCTGCAACTCATCCACCACGCCAGCTTCAACACGCTGGAAGAGAACATCGAGGCCGCCAGGATCGCCGAGCGCAACGGCGCCGCGCTCATCCTGCTCTCGTACCCGGCCAACTTCTACGCCGCCACCTCGCAGGACATCTACGACTACACCAAGGCCTTCTGCGACGCCACCAGCCTGGGCGTGATGCTGTTCCAGGTGCCGCATTGGGGCTTCGACCGCGTGCACCCCTCGGACATCGACGCCGCCCTCATCCGCCGCCTGCTCGACGACTGCCCCAACATCTGCGCGCTGAAAGCCGAAGGCGGCATGCCCAGCATCATGGGCTGGGTGGAGGCGTACCGCCTGTTCAGCAAGGAAGTGGTGGTCACCATGCCGCTGGAGCAGTTCGCGCTCGCGCTCGGCCAGCTCGTGCCCATCCAGTTCATCGGCACCAGCGACACCGAGTACTACGGCGGCATGATCCCGCGCATCTTCAAGCTCATCCAGGAACAGAAGCACGACGAGGCCACCGCCCTCTACTGGCAGATCAACCCCGCGCGCAAAGCCCGCGCCGCCGCCAATGCCTATTCGGCGCAGGCACAGTTCCTCAATCGCATGCTGTGGAAATACGAAGGTTGGCTCAACGGCTTCAACGGCGGCCCGCTGCGCCAGCCCACCATGCGCATCAACGAAGGCACCATGAACAGTTTGCGCCAGGCTCTGGTCAAATCGGGCATCACGCCGACGGACCTGCCCAACGGCGACTTCTTCACCGGCCGCCACCCGGTGGCCACGGTGAGCTGACCGGCCCTTTCAAGGAGACGCGCATGCACCAGCTTCCCCCCTGCCCCACCCAGCTCTACATCGACGGCGAGTGGCGGCCCTCCCAAGGCGGCAAGAGCTTCGACGTGACGGACCCCGCCACCGGCGAGATGATCGCCCAGGTGGCCGACGGCGGCCTGGACGACGGCCGGGCCGCGGTGGACGCCGCCGCCACCGCCCTGCCCGACTGGAGCGCCACCCCGCCGCGCACCCGCGCCGAGGTGCTGCGCAAGGTGCACGCACTGATGATCGAGCGCCTGGAACCCCTGGCGAAGATCATCACCCTGGAAAACGGCAAACCCCTGGCCGACAGCCGGGCCGAGGTGCGCTACGCCGCCGAGTTCTTCCGCTGGTATTCCGAAGAAGCCTGCCGCAACCTGGGCAGCGTGAGCCACGCGCCCGCCGGCGGCTACCGCATCCTCGTGCAGCACCAGCCCATCGGCGTGGTGGTGCTCGTGACGCCGTGGAACTTCCCCGCCGCCATGGGCACGCGCAAGATCGCGCCCGCGCTCGCCGCCGGCTGCACCGTGCTGGTGAAGCCCGCCGGCATGACGCCGCTGAGCATGCTCGCGCTGGCCGACCTGCTGGCCGAAGCCGGCGTGCCCAAGGGCGTGGTCAACATCGTGCCCACCACGAAGTCGGGCGCGCTGGTGGACATGTGGCTGCACGACCCGCGCGTGCGCCTGGTCTCGTTCACCGGCTCCACCGAGGTGGGGCAGAAACTCATCAAGTCCGCCGCCGACCAGGTGCTCAAGACCCCGATGGAACTCGGCGGCAACGCGCCCTTCCTGGTGCTCGACGGCGCCAACGTGAAAGACGCGGTGGACGGCGCCATGATTGCCAAGATGCGCAACATGGGCGAAGCCTGCACCGCCGCCAACCGCTTCTACGCGGGCGACGCCGTCTGCGACGCCTTCACCGCCGAGTTCGTGAAACGCATGCAGGCCCTGCGCATCGGCCACGGGCTGGACGAAAACCACCAGGTCGGCAGCCTGGTGGACGAACCCACGCGCAAGAAGGTGGACGAACTGGTGCAGGACGCCGTCTCGCGCGGCGCGAAGATTCTGTGCGGCGGCAAGAAGGTGCCCGGCCCCGGCCACTTCTACGAACCCACCGTGCTGGGCGACGTGCCGCTGGACGCGCGCATCCTGAAAGAAGAGGTGTTCGGCCCCGTCGCCCCCATCGTGCGCGTGAAGGGCGGCGTGGAAGCCATGGTGAAGCACGCCAACGACACCGAGTACGGCCTCACCGCCTACCTCTACAGCGCCGACCTGGCGCAAGGCCTCAAGCTGGCCGAGCGACTGGAGTTCGGCATGGTGGGCGTGAACCGGGGCCTGGTGTCCGACCCGGCCGCGCCCTTCGGTGGCGTGAAGCAGAGCGGCCTGGGGCGCGAAGGCGCGGCCGAGGGCATGCACGAGTACATGGAGACCAAGTACATCGCCGTCACCTGGTGAGGACTCGCGTGGCTATACTGCCCCGGTCTCGTCACACAAAGACGTGATCGGGATGGGCGTCCCGTACCTCCGTTACGACGCAAGCCGTAGCGCTTCCACCGCAGTCGCACTGCGGCTTGCTTGTTCGTGCCTCCAAGTTTTGGCGGCCCGAGCGGGGAGCCGCAAGGCTCGCCGACGAAGTGCAAACGGAGGACGGTACGCCCACCTGTTCGGGCCGCCGCCCCCTACCCGGGGGCGGCGGATCATCCACCCGTTTCGCAGGGAAGCACCCATGGCCACCAAGCCCAACGCGACCGTCGGCATGCGCAGGCGACTGCCGCGCACCAAGCCACCCACCCTCTCGCTCACCCCAGCGGCCAGCCGCAAGATCCTGGAGTGCACCTCCAAGGCATCGAAACAGGTGGCCATGCTGTCCGACCTGATGGTGGCCTACCGCATCGCCGAGCGCCACGCCGCGCTGGGCGCCGCCAGCAAGAAGCCCGAAGACGCCGCGCAATCCGTCACGCGAAAAGACGTGGCCGTCCTGCTCCACGCGCTCAATAGGCAAATGCAAACCCACATCCACCGGGTGTCCGACACCTTGTCGGCCCTGGCCGCGCAGATCGCGGACGCGACGCAAGACCCGGCTACGCAGGCTTCTTCCGAGCCAGCCGATCCCAATCTTTGAGCGTCTGCAGCAGGCGGTTCTTCGCGTCTGCGTGGGCCTTGCCGAACGTGTTGGTCAGCCAGCGCCGCATCGCCTCATCGGGCGGCGGCGCGCCGATGGCCTTGAGGCGGTCCATCACCAGCATCACGGCCTGAAAGCTGCCTGAACCCACGGCCATCGCCAGCGGCGCACGGCCGTCCGACTCGGCCACATCGAGCACGTTGGCACCGTGCTCGATCATGTGCTTGACCAGACCCGCCTTGCCCTCGCGGCAGGCCCAGTGAAGCGGCACCAGCCCGCCGTCCAGCCGCGCGTTGAAGTCGGCGTCGGGCGCGGCCAGCAGCTCCGGGGCCAGGGGCCAGCCGGAGGCCTTGATCATCTGCTGGGTTTTCCAATCGCTCATGGCTGGGGCTGCTGTCGGGTGGTGGTGGGGTGTGCGAGTGTACGCACCGGCTGCGTGCATGGGAAATGCCGGGGCTCATGCACCGTGGCGGAAGAACCGCGTCGCTATACTGCCCCGCTCACGTCACAACAGCGTGATCGGAGTTGACGTTCCGCCTCCGTCGCTACAAGGCCCGCCGGCTTCGCGCAGCGTGGGACTGGCACGTCAACCTGTTCGGGCCGCCGCTCCAGCTCCACAAGAGAGGGGGCGGCGGTGTGTCAAACACACGACCGGGAGGCCGACATGGTCACCAAAGCCAAAAAATCTCCAATGGATTTGCGCGCGCCGCGCAAGCGCAGCGCTTCCCTCACCTTTTCCTACGACGCGTCGCACCGGGTTCGCGTGCTCACCCAAAGGGCATCGACCCAGATCGGCCAGCTGCGCCAGCTGATGCCGCTTTACCAACGCACCGAGCGCATCCTCATGCCCGAAGGCCTCAAACGCATGCGCGACACCTCGGGCATCCCGGCCGCGCAAATGGAAGCGGGCGCGATGCTGTACGCGCTCAACCACGAGCTGGTGCTGTTCATGAACGGGCTCACGGACACCGTCGCGGCGCTGCAGGCCTATGTCGAGGACGCGTCCGGGTCGGACGACTGAGACGGGGTCTTCGATGGCCTGGAGCGGGAACGCCTGTCGGCTGCTGGCACAGCAGTTGCTAACACCCTGAGCCAGAGAGGCGCTGTGCCCGACACCGCACACCGCCAGCCTTGAAGACCGCTAGGGTTCCGGGCGCCGCGCAGTTGACCACCAACTGAAAGACAGACACGCGGCGCTGTCTGGTCCGAGAGCGGTCGGCCACGATCGTGTGGCTCCACGGAGGGACAAAAGCCCGGGAGACGCTGCTGCGCGCTGTGAAGCGCAAGCACGACGCCTCTCCGCTTTTGTTTCCCCGTTCAGGAGCCCGCATGTCTTCCTCGCCACCCGCCATCGAGATCCGCGCGCCGCAAGCCGGCGCCCGGCGCCGCCGCACCCACCGCCTCTGGACGGTGCGTGCGCCCATCGCCCGGCGCACCTATTGGGTGCTTGCGCTCATCGGCCTGTTCACCCCTTTGGTGCTCTGGGCGGTGCTGGCGGCCTTCGGCGGGCTGGACCCGGTGTTTCTCCCCGCCCCGCTGCAGGTGCTGACCAAGACCTGGACCTGGCTCACCGAAACCGGCCTGCTCGATGACATGGGCATCAGCATCTACCGCGTGGTCACGGGCTTTCTGCTCTCGGCGGTGATCGCGCTGCCTCTGGGTCTGTTCATCGGCTCGTACCGCGCGGTGCAGGCGCTGCTGGAGCCGCTGACGGATTTCATCCGCTACATGCCGGCGGTGGCCTTCATTCCGCTGGTGATGCTGTGGGTGGGCATTGGCGAAGGCTCCAAGATCGCCATCATCTTCATCGGCACCTTCTTCCAGATGGTGCTGATGGTGGCCGAGGACGTGCGCCGCGTGCCGGCCGCGCAGGTGGAGGCGGCGCAGACCATGGGCGCGAACCGCTCGGAGCTGATCGAGAAGGTGATCTTCCCGAGCGCCAAGCCGGCCTTGCTGGACACGCTGCGCATCACCATGGGCTGGGCCTGGACCTACCTGGTGGTGGCCGAGCTGGTGGCCGCGAACTCGGGCCTGGGTTACGCGATCCTGCGCGCGCAGCGCTTCCTGCAGACGGACACGATCTTCGCCGGGATCATCGTCATCGGTCTCATCGGGCTGGTGACGGACCAGCTCTTCCGTTTGGCGCACCGCCGCGCCTTTCCCTGGCTGTACTTGAAGGGCTGATGCGATGAGCACCCCACACCCCCACACCCAACCTGTGCCCAAGATCGCGATCCGCGATGTGTTCAAGCGCTTCGCCGGCGCGCCGGTAAACGCGCTCGAAGGCATCAACCTGGACATCCGCGCCAACGAGTTCGTCACCTTCGTGGGCGCCTCGGGCTGCGGCAAGTCCACCCTGCTGCGCACCATCGGCGGGCTGGAGGTGCAGACCCGCGGCGACCTGCTGGTGGACGGCCAGGCCGTGACCGGCCCGGGCATCGACCGCGCCATGGTGTTCCAGCACTACAGCCTGTACCCCTGGATGACGGTGTGCCAGAACATCAAGTTCTGCCGCCAGCTGGCCGCGCACACCGAAGGTCGCACCTCGTCGGATGTGGAGGCGGCCGACGGCCGGGCCGATGCGCTGTTGCGCCTGATG
The DNA here is from genome assembly GCF_057809615.1 of Hydrogenophaga sp. FG152. Taxonomy (NCBI): domain Bacteria; kingdom Pseudomonadati; phylum Pseudomonadota; class Betaproteobacteria; order Burkholderiales; family Comamonadaceae; genus Hydrogenophaga; species Hydrogenophaga sp. FG152. The sequence continues at coordinate 128,496 of NZ_JBMDKH010000003.1, read as the reverse complement.
GGCCTGGAGGCCATGGGCCACGCCTGGCCCAACCAGCTCTCGGGCGGCATGCAGCAGCGCGTGGCGATCGCGCGCGCGCTGATGGGCCGACCCGACATCGTGCTGATGGACGAACCCTTCGGCGCGCTGGACGCGCAGACGCGCGAGGTGATGCACGACCTGATCCGCTACGTGCACAGGCTGGAGAAGGCCACCATCGTGTTCGTGACGCACGACGTGGAGGAAGCGCTGTACCTGGGTGGTCGCGTGGTGCTGATGGCGCCACGCCCGGGGCGCATCGACACCGTCTACGAGGTGCCCTTTGGCGACCAGCGCACGCAGGACCTGAAGCACGCGCCGGAGTTCGTGCGCCTCAAGCGCGACATCCTGGACCGCATCCGCGAGACCTCGGGCATGAAGACCGACCTGGAGCAGCTCCAGCGCATGACGGGCGCCCCCGTTTGAAGCCTTTTTCCGAAGACCCCACACATGAACCACACCCTCGACGACACCCCGGTGGACGCCCCCGCGTTCTGGCAAGGCTTTCCCGCCCCCACGCTCGCGGGCGTGGACACCCACCGGGTGATGTGGAGCGAGATCGTGCCCGGCGGCAGCCACTGGGGCTGGCGCATGCCGCGCGGCAGCGCGATCCGCTTCGTGGCACTGGAGGCCGGCGCGAACGTGAGCCTGGTGCTCTACAGCGCGCAGGAAAAGCTGGAGCGCTACAACATGCCGGACTCGCTCAAGGCCCAGCACACGGCGCACTACACGCGCGGCCATGTGCTGATGAGCGACATGGGCCGCAGCATGGCCAGCTTCACGGCAGACAGCCTGGGCTGGCACGACCCGCTGGGCGCACTGCTCGACAGCGAGCTGATGCAGCAGAAATACGGCGAGCAGCGCTACGAAGCGCACCGCAATGCCATGCACCGCTCGGGCAAGGACGGGTTGCTGATCGAGATCGGCAAGCACGGCCTCGGCAAGCGCGACCTGATCGCGCCGGTCAACCTGTTCAGCAAGGTGGGGGTGGACGCACAGGGCCGCTTCGCCTTCGTGCCGGACCACGCGAAAGCCGGTGACTTCGTGGAGCTGCGCTTCGACATGGACGTGATCGCCGCCATCAGCACCGCGCCGCATGGCCTCGACCCCAAGTCGACCTATGCACCGAAGAAGGTGGGCCTGGTGGCCTGGCGATGCGGTGCCGCACCGGCCGACGACGTGTGCCGCGCCTTCCGGCCCGAGAACGCGCGCGCCCTGCACAACACCGACCTGCTGTACCTGTGAGGGAGACGATGACCATGAACACCACCGCCACCGCCATCCGCCTGCAGGAAAGCGCGCTCGACCCCGCGCACGCCGTGCTCAACCAGCGCCACCCGGCGGGCGAGCCCATCCTGTTCGAGGTGAAGCGCGGGCAGACGCTGCGCATCGTGGACCTGGAAGGCAACCAGGCCGCCGACGTGCTGTTCTACAACCGGCACGACCCGGCCGAGCACTACAGCGCCACCGACACCATGCAGCGCCAGGGCGGCATCTACCTCACCACCGGCTCGGTGATCCGCAGCAACGACGGCAAGCCCATGCTCACCATCGTGGCCGACACCTGCGGCCGGCACGACACGCTGGGCGGCGCATGCGCGGCCGAGAGCAACACGGTGCGCTACGCGTTGCAGAAGAAGTACATGCACAGCTGCCGCGACAACTACCTTATCGCCCTTCAGCATGCGGACGTGGGCCTGGGCAAGCGCGACCTGGTGCCCAACATCAACTTCTTCATGAACGTGCCGGTGACGGCCGAGGGTGCGCTGAGTTTCGAGGACGGCGTGTCCGGCCCCGGCAAGTACGTGGAGATGCGCGCCGAGATGGATCTGTGGGTGCTGATCAGCAACTGCCCGCAGCTCAACAACCCCTGCAACGCCTACAACCCGACACCCATCCAGCTTCTGGTGTGGGACGCGGCCTGAGTCCTCCTTCTGAATCCCATCGCGCCGGGACGGCCCGGAGCGCCAAGACACCTCTGCAGGACGGCCTGCACCCGGAGACCCCCATGTTCAGCAAGGTTCTGATTGCCAACCGCGGCGCGATTGCCTGCCGCATCATCCGCACCCTGAAGACGCTGGGCGTGCGCAGCGTGGCCGTGTATTCCGAGGCCGACGCCCAGGCCCGCCACGTGCGCGAGGCCGACGAGGCATACCTGCTCGGCCCGGCCCCGGCGGCCGAGAGCTATCTGCGCGCCGACCGCATCCTGCAGATCGCGCGGGATTGCGGCGCGCAGGCCATCCACCCGGGCTACGGCTTCCTGTCGGAGAACCCGGCCTTCGCCGAGGCCTGCGAGGCGGCGGGCATCGCTTTCATCGGCCCCGCGCCGCAGCAGATGCGCGCCTTCGGCCTGAAGCACACGGCGCGCGATCTGGCGCAGTCGCGCGGCGTGCCGCTGCTGCCGGGCTCGGGCCTGCTGCTCGATGTGGCGCGGGCTGTGGCCGAGGCCGCGCGCATTGGTTACCCGGTGATGCTCAAGAGCACGGCGGGCGGCGGCGGCATCGGCATGCGGCTGGTGTGGAACGATGCCGAGTTGCGCGATGCGTTCGAGTCGGTGGGGCGGCTGGCGCAGGCGAACTTCAAGGACGCGGGCCTGTTTCTGGAGAAGTACGTGGAGCAGGCGCGGCACATCGAGGTGCAGGTGTTCGGCGATGGCGCGGGCGGGGTGATCGCGCTGGGCGAGCGCGACTGTTCGGTGCAGCGGCGCAACCAGAAGGTGATCGAAGAAACCCCGGCGCCCGGCCTGAGCGGCTCGCAGCGCACCGAGCTGCACGCCACCGCCGTGCGGCTGGCGCAGGCGGTGAACTACCGCTCGGCCGGCACGGTGGAGTTCGTGTACGACGCAGCGAGCGGGGCCTTCCATTTCCTGGAGGTGAACACGCGCCTGCAGGTGGAGCACGGCGTGACCGAGCAGGTGTGCGGCGTGGACCTGGTGGCCTGGATGCTGCAGCTCGCGGCAGGCGACCTGCCGCCGCTGGCTTCGCTGCAGCCGGTGCCGCGGGGCGCGTCCATCCAGGTGCGGCTGTACGCCGAAGACCCGGCGAAGAATTTCCAGCCCAGCGCGGGCCTGTTGACCGATGTGGTGTTCCCGTCGCGTGCGCGGGTGGACAGCTGGGTGGAGCGCGGCACCGAGGTGCCGGCCTGGTACGACCCCATGCTGGCCAAGCTGATCGTGACCGCCGACACGCGCGAGCAGGCCCTGCTGCAGCTGGAAGACGCGCTGGACGCCACGCGCCTGGCTGGCATCGAGACCAACCTGGGCTACCTGCGCCAGGTGGTTCGAGACCCGGTGTTCCGCGAAGGCCGGCAGGTCACGCGCTTTCTCTCCACCTTCGAGTTCAGGCCGCGCACCATCGACGTGCTGGAGCCCGGCGTGCAGACCTCGGTGCAGGACTGGCCGGGCCGCCAGGGCTACTGGGCCGTGGGCGTGCCGCCGAGCGGGCCGATGGACGCGCACGCGCACCGCATGGCCAACCAGCTGGTGGGTAACGCGAGCGATGCGGCGGCGCTGGAGATCACGCTGGCCGGGCCCACGCTGCGCTTCAACGTGGCCACCGTGGTGGCGGTGACGGGCGCGCCCGCGAAGCTCACCCTCAACGGGCAGCCCGTGGCCATGTGGCAGGCCCTGGCCGTGCCGGCGGGCGCCACGCTGGCCGTGGGCCGCTGCGAGACCGGCGTGCGGCTCGCGCTGGCCGTGGCCGGCGGGCTGGACGTGCCGCTGTACCTGGGCAGCCGCAGCACTTTCACGCTGGGCCAGTTCGGCGGCCACGCGGGGCGGCACCTGCGCACGGGCGATGTGCTGCACCTGGCGGACGCACCGGCTTCGGTCGAGGCACAAACCATGAGCGAGTACGTGTACGCACCCGAGTACACGAACCACTGGGACATCGACGTGCTCTACGGCCCGCACGGCGCGCCGGACTTCTTCACGCAGGAAGACATCGCGATGTTCTTCGGCACCGACTGGAAGGTGCACCACAACAGCAGCCGCACCGGCGTGCGCCTGATCGGCCCCAAGCCGCAGTGGGCGCGCAGCGACGGCGGCGAGGCCGGGCTGCACCCGTCGAACATCCACGACAACGCCTACGCGATCGGTGCGATCGACTTCACCGGCGACATGCCGGTGATCCTCGGGCCCGACGGCCCGAGCCTGGGCGGCTTCGTCTGCCCGGCCGTGGTGCTGCACGACGAGCTGTGGAAGCTGGGCCAGTTGCGGCCCGGTGACACAGTGCACTTTCACCGGCGCGCGGGCTCGCCGGCGAGCCCCATTCTGGACGACCGCGCGGCCGAGGGCGAGCGCCCGCGCCGCGTGGTGCGGCAGGCGGGCGACCGCTACGTGCTGATCGAGTTCGGCCCGCTCACGCTGGACCTGGAGTTGCGCATGCGCGTGCAGGCCCTGCTGGAGGGTCTGAAACGCAAGCACCTGGACGGCGTGATCGACCTCACCCCGGGCATCCGCTCGCTGCAGGTGCACTTCGACCCCGCGCGCTTGCCGCGCGAGCGGCTGCTGCACGTGATCGCCGAGGTGGACGACGCGCTGCCACCGGTGGACGAGATGGTGGTGCCCTCGCGCACCGTCGTTCTGCCGCTCTCGTGGGACGACCCGCAGACGAAGCTGGCGATCGAGAAGTACATGCAGTCGGTGCGGCCGGATGCGCCCTGGTGCCCGAGCAACATCGAGTTCATCCGCCGCATCAACGGGCTGGACTCGATCGACGATGTGTTCAAGATCGTGTTCGACGCGCGCTACCTCGTGCTGGGCCTGGGCGACGTGTACCTGGGCGCGCCGGTGGCCACGCCGCTGGACCCGCGGCACCGCCTGGTGACCACCAAGTACAACCCCGCGCGCACCTGGACGCCAGAGAACGCCGTGGGCATCGGCGGCGCCTACCTCTGCGTGTACGGCATGGAAGGCCCCGGGGGCTACCAGTTCGTGGGCCGCACGCTGCAGATGTGGAACCGCTGGCGGCACGGCACGCCGGGCACGCCGTTCGAGCAGCCCTGGCTGCTGCGCTTCTTCGACCAGATCCGCTTCGAGCCGGTGAGCGAGGACGCGCTGAAGGACATCCGCGCGCGCTTCCCGCACGGCGGTTACGCGCTGCGCACGGAAGACGGCTCGTTCAGCCTGAAGGACTACCGGCGCTTCCTGGCCGAGAACGACGACGCCGTGAGCGCGTTCAAGGCCAAGCAGCAGGCCGCGTTCGAGGCCGAACGTGAGCGCTGGGCCGCCGCCGGCCAGGTGGACTACGCCAGCGAAGCCGATGTGGCCGCCGCCGGCGTGGAGGCCGAGATCGACCTGCCCGAAGGCGGCCGTGCGCTGGCCACCAGCGTGCCGGGCAACGTGTGGAAGGTGGCCGTGAGCGTGGGTCAGCAGGTGCGTGCCGGCGATGTGCTGCTGGTCATCGAGTCCATGAAGATGGAGTTCAACCTGCTCGCGCCGGCCAACGCCACGGTGCACAGCCTGATGTGCGCGCAGGGCGGCGCAGTGGCGGCCGGCCAGAACGTGCTGGTGCTGATCGACGAAGCCACCGCTTGAACCCCTTCCAGAAATTCCCGGAGATTCCCGCCATGTCATTGAGCCAACTGTCCTTCGATATCGCCAGCCTGCAAGCCGCTTACCGCGAAGGCACCGCCAGCGTGCGCGAGGTGATCGCCGAAGCCTTGCGCCGCAGCGCGGCCGACACGCACCACGCCTACATTCATGTGCTGAGCGAGGCCGAGGTCGAGCCCTACCTCGCGCGCCTGGACGGCGTGGACCCGGCCAGCCTGCCGCTGTACGGCGTGCCCTTCGCGATCAAGGACAACATCGACCTCGCGCACGTGCCCACCACCGCCGCCTGCCCCGAATTCGCCTACATGCCGCAAGACAGCGCCTTCGTGGTGCGCCAGCTGATCGCGGCCGGCGCGGTGCCGGTGGGCAAGACCAACCTGGACCAGTTCGCCACCGGCCTGAACGGCACGCGCTCGCCATATGGCGCGTGCCAGAACCCACACAACCCGGCCTTCATCTCGGGCGGTTCCAGCTCGGGCTCGGGCGTGGCCGTGGCCAAGGGCTGTGTGACGTTCGCACTGGGCACCGACACCGCAGGTTCGGGCCGCGTGCCGGCATCGTTCAACGGGCTGATCGGCCTCAAGCCCACGCTGGGCCTGCTCTCGGCCTGGGGCGTGCTGCCGGCCTGCCGCTCGGTGGAGACGCCCTCCATCCTCGCGCTCACGGCCGGCGACGCGCAGGCCGTGCTGGGCGTGGCGGCGGCATTCGACGAGGCCGATGCCTACAGCCGGCCCGCGCAGCCACTGGGTGTGGACTTCTCGACCGGGCCGTTCCGCTTCGGTGTGCCGCGCGACGAGGACCTGGACTTCTTCGGCAACGAGGCGGCGGCTGCGCTGTTCGCCAACGCGGTCAGGCGCCTCGAATCGCTCGGCGGAACGGCTGTCACCATCGACCTCACGCCTTTCCTGGACGTGGCGAAGCTGCTCTACGAAGGCCCCTGGGTGGCCGAGCGCTATGTGGCCATCCAGGGCTTCATCGACGCGCAGCCCGAGGCGGTGTTCCCGCCGGTGCGCAGCATCATCGAAGGCGGACGCGGCAAGACCGCCGCCGAGGCCTTCGCGGGCGCCTACAAGCTCAAGGCGCTGCGCCGCGTGTGCGACCGCGTGTGGAACGAGGTGGACTGCCTGCTCACGCCCACGGCCGGCACCGTCTACCGCATCGCAGAGATGCAGGCCGACCCGATCCGCCTCAACGCCAACCTGGGCCGCTACACCAACTTCGTGAACCTGCTGGACCAATGCGCGGTGGCGGTACCGGCCGGCGTGCTGGCCAGCGGTGACGCGAAAGGCCTGCCCTGGGGGGTGACCTTGGGAGCGCCTGCGCACAAGGACCTGGCCCTGCTGCGGCTGGCCGATCGTTTTCATCGCGCGCTCGGTGGTTCGTTGGGTGCAACGGACACCGATGTGTCGGCCACACCGGCCTGCGTGGGCCTGCCCGGCGGCGAGGTGGGCGCGGCCGGCTCGGGCACGGTGCGCGTGGCGGTGTGTGGCGCGCACCTCTCGGGCCTGCCGCTGAACCACCAGTTGACCTCGCGTGGCGCGCGGCTCGTGGACAGCCCGGCCTCCGCACCCGAGTACCGCTTCTACGCTCTGGCCGGTGGGCCGGTGCAGCGGCCCGGCATGGTGCGCGTGGTCGAGGGCGGTGCGGCCATCGCCTTGGAGGTGTGGGACGTGCCCAGCGCCCTCTTCGGCAGCTTCGTGGCTGGCATTCCCGCGCCGCTGGGCATCGGCAAGGTGAAGCTGGCCGACGGCAGCGAGGTGCCGGGTTTCATCTGCGAGGGCCTGGGCATCGCGGGCGCGACCGACATCACCTCGTTCGGCGGTTGGCGCGCCTGGCTGGCGGCGGGTTCGCCTCGCTGAACCTGCGCGGCATCTTTCGCTTGAACAGAACACCCGGACACGGCAGGACACGGCACCCACGCGGCAGGACCTGGGAAACCGGCCGGCGACCGCCATACGGGCCAGGGATGGGTTCATTCATTCGAGGCTGCCCGGCTCGCTGTCGCACTATGGCTATTGGCTTCTGACCGGATTGTCCGCCACGGGGAGCGCAGCAATGACTGGCACATCCGTGTTGTGGGCAACGAACCATCACGTACGGCCACGCACTGTTCACTGGGTATGCGGGCTCAAACGGGTCCGCAATCCCTTTGACGGATCAGCCTTGTGAACAGCATCAACACCTACACCCACCCCAACCAACTGTTTGAAGCAGAGATTTCCAGTTTCGGCGAACCCACCCTGCACGACCTGCGCACGAATGTCGAATCTGCCCTTCGGACCCGAGACGAATTCATCAACGCGTACTTCCCGAGTTCAGCAGCGCACTACCTGCGCTTGACGGCAATGACCTCCTTGGGCCTTCCGCTATGCGCAGCGATCGGCATGGGAGGCATGTGCTCCGGAGGCATTGCGCTTAGTCACGCGATCAACGCTTTTCTTTTTGAGGATGCCAACCCAAGCCTTGTCTTCATGTCTTCTCGATGGGCGGACGGCATCGTTTCCACTCTGGGCGCAGCACTCGCTGGAGGTCTTATCTACATGGGCATCAACGCCGCGGTGGACATCCTGAGTGCAAACGGCATCAGCAACAGCAACGAGAACAGGAAACACCTGGACAAACTGAATGTGAACCTGTCGAACGCACACCAGGCGTTGGCCAATGCGATTGGAGAACTGCCTGAGTGGGCCTTGATCGATGCGCTCCAGGAGACCCAGATACCCTCACACCACCTGCTGGAGGCCGTGGGCAAGGACCATCGGAAATTGTTTCTGGTCATGGAACACCTCCTTGACGAAAGACGGCGGCTGCGTTCCGACCTTCAGGCAGACGATCGGCTGTTTGAGAGCATCAGCCTTGTCGCCGACGGTTTTGTGAAAGAGCTTGACGACTCGGGCGCGCTGTTAGAACACCTGTCTGGCTCGCCCGCTCCCGAGCACATTCTGTCCATGATGGCGCTGTCCAGCTTGGCACCCATCACCGTCATGCCACTGTCCCTGCGCGAATACCTGGAAACGCATCCTGAAATCTTGCACAAGACAGCGACCACCATGGTGTCGCTCGCCGATTTGCTGAAAATTCCCAATTTCCTGAAGCAACTTCAGGATGGTCGCAGCAGTGGCATTCCACAAACCATCCACGACATGAACCGGCGATTGAACTGCCACTGAAAAGAGGCCATCCAGGGGAAACGGCGAACATCAAAAAAAAAGCCAGGCCCGAAGGCCTGGCTTTTTCATGCGTGACCAGATCGATCAGCGCGGTGCGCGGCGCGCCATCGGGCGGGCCGGGCCGCCTTCGTTGCGGCGCGGCGCGAATTCACCGCGCATGGCACCGCGCTCGGCGTTGCCACGGTCGCTGAAACCACCGCGGGATTCGCCGCCCTTGTCGCTGCGGCCGAAGCTGGAGAAGCCACCGGGCTTGCCACCGGTGCGCGCCGGGGCGGCACCCCGGTCGCCGAAGCCACGGCTGGCCGGGCGCGTGTCGTTGCGGTAGCCGCCCTGGTCACCCCGGTTGTCGAAGCGGTTCTCGTGGCGCGGCTGCGGCTCGGCGCGGCCTTCGAAGCGCGGGTCGAAACGCGTTTCCGGGCGGCTGTGGTCGACGCGAGGCGCGTCGAAGCGGCCTTCCGGGCGGCCTTCGAAACGCGGGCCGCGCGGTGCGGGGCCACGGGCGTTGAAGTTGCTGCGGTCGGCATAGTTGCGGTCACCACCACCACCGAAACGGTCACCACGGCCGGCACCCGGGCGGCCACGGCCACCGAACTCGGGTTGCGGCGCGCGCTGGCGCGGCTCGAGGCCGGGCACGGTCTCGACGTTGATGCGCTGGCGCGTGTAGGCCTCGATGTCGCCGATCTTGCGGCGGTCGCGGAACTCGGCGAAGGTGACGGCCAGGCCATCGCGGCCGGCACGGCCGGTGCGGCCGATGCGGTGCGTGTAGTCCTCGGCCTTCATCGGCAGGCCGAAGTTGAAGACGTGGGTGATCGTGGGCACGTCGATGCCGCGAGCGGCGACGTCGGTGGCCACCAGGATCTGCACCTGGCCGTTGCGCAGTGCCATCAGGCGGCGGTTGCGCATGCCCTGGTTCAGCGCGCCGTGCAGCGCGACGGCGGCGAAGCCGGCTTGCTGCAGGTCGTTGGCGAGGCCATCGCATTCGATCTGCGTGCTGCAGAACACCACCGCCTGGTTGATGGTGGTGTCGCGCAGCCAGTGGTCGAGCAGCTTGCGCTTGTGGTCGGCGTGGTCGGCCCAGAACAGCACCTGCTTGATGTTGGCGTGCTGCTCTTGAGGGGTGTCGATCTGCACCTTCTGCACGTGCTTGCCGTTTTCATGCATCACGCGCATGGCGAGCTGCTGGATGCGCGGCGCGAAGGTCGCGCTGAACATCATGGTCTGGCGGCGCTGGCTGGTGAGTTCGTTGACTTCGGCGAGGTCGTCGGAGAAGCCCAGGTCGAGCATGCGGTCGGCTTCGTCGACGACCAGGAACTGCACCTGGTCGAGCTTGAGCTGCTGCGAGCGCTGCAGGTCGAGCAGGCGGCCGGGCGTGGCGACCACGAGGTCGGCGTTCTGCAAGCGGGCGATCTGCAGCTGGTAGGGCATGCCGCCCACCACGTTGGCGATGCGCAGGCCACGGCAGTGGCGCACGAGGTCGATGGCGTCGTTGGCCACCTGCTGCGCGAGTTCGCGCGTGGGGCACAGGATCAGGGCGCCGGGGGTGGCGGCCTTGAAGTTGCGCGGGCTGGTGGGGTCCTTGCGCTTGGGCGCCTTGGGCGGCGCTTCGCCACGGGCAATGGCTTCGGCCACGGCGCGTTCGCGGTCGGCGCGCTCCTTGGCGTCGGCGGCGGCACGTTGCTGCAGCAGGGTGTGCAGCACGGGCAGCAGGAAGGCGGCGGTCTTGCCGCTGCCGGTCTGGCTGGAGACCATCATGTCGGCAAAACGCTGTTCGCCTTCGGCCATCATGGCCTTGGGGATCACGTTGTTCTGCACCGTGGTGGGCTGCACGTAGCCGAGGTCGGCACAGGCTTGCACCAGCTCGGGCGCCAGGCCCAACAGCTCGAAGCCGTTGGGGCCGGCGGGTTCGGCGGCCTCGACGGCCTCGACGGCCACGGGGGTGGAAAGGTCTGCCTCGGTGTCGGCAGTGAGGATTTCGGGCGAGAAATCGCCGCGGGCTTCAAAAGAGTCGCTCATGTTCGTCCATGCGCCAGAGGGCGCAATTGATCGAATGCAAACGCTAAAGGGACGGCCTACCTTGAAAAGGTGGCAGCTCCGGGGCGTCGGATCCGTTCGTGGTTACAAAACATCAACCATCAAACGATCGACGCGCCATGGGTCACTGAGAGAAGCGTGACACCGGGAGCGAAGGCCCCATCCTGCGGTTGCGGGGGGCCTGGTGTGTGAGGCAGATGCACAAATCATCGCAGTTGCCTGCGAAGCCACTGATTATGGCATGAATTCGGGAAAACCCCAAGTCTTTACATGCGCACTCAGTCGAGCACCGCGCGCACCACGTAGAACAGCAGCGCCGCCAGCACGGCGGTGGCCGGCACGGTGACGATCCAGGCCGCCACGATGCGCATGACCACGGAGCGCTTGACGATTTCCTTCTTGTAGGCCTTCTTGAACGCCTTCTGTTCCTTCTTGGCGAACACCGCATCCTCCGGTTGCGCCAGCTCCCGCTGCTTGGCCAGCCGCTTCATGTCCGCCAGCATGCGCTTCTTCTCGCTCACTTCGGCGGCCTCGAAGCGGCTCAGGTAGGCCTCGACCACATCGCGGTCGGCCCCCTGGTGGCCGGAGCGCACCACACGTTCCATCTTCGCGTAGTTCACCTTGAGCAGTTCGCGCAGGAAGCCGACGCCGAACACCGCGCCGATGGAGATGTGCGTCGTCGACACCGGCATGCCCAGCTGCGAGGCGACGATCACCGTGAGCGTGGCGGACATCGCGATGGCGTACGCGCGCATGTTGTCCAGCTCGGTGATTTCCTTGCCCACGGTGCGGATGAGCCGCGCGCCGTACAGCGCCAGGCCCACCGCCAGGCCGAGCGCGCCCAGCACCATGATCCACAGCGGCGTACCGGCCTTGGTGGCGATGGCGCCGTCTTTCACGGCTTCGTAGATCGCGGCCAGCGGGCCGATGGCGTTGGCCACGTCGTTGGCGCCGTGGGCGAAGCTCAGCAACGCGGCCGAACAGACCAGTGGCCAGGTGAACAGGCGGTTGACACCGTTCTTGCTGTTCTCCTGCCGCCGGGCGTGCCTGGCGATGGGCTTGCGGATCAGTGCCCACACGACCACGGCCAGCACCACACCCGCGCCCATGGCCGTCGGGACCCCGACATGCACCATCTGGCCCAGGCCCTTGAGCAGCATGTAGGTGGTGTAGGCCCAGACCATGGCGGCGATCAGGATGGGCACCACGCGGCTGGCGGCGTCGATCATGTCGCTGCGGTAGGTCACGCTGCGCTTGATGATGTACAGGAAGGCGGCGGCCATCGCACCGCCCGCCAGCGGCGAGATCACCCAGCTGATCACGATCTGGACGATGGTTTCCCAGTTCACCAGGCCCCAGCCACCAGCGGCGATGCCGGCGCCCATGACCGCGCCGATGATGGAGTGCGTGGTGGACACGGGGGCCCCCACAGCCGTGGCGAGGTTGAGCCAGAGCGCGCCGGCCAGCAACGCAGAGAACATCACCCACGCGAACAGCGCCGGGTCCGAGATGGCATTGGGATCAATGATGCCGCCCTTGATGGTGCCGACCACGTCGCCACCGGCCACGATGGCACCCAGGGCCTCGAAGACGGCGGCCACGACGATGGCCCAGCCCATGGTCATGGCACCCGAGCCCACCGCCGGGCCCATGTTGTTGGCCACGTCGTTGGCGCCGATGTTCATGGCCATGTAGGCCCCCACCGCCGCCGCCACGATCAGCAGCCACATCGCCGAAGTCGCCAGGCCGGCGGTGGATGCACCGGTGAGCGAGGCGTACAGACCGACCAGGAGCAGGAAGAACACCGCGGCACCCAGCTGGAGCACCTCCTGATGCTTCGCCACGAAACGGTAACGGGATTTTTTTGTCATGTGAATATCATGTAAACGTCACAATTTTGACATGCGACCGCACACCACCCAGCCGGCGCTCAACAGCACCCGAGAGATGCGGTGGGTGAGGCTCAGCGCAGGAAATGGGTGCGGTAGTGCTCGAGCTCGTCGATGGATTCGTGCACGTCGGCCAGCGCGGTGTGTTTCTGGTGCTTCTTGAACGACTCGTACACCTCGGGCCGCCAGCGGCGGGCCAGTTCCTTGAGCGTGCTCACGTCCAGGCAGCGGTAGTGGAAGTAGGCCTCCAGCTTGGGCATGTACTTCACCAGGAAGCGGCGGTCCTGGCTGATGGTGTTGCCGCACATCGGCGAGCCGTTCTTGGGCACGTACTGGGCGATGAAGGCCAGCAGGGTGGCCTCGGCCTCTTCCTCGCTCACCGTGCTGGCCTTGACCTTGTCGATCAGGCCGCTGCGGCCGTGCGTGCCCTTGTTCCAGGCGTCCATGGCGTTGAGCACGGCGTCGCTCTGGTGCACCACGATCACCGGCCCTTCGATGCGCGGCGTGAGTTGCGGGCCGGTGATGACCACCGCGATTTCCAGCAGGCGCTCTTTTTCGGGGTCGAGCCCGCTCATCTCGCAGTCGATCCAGACCAGGTTCTGGTCGCTCTTGGCGAGGGTGGGGGTGTCGGCGGCGGTGCCCGCCGGGGCGGTGGAGGCAGAAGTCATGGCCGGCATTCTCGCCGATCCGCCGCCCGGGGCCCCCGGCCCCACGGCGCGCGCAAAGGGCCGTCTTCGATAGACTCGGCCCCATGGACACCGCTTCCTTCGCATTCACCGCCGTTTTCTGCGCCCTGCTGCTGCTGGGCCTGCTGGTGCGCACCGTGCTCGCCAGCCGGCAGATCCGCCATGTGGCGCGGCACCGCCACGCCGTGCCCGCGGCCTTCAGCGACACGATCTCGGTGGCCGCGCACCAGAAGGCGGCCGACTACACCATCACCAAGGCGCGCTTCGGCCTGCTGGAGACCGCCATCGAGGCCGCGCTGCTGCTGGGCTGGACGCTGCTGGGCGGCCTGGACTGGCTCAACCAGCGGCTGCTGGACGCGCTGGGCGGCGGCATGCTGCAACAGCTGGCGCTGCTCGCGGCCTTCGTGCTGATCGGCGGCCTCATCACCCTGCCTCTGGGCTGGTACGCCACCTTCCGCATCGAGGAACGCTTCGGCTTCAACAAGATGACGATGTCGCTCTGGCTGGGCGACCTGGTCAAGGGCACGCTGGTGGGCGCGCTGATCGGCCTGCCGATCGCCGCGCTGGTGCTCTGGCTCATGGGCGCGGCCGGCCCCACCTGGTGGCTCTGGGCCTGGGGCGTCTGGATGGCCTTCAACCTGCTCGCGCTGGTGCTCTACCCCACCCTCATCGCGCCGCTGTTCAACAAGTTCGAACCGCTGTCGGACGAAACGCTCAAGGCGCGCGTGAACGCGCTCATGCAGCGCTGCGGCTTCGCCGCCAAGGGCCTGTTCGTGATGGACGGCAGCAAGCGCAGCGCCCACGCCAACGCCTACTTCACCGGCTTCGGCGCGGCCAAGCGCGTGGTGTTCTTCGACACCCTGCTCAAACAGCTCAGCCCCGACGAGATCGATGCCGTTCTCGCGCACGAACTCGGCCACTACAAGCGCCGCCACATCCTCAAGCGCATCGTGCTGATGTTCGCGCTGAGCCTGGCGGGCTTCGCGCTGCTGGGCTGGGTGTCGAGCCAGGCCTGGTTCTTCAGCGGTCTGGGCGTGACGCCGTCGATGGACACGCCCAACGACGCGCTGGCCCTGCTGCTGTTCATGATGGTGGTGCCGCTGTTCACCTTCTTCCTCTCGCCGCTGATGGCGCAGCTCTCGCGCCAGCACGAGTTCGAGGCCGATGCGTATGCCGTGGCCCACACCAGCGGCCCCGATCTGGCCAGCGCGCTGCTCAAGCTCTACAAGGACAATGCCAGCACGCTCACGCCCGACCCGCTGTACGCGCGCTTCTACTATTCCCACCCGCCGGCGAGCGAACGCCTCTCCCGCCTGCAAACCGCCTGACGCGAACCCGACCCATGAACCCGATCCACCAGAACCGCCGCGCCCTCTCCGCCACCGAAATCGTGACCCAGCTCACCCAGCTCAACGGCGATGCCGCCCAGGGCTGGAAGCTGATCGACGGCGCGCTGGAGAAAACCTACAGCTTCGCCAACTTCCACGAGACCATGGCCTTCGTGAACGCCCTGGCCTGGATCGCGCACCGCGAGGACCACCACCCTGACCTGTCGCTCAGCTACGGCCGCTGCACGGTGCGCTTCAACACGCACGACGTGAACGGCATCTCGGTCAGCGACATCCACTGCGCCGCCGCGGTGGACGCCCTGCAGAAGGCCTGATGGCCGATCTGCAACCCGGTCTGGTGGTGGCCGCCCACGGGCGCCACTGCCTCGTGGAAAGCGTCGACGGCGAACGCCGCATCTGCCACCCGCGCGGCAAGAAAAACGCCGTGGTCGTGGGCGACCAGGTGCAATGGCAGGTCACCGGCGACGAAGGCAGCATCGAGCGCGTGGACGAGCGGCGCAACCTGTTCTACCGGCAGGATGAGATGCGCACCAAGTCGTTCGCGGCCAACCTCGACCAGGTGCTGGTGCTGGTGGCGGCCGACCCGGAGTTTTCCGAAAGCCAGCTCACCCGGGCCCTGATCGCGGCACAGGCCGAAGGCATCGACGTGCTGATCGTGCTCAACAAGAGCGATCTGCAGCCCGCGTTCGACCGCGCCTGGGCCCGCCTGGAGCCCTACCGCCGCATGGGTTGCACGGTGCTGCCGCTGCGCCTGAAGTCGGCCGACGGTTCCGACGCCGGCCTCGACGCCCTGCAGCAGCGCCTGGACAACAAGCGCACGCTGGTGCTGGGGCCCTCGGGCGTGGGCAAGAGCACGCTGGTGAACCGCCTGGTGCCCGAAGCCCGCGCACAGACCGGCGAGATCTCGCGGGCGCTCAACTCGGGCAAACACACCACGACCAGCACCACCTGGTACTGGGTGGACGCGCAACGCCGCACCGCGCTGATCGATTCACCAGGGTTCCAGGAATTCGGCCTGAACCACATCGAGCCCATGCAGCTGGCCCACCTCATGCCCGATCTGAACGCCACGCTGGGCCACTGCCGCTTCTACAACTGCACGCACCTGCACGAGCCGGGTTGCGGGGTGGTGGAACACGTGCAGACCGGGGAGCCGGACCAGCCGGCCGACGACCCCCTGGCGATCAGCGAAAACCGCTACCGCCTCTACGGCGAGCTGTTCGCGGAACTCTCGGACAAGCGGCGGTATTGACAGGCTCCCCCCGCGCCGCGCCTGCGGCGCGTCACCCCCAGGGGCAACACCTGTGGCCTGGCGAAGCCAGTTCCACGGTGTTCTGGATGGGGGCACCGCGCTCCGGTTACAGGCCCGCGAGCGTGAGCAGCGCAAGCAGCAGCATCCAGAGCACCACCGCGCGCCAGACCAGCCCCACCACGCTGCTGAGGTGGGCCAGTTGCGGATCCGGCCGGGCGCCGGGGTCGCCCACCACCTCCTCGTCTTCGATCGTGAGCGGGTCGAGCTGCGGGGTCAGCCGCACGTTGATGGCGCCCGAGGTGGCGGCCAGCACCACGCCGTCGCTGCCCGGCGCAAAGCGCTCGGCATCACCGCGCCAGCTGGCCACGGCCTCCTCGAAGTTGCCCACCACGGCGAAGCCCAGCGCCGTCATGCGCGCCGGCACGTGGTCGACCCAGCGCCAGGCGGTCGCGGCGGCGTGCTGCAGCGCCGGGCTGGGCGTGCCGTCCGGGCGGGCGCGCCAGTTGCGCGAGAGGTACTCGGCCAGCCGGTAGAACACCGCGCCCGAGGGACCCAGGCCGATGGCCCAGAACACCACGAAGCACACCAGCACGCCGAACACGTGGCGGTGGGCGGCCAGCACCGAGTGCTCGATCACCTGGCGCAACAGCTCGGTGCGCGGCAGGCTGGAAGCGTCCACCCGCAGCCAGCGGGCCAGCTTCTCGCGCGCGGTGGCGTCGTCGCCCACATCGAGCGCCTGCCGGATTTCGCTGAAGTGGTGGCTGAACTGGCGAAAGCCCAGCGTCACGTACAGAATGCCGACCGTCCACACGAACGCCAGCACGGAACTGAATTGCCACAGGCCCCAGTACACCAGCCCCGCGATGGCCGCCGGCACGCCCACCGCCAGCGCCCAGGCGACCCAGCCATGGGAGGACTGGCCGGCGTCGAGGTTGCGGCGCACGGTGCGCGCCCAGCCGCGCAGGCCGGCGTGAACGGGGTTGTCGAAAGCGAGCGGGCGCGCCTGCTCCAGCAGCAGGGCAATGAGGATGGCGAAAAAACTCATGGCGCCATCATAGTGGCGTGAGGCCCGAGCGCCACCCGGCGCAACAAGGGCTGCCCGGCCCTTAGGCGCTGAGCATGCGGTAGAAGTTGCGCAGCATGCCGGCGGTGGCGCCCCAGATGAACCGCTCGCGGTCGCCATCGAGGTAGGGCATGGAGTACCACTCGCGCACCACACCCTCGAAGGCCAGCGCGTGGCGCTTGTGGTTCAAGGGGTTCATGAGGTAGGCCAGCGGCACCTCGAACACGTCGTCCACCTCGTCCGGGTTGGGCACCAGCTCGAAGCCGGGCAGCACCAGCCCCACGACCGGCGTGACGATGAAGGACGTGCCGGTGACGTACACCGGCAGCGTGCCCAGCACCTCCACCCGATCCGGCGCCAGGCCGATCTCTTCCTGCGCTTCGCGCAGGGCGGCGGCGGTGGCGTCGGCGTCCTCGGGGTCGAGCTTGCCGCCCGGCAGGGCGATCTGGCCCGAGTGGGTGGAGAGGTGGGCCGTGCGCTGGGTCAGGATGAGCGTGAGTTCGTCGCGCATCACCAGCGGCAGCAGCACCGCCGCCTCGGCGGGCGCGCGGTCGACGAACTTGCGCTCGCGGTGCAGTTCGGGCGTCCACACCGGCGGGCGGGCGAAGAGTTCGCGCAGGCCGGTGGGCGTGAGGCGCTGCGCCTGCGCGGGGCGCAGCATCTCGTCTGCCTCGTCCGCGACGATGGGCACCAGGCGCGGATCAAAAGCGGGAAGAACGTGGGTCATGAGGATATGAGCATAGGCCACACGCAAAAAAGCCGCTCCGGGGAGCGGCTCTTTGGGAGGGTGCAGGCAATCGGGCCAGGCCCGATGCGCTTTACGCGCCCAGCTTTTCCTTGATGCGGGCCGACTTGCCGCTGCGCTCGCGCAGGTAGTACAGCTTGGCACGGCGCACGGCACCGCGGCGCTTGACTTCGATCTTGGCGATCAGCGGGCTGTACAGCGGGAAGGTGCGCTCGACGCCTTCGCCGTTGGAGATCTTGCGCACGATGAAGCTGGAGTTCAGGCCACGGTTGCGGCGGGCCACCACCACGCCCTCGTAGGCCTGCACGCGCTTGCGGGTGCCTTCGATCACGTTCACGCTGACGATCACGGTGTCGCCAGGGGCGAACGGGGGAATGACTTTGCCAAGGCGAGCAATTTCTTCTTGCTCAAGGGTCTGGATGAGGTTCATGATTTCCTGTTTTGTCGGTCATGGCCGCGCTGCACTAAAGGCCGCGAATCCGGCAGGGCCCCTGTCCAGACCCTTGCGGGTTTGCGGGGTGGCCCGGTCGCGGCGGCCGGTCAGAGGATCGAAAAGCCTTGGATTATAGCAATCCCTGAGCGCGGAGGAAAGCCTGGTCTGCCGCGTCGAGCAATCCCTGCGCCCGGGCACGGGCCAGCAGGTCGGGCCGGCGGCTGGCCGTGAGCAGCAGGCTTTGCTCGCGCCGGTGGCGGGCGATGCGCTCGTGGTGGCCGCCCAGCAGCACCTCCGGCACCGCCATCGGCCCCCCCGGGCCCTGCCAGACCTCGGGGCGGGTGTGGTGCGGGCTGTCCAGCAGGCCGTCGAGCGCCGGGTTGAAGCTGTCCTGCTGGTGGCTGCCCTCGTCGGTCAGCACGCCGGGCTGCAGGCGCGCCACGGCGTCCAGCAGGGCCATGGCCGCGATCTCGCCACCGGAGAGCACGAAGTCGCCCAGGCTGATCTGCCGGTCCACGCAGGTGTCGATGAAGCGCTGGTCGATGCCTTCGTAGCGGCCGCACACCAGCACCGCGCCCTGGCTGCGCGACCAGCCCTCGACGCCAGCGTGGTTCAGCGCCTCGCCGATCGGGGAAAAAAGGACGACGGGGGCGCGGGCATCGTCGGCCTCCGCGCGCGCGGCGCGGATGGCCTGCAGGCATTGCCACAGGGGCTCGGCCATCATGACCATGCCAGGGCCGCCGCCAAACGGGCGGTCGTCGACCCGGCGGTAGTTGCCTTCGGCGAAATCGCGCGGGTTCCAGAGGTGCACGGCCACCTGGCCGGACTCGAAGGCGCGGCGGTTGATGCCGTGCTGCAGGAACGGTGCGAAAAGCTCGGGAAACAGCGTGATGACGTCGAAGCGCATGATGGATTGTCACCCCCTGCGCCGCTCTCGCGGCTTCCCCCTGAGGGGGACGACGCCAGAGGCCCGGCAAAGCCGGTTACTCGGCATCCCGGGAACCAGACACGCACTTCGGAGATTTCCCTGCCGAGGTGTCTGCGCAGGGATCAATAGTCTTTTTGCCAGTCGGCGGTGATGCGGCGCTGCGCCTTGTCGACATCGTCGATGTAGGCCGCGACGAACGGAATCATGCGCTCGGCGGTCTGCTCGGTGCCGTCCACCGTCTCGGTGTGTTCGAGCACCAGCACCGAGGTGGGGCCGGTGGGCATGAGGTCGCGCACCACGCCCAGGTGCACGCCCTCGCGGTTGAACACGTCCAGGCCGATCAGATCGACCCAGTAGTACTCCCCTTCTGGCGTGGCCGGGAAGGCGCTGCGCGGCAGGTAGATGCGCACGCCCTTGAGGGCCTCGGCCGCATTGCGGTCGTCCACGCCGTCCAGCTGGGCGACCAGGCCGTCGGTGTGGGGTTTCACTTCCGCCACGTCCACGCCCACGCAGCCCGTGAACGCCGAGAAGCCGCGCGCGAAGCGGGCTTCGGGCGGCTGCAGGAACCAGGAGGAGGAAGCGATCAGCACCGAGGTGTCGGCGCTGTGGGGCAGGATGCGGACCCAGCCCTTGATGCCCCACGCGTCCTGTATGCGCCCCAGCTCGACGGCGTCGTCGGGCAGGGGCAACGCCTTGAAGGCGCCGGACGCGGGGTGGCTCACCTTGCTGCGGGCAGGATCAGGCCGCGGCCTTGGCGGCGTTCTGCTTGACCAGGCGCGCCACGGTGTCCGACGGGGTGGCGCCAACGCCGGTCCAGTAGGTCAGGCGGTCCATGGCGATGCGCAGGGGCTCTTCACCACCGCGGGCCAGGGGGTTGTAGAAACCGATGCGCTCGATGAAGCGGCCATCGCGGCGATTGCGCTTGTCGGCAACCACGATGTTGTAGAACGGACGGGCTTTTGCGCCGCCGCGGGAGAGTCGAATGACGACCATGATTTATCCTTCGGGTGGAGAGGTACCAGGATCGGTACTTCACTGGATCTTGCGACCCGCTTTATTTGCAGCGCTTGAGACACACGACTGACCACCCGGCCAGCGAAACGCCACGAAACCCGCGATTATAGCCCGTTCGCTGGTTTTGCCAGCCCCCTTCCCGAGCGACCCACCCTACCCATGCCCCTGATCCGCCCCAGCCGCGACGAAGACCTCGACGCGATCACCCGCATTTACGGCCACCACGTGCTGCACGGCACCGGCACTTTCGAAACCACCCCGCCCACCCTGGCCGAGATGACGGCGCGCCGCGCCGATGTGCTGGGCAAGGGCCTGCCCTGGCTGGTGGCCGAAGAAGGTGGCCAGGTGCTGGGCTACGCCTACGGCAACTGGTTCAAGCCGCGCCCGGCCTACCGTTTTTCGGTCGAGGACTCGATCTACATGGACCCGGCCGCCCACCGCCAGGGCCTGGGCCGCGCGCTGCTTGCCGAGCTGCTGGCCGCGCTGGAACGCGCCGGCACGCGCAAGGTGATGGCCGTGATCGGCGATTCGGCCAACGCCGGCTCCATCGGTGTGCACCGGGCGCTGGGCTTCGAACCCGTGGGCGTGGTGCCGTCGTGCGGCTGGAAATTCGGCCGCTGGCTCGACATCGTGCTGATGCAGAAGACCCTGGGTGCCGGTGACAGCACGCCGCCGAACGAGGGCGCATGACGATGATGCGCAAGAACAAGACGCTGGCGGTCTGGCTGGCGCTGCTGGGCGGCATGCTCGGCCTGCACCGCTTCTATCTGCGCGGCCTGGGCGACTGGGTGGGCTGGCTGCACCCGATCCCGGCGGCGCTGGGCCTGTGGGGCGTGGACCGCGTGCTGCTCTACGGGCAGGACGACAAGCTCTCGTGGGTGCTGATCCCGCTGCTGGGCGCGACCATCTCCGCCAGCTGCCTGATGGCCATCGTCTATGCCTTGACCGACCGCGAGAAATGGAACCGCCAGTTCAACCCGCAGCTGCCGGCGGACGCCGTCTCGGGCGGCACCAACTGGCTGACCATCGGCGCTCTCGTGGCCGCGCTGCTGATGGGCACGGTCGCGCTGATGGGCAGCCTGGCGTTTGGCTTCCAACGCTACTTCGAGTACCAGGTCGAAGAAGGCCGCAAGATCAGCCAATGAGCGAGCGCCCGGCGCTCAGTTGAGCCAGGCCATGGCGGTCATCACCAGGCTGAGCGTGAACAGCGCGAGCACGGTGGACAGGCCCATGGCCGCGGTGGTGACTTCCTGCGCCACCTCGTAGCGCTGGGCGAACAGGAACACGTTCGCCCCCACCGGCAAGGCCGCGGCCACCACCATCACGGTGAGCGGCATGCCGGTGATGCCCAGGCCCCAGGCGCACAGGCCCACCAGCAGCGGCAGCACCAGGTTCTTGGACACGCTGACCCACAGGGCCTGGCGCAGGTGGCCGGCCATGGGCGTGCGCGCCAGGGTCACGCCCACCAGCACCAGCGCGATCGGGCCGAACGCGCTGCCCAGCAATTGCAGCGGCCGGTCCACCACCGTGGGCAGCGTGAGGCCGCTCTGCGCGAACAGCAGGCCGCACAGGATGGGCAGGGGAATCGGGTGGATGAGCGCGCCCTTGAAGGCCGACCACGCCGTGGCCAGCACGTGCGGCGCGCGCTGGCCGCCCGCGCGGGCCTCGCGCGCCACCGCGAGTTCGAGCACGATGGAACCGGTGGTCAGCAGGATCAGCGCATGCACCGACACCAGCGTGAGCACCGTGACCTGCGCGCTCTTGCCGTAGGCCAGTTCCACCAGCGTGATGCCCAGCATCACCATGTTGGAGAAGGTACCGGCCAGGGCCAGCACCACGCTGCCCCGGTTGAAACCCCGCCAGGCGATGGACACCGCCAGCAGCGACAGTGCGGCCAGAAAGTACGCGCCGATCGGCCGCAGGTCGAGTTCCTCGAAATGCACCGAGCTCATGGTGCGGAACAGCAGGGCGGGGATGAGCAGCAGGAAGACCAGGTTGGACAGGTCCTTGACCGCGGCATCGCGGATCCATTGCAGGCGCCCGGCCAGGTAGCCGAGGCCGATCAGGATGAAGACCGGGGTGAGGGAGGCGACGACGGGGTGGCTGGCGATGTTCACCCGGCGATGGTATCGCCAGGCGTGCGCGTCACTCGACGCCGACGGCGCCGGTGATGCGGTAGTACAGGCCGTAGGGGTCGTTCTGCAGCACGTGGAAGGTGCCCTCGACGACCACCGCCTCCAGCTTGTACTTCACCGGCTTGCTGGTGCGCACCTCGACCATGCTCTCGGGCCCGCCCGGCGTGCAGAAACCGCAGGTCAGCGGCACCGAGGCGAGCAGGAAGTGGCGCTGGCTCTCGCCCGGCTCCAGCGGCATCATGAAGCCCTGCAGCCGCAGCTTCTTCTGGTTCAGCTCGGCCACCGGCGCCGGGTACACCGGCACGATGCGCTTGTTCTCGACCTTGGTCGTGATGTCGGTCAGCATCGACCAGGCAACGACATCGCTGCGTTTGGGCAGCGGCGCGAAAGGGCTGAGCGGGCTGTGCACCCCCGCGCCCTGCCCGTGCGGCAGGCCCGAGGGCTGGCTCGACGTGGTGCCCGGCGGCACCGGTGAACCCAGGGTCTGGGCCCCGGCACCGACCAGCGCGGCACCGCCCATCACGAACAGCGCGGCGAAACGGGAGGCTTGGAACAGGTGGCGCATGGGGAATCGTCTCGGTGGGGTTCAGGCCGTCAGTGCGCGTGGCGCATGCCGCAGTATTTTCCCAGGGCCAGACCCTTGCAGGCCACCGCGAGTTCCTGCATGCAGATTTTTTCGCCCTTGCCGGCTTCCAGGCACTTGGCCGCGCCTTCGTGCGCCACGGCCATGGCGCGGTGGCGGGCGATGTCTTCCTTGGTCTCCTTGTCGGAATGCTGGGCCAGCGCGGCGGTGGACAGCAGGGCGGCGGCGAACAGGAACAGGGTTTTCTTCATGGTTTCTACCTCGAATTCAGGAGTTGAGTGACATCGACACGGTAGGCGTGGAAGGCCGGCAGGAGCGCCGCCACCACCGCCACCCCAACGGCCAGCACCGGCACCCAGGCTTCGCCGGATACCCACTGCCAACCCGTGATGGCCAGCGAGTGCCGGGCCATCAACATCTCGCCCATCAGGGCCGCGAGCGCGTGCGCGGCCAAAAGGCCCAGCGCACACGCCAGCAACGCGAGCCACAACGCCTCGCACAGCAGCAACGCAGCCACCCGCGCGGGCGGCGCGCCCAGCATGCGCAGCATGGCCAGGTCGGCGCGGCGCTCGCGCACTGCGCTCCAGAGCGCGATGAAGACCGACAGCCCCGCCACGCCCAGAAGCACCGCCGCCAGCCCGCGCAGCACCTGCGTGCCCACACCGACCATGCTCAGCAGGCGCGTGATCTCCACCGCCGGCGCGGCGGCCTGCAGCGAGGTGGTCTGGTTGATGAAGCGCGGCAGGCTCACCGCCGCCAGCGGCGTGCGGTAACGGATCAAGGCCAGCGTGATCTCGCGCTCGGCCGCCAGCGCCTCGGCCAGCTCGGCGCGCTCGGCCTCGTCCATGTTCGCGCCGGCGTGCATGTCGTCGTGCACGCGCCAGACCGATTCGGTGGCGGTGAGCACCAGCCGGTCGAGCACGCAGCCGCAGGGCGCGAGCACGCCGGTGACGGTGTACGGCGTCTCGCCGTGCGCGCTGCCGCCCACGCCCAGGCCGTGCGCGCCTTCGAAGGCCTGGCCCACCTGCAGGCCCGTGCGCGCGGCGACCTGTGCGCCCAGCACGGCCTCCAGCGGCGCCTGCCAGAGCGCGCCCTGAGCCAGTTGGGCACCGTAGTGGGCCGGGTACTCGTGCGTGGTGCCCACGATGCGGAAGCCGCCCAGGTTGTCGCCCAGGCTCAGCGGGATGAGCTGCGCCACCTGCGGGTGTTCCGCGAGTTGGCGGGCCTCGGCCAGCGGGATGTTGCCGGGCGGCACGTCCAGGTGGAACACGCCCGCGAGGATGAGCTGCATCGGGCTGCCCTTGGCGCCCACCACCGCGTCGATGCCGGCGAGGTCGCGTTCGAAGGCGCGGTCCACCTGGTCGCGCGCGATCAGCACGAAGGCCATGGAGGCCAGGCCCAGCGCGAGCAGCAACAGGTTGAGCGCCGTGGCCAGCGGGCGCGACCAGAGGTAGCGCCAGGACAGGGTCAGCACGTTCATGCCACGCGCTCCGGGCCGGCCGCCGCAAAGGCCAGCAGTTGCGCGTGCGGCAGCGCCTCCCGCACGCGGGCGTCGTGGGTGGCGATCACGAGCGTGGCGTCCAGCGCCTCCGCGCTGCGGCGCAGCAGCGACAGCGCCGTCATGCAGGCATCGTCGTCCAGGCTCGCGGTGGGCTCGTCGGCCAGGATCACGCGCGGGCGCAGCAGCACGGCGCGCGCCAGCGCCACGCGCTGGGCCTGGCCGCCCGAGAGCTGGGTGGGTCGGCGGTTCGCCAGCGCGCCGAGGTCCAGCGCCGCCAGCACCTCGGCCACGGCGGCGCGGTCCACCGGCAGGCCGGCGGCGAAGTGCGCGAGCGCCAGGTTGTCGGCCACCGTGAGCGCATCGCTCAGGTGCAGCTGCTGCGGCAGAAAACCGATGTGGCGCGCGCGCCAGGCATCGCGTGCCGCACCGCGCAGGGTGCCCACCGACTGACCGGCCACCACGATCTCGCCCGCGCCGGGCGTGAGCAGGCCGGCGGCCAGCGCCAGCCAGGTGGACTTGCCACTGCCCGAGGGCCCGCGCAGCAGCAGGGTGCCGCCCTGCGCCACCGACACATCGGCCATGCGCAGCGGCGCCTGGCCCGCGTGGGCGTATTGCAGCCCCCGGGACTCGATCACGCGGCGGGCTCCAGGCAGTCCGCGCAGGTGCCGTGCACCGCCACCTGCTCGCCCCGATGGCCCTGGCGCGCGAGGCTGCGCAACAGGTCGCGGGCCAGCTCGCTCACGTCGGCCATCGGAAATTGCCGGTGGCAGGCGTCGCACTCGAAGCGCGGCGGCGTGCCCTCGTCGGCATTCGCATCCAGTGGCGCCAGGCTGAAGCGCCAGGTGCGCGCCTGGTCGTCGGTCTGGCGCTGCAGCACGCCGCAGGCGGCCAGGCGGTCGAGCAGGCGGTAGAGCGTGACGCGGTTGATGTCCAGCCCGCGCGCGGTGAGCGCGTTGAGCGCCTGCGCGTGGGTGAGCCCGCCGTGCGGCTGCGCGAGGAACAGGCCAAGCACGGCGCGCGTGGCCAACGTGCGGCGCAGGCCGGCGGCTTCCAGCCGGGTCTGGATGTGGGGTGGCACGGACACCGGCTCTTTGGTTTGGCGTGGCGACATGGCTCGGGCCTCCGTAAATGCAACTATGTTGCGTTAATATGCGCACTATCGCAATTCAGTTGCAGTATCTTAGCTGCAATCCTCCCGTGCCCGACCTTCAAGCTTCCGCCGCATCGGCCATCGTGCTGCACGACCTCACGCTGGGCTACGAGCGCCACCCGGCCGTGCACCACCTCTCGCTCACGCTGCCACCGGGTGCGCTGGTGGCGGTGGTCGGCCCCAACGGCGCGGGCAAATCGACCCTGCTGAAGGCGCTGGCCGGGCAGCTCCCACCGCTGGGCGGGCGCATCGACGGCCTGGGCACGCGCCAGCGCGTGGCCTGCCTGCCGCAACACAGCGGGATCGACCGCAGTTTTCCGATCTCGGTGCAAGAGCTGGTCCTGCTCGGCCTGTGGCACGAGGTGGGCGCGCTCGGGCGCCACAGCGCCGCGCACCGCCGCGCCTGCCACGAGGCGCTGGCGGCGGTCGGCCTGCTGGGTTTCGAGCGGCGCGCGATCGACACGCTCTCGGGCGGCCAGCTGCAGCGCGCCCTGTTCGCGCGCCTGATCCTGCAGGACGCCCCGGTGGTGCTGCTCGACGAGCCCTTCGCCGCGATCGACCAGCGCACCACCCGCGACCTGCTCGGCCTGCTGCACCGCTGGCATGCGCAGGGCAAGACGGTGATCGCGGTGCTGCACGACCTGGCCCAGGTGCGCGAGCACTTTCCGCACACCCTGCTGCTGGCCCGCGAGCCGGTGGCCTGGGGCCCAACGGCCGAGGTGCTGACCGCCGACCGCTGGGCCCGCGCCCTGCGGCTGCAGGAGCCATTCGACGACGGGGCCGAGGCCTGCGGCGCCACCGCCCACGGGGTGCCGGCATGAGCAGCGCGCTGTGGCTCGACCCCTTTCTGGAATTCGGCTTCATGCAGCGCGCGCTGCTGGGCTGCGTGCTGCTGTCGGCGAGCGCCGCACCGGTCGGTGTGTTCCTGATGCTGCGCCGCATGAGCCTGACGGGCGATGCCATGGCCCACGCGATCCTGCCCGGTGCCGCGCTGGGTTACCTGGTCGCCGGCCTGTCGCTGGGTGCGATGACGTTGGGCGGCATCGCGGCCGGCCTGGCGGTCGCCGTCGGCTCGGGCCTGGTGGCGCGCCACACGGTGCTGCGCGAAGACACCAGCCTGGCCGCTTTCTACCTGCTCTCGCTCGCGCTGGGCGTGCTGATCGTCTCGACGCGCGGCAACAGCGTGGACCTGCTGCACGTGCTGTTCGGCACCGTGCTCGCGCTGGACGACCCCGCGCTGGCGCTGCTGGGTGGCATTGCACTCGTGACGCTGCTGGCCTTGCGCGTGCTGTACCGCCCGCTGGTGCTGGAGTGCCTGGACCCCGGCTTCCTGCGTGGCACCAGCCGCTGGAGCGCGGCCGCGCATTTCGGTTTTCTGGCGCTGCTGGTGATCAACCTGGTGGCCGGCTTCCATGCCCTGGGCACGCTGATGGCGGTCGGAATGATGGTGCTGCCCGCCGCCACGGCGCGCTTCTGGGTGCGCCGCCTCGTGCCGCTGCTGGCCTGCGCCGTGGCCTTCGCCCTGTTCGCCAGCGCCAGCGGCCTGCTGGTCTCGTACCACGCCGACTGGCCCACCAGCCCGGTGATCGTGCTCAGCCTGGGCGCGATGTACCTGCTCTCGATGCTGTTCGCGCCGCACGGCCTGCTGCGCCAGCGGCGCCCCGCCCCTTCCCATCTCCCAGCCTGAAACGAAAGCCCCGCTCATGACACACCCTCCTGCCTCCCTGCCCCGCCGCACCACCACCCTCGCCGCGCTGGCGCTGGGCCTGGCCGCGCTCACCCCCTCGCTGCACGCGCAGGCCCCGCTGCGAGCGGTCGCCAGCTTCAGCATCCTGGGCGATATCGTGAAAGAGATCGGTGGCGACCGCGTGGCGGTCGACGTGCTGGTCGGCCCGGGCGCCGACGCCCACGTGTTCCAGCCCACGCCCGCCCATGCGCGTCTGATCGGCCAGGCGCAGGTGGTGTTCGCCAACGGCCTGGGCTTCGAGGGCTGGCTCAGCCGCCTGCTCAAGACCTCGGCCTACAAGGGCCAGCCGGTGACCGTCAGCCAGGGCATCCAGCCGCTCAGGAGCGAAGCGGACCACGGCCACGGCGAGCACCACAAGGGCGACAGCCACGACGAGATCGACCCGCACGCCTGGCAGAGCGTGGCCAACGTGAAGGTGTATGTGCGCAACATCGCCAAGGCCCTGTGCCAGGCCGACGCCGCCAGCTGCGACCTGTACCAGCGCAACGCGCGCGCCTACGACGCAAAGCTCAACGAACTCGACACCGCGATCCGAGCGGCCTGGGCGTCGATCCCGGTGGCGCAGCGCAAGGTGATCACCTCGCACGACGCGTTCGGCTACTACGCCCGCGACCACCAGGTGAGCTTTCTGGCGCCGCAAGGCGTGAGCACCGAGAGCGAAGCCTCGGCCAAAGGTGTGGCGCAGCTGGTGCGCCAGATCCGCCAGGACCAGATCAAGGCCTTGTTCGTCGAGAGCATCTCGGACCCACGCCTGATCGAGCAGATCGCGCGCGAGACCGGCGTCAAACCCTCTGGCGCCCTCTTTTCCGACTCGCTCTCCGCGCGCGGTGGGGAGGCATCGAGCTACATCGGGCTGATGCGCTTCAACACCCGCGCGCTCACCACCGCCGTGCGCGGGCAGTGAGGCGCATCCCTTTCACGATCAAGCCGAACACCGCATGTTTCATACCGCTTTCCGCCTTCTCCCGTGCGCGATGGCCAGCGTCTCCATCGCCGCCTGGGCCCAGACCGAGCCCGCGCCCACGCTGGAGACCGTCACCATCAGCGAGACGCGCGAGCGGTCCTACCGCGCCGTCGTCGCACCCACCGCCAACAAGAGCGACACCACGGTGAAGGAGACGCCCTTCTCCATCCAGACCGTCACGCGCGAGCTGATGGAAGACCGTGGTGTGACCAGCTTCGGCGAGGCCGTGCGCACCGTGCCGGGCCTGACGCCGCAGGTGGGCTGGGGCGGCAGCAACGACCGCTTCCGCTTGCGCGGCTTCGCCACGTCGGCCAACCTCAAGAACGGCTTCCGCCGCAGCGTGTTCGCCCCGGTGGACGAGCTGGTCAACATCGAGCAGATCGAGGTGCTCAAGGGGCCGGCCTCCGCGCTGTACGGCCGCTTCGAACCGGGTGGCGTGGTCAACCTGGTGACCAAGCAGCCGCAGAACACCGCCAGCACATGCTACGAGCTCACCGCCGGCAGCCACGACTTCTACCGCGCCACGTTCGACAGCACCGGCCCGATCAGCGAGACCCTGAGCTACCGGCTCACCGGCTCCTGGCAGGACAACAAAAGCTTTCGCGATTTCGTCGGCGCCCAAACGCAGTTCATCTCGCCGGTGTTTCGCTGGCAACCCGCACCGCACACCACGCTGACCGCTGAACTCGAACTCGGCCGCAAGCGCGGCGCCTTCGACCGCGGCTTCGGCAACAGCCCGCTGTTCCTCGGCGTGCCCATCCACACCAACTACGCCGAGGCCGACACCCGGCTGAAGAACGACAGCACCCTGGCCTCGCTGGTGCTCGACCACCGCCTGGACAGCGGCTGGCAGCTGCACGCGGGCCTGCAGGCCTCGTCGGCCAGGACCGACGCGCTCTGGTACCCCTTCGGCTTCAGCCCCATCACCGGCGCCGGCACCCCCGACCCGCAGGTCAACCGCCGCCAGCAGCGCAGCATCGACGACCAGACCGACCTCTCGGTCCTGGCCGAGGTCTCGCGCCGCTTCGAAGCGGGCGGCGTGCGCCACCGCGTGCTGTTCGGTGCCGATGCCAACCGAGACACCTGGGACTTCCGCGCCGACGCCAACGTCGGCCCCTTTGGCTTCCCGACCAACCTGCCGATCGACCTCTACCACCCGGTGCACGGCACCACTGTGGTCGGCCCGCTCGTGCCCTACGACGCGTCGAACTACCGCAGCCGCAACGTGGGGCTGTACGCGCAGGACGAGCTGCAGCTGGGCGACCAGTGGCGCGTTCTGTTCGGCCTGCGTTACGACCGCTCGCGCACCCTGGCCCGGGCCGACTACCTGCCGGTCTCGGGCACGCTGGCGCGCAGCGACGACGCGCTGTCGCCCCGCCTGGGCGTGACCTGGACGCCAAGCGACGCGGTGTCGCTGTACGCGAGTGGGTCGAAATCGTTCCTCACCGAGCCCTTCAGCGGCCTGCTGCGCAACGGCAGCCTGCCCGCGCCGTCGCTCGGCACGCAGCTGGAAGTCGGTGCCAAGTTCAGCCTGCTCGGCGGACGGCTGGAGCCCACGCTGGCGGTGTTCGACATCCGCCGCCGCCACGGCCTGGTGTCGGACCCCACCGACTTCGACCACGTGCTGCAGGTCGGTGAACAGCGCAGCCAGGGCTGGGAGCTGGACGTGCCGTTCAGCATCACGCCGCAATGGCGCCTGCTGGCCAGCGTCACCGAGCTGAAGGCGCAGATCAGCCGCGACAGCGACAGCAGCCTGGTGGGCACCCTGCTGGCCAACGCACCGCGCCGCAGCGCCAGCCTGTGGACCACTTTCGATTTCAGCGGCCGTGCCGCGGGGCTGAGCGCGGGCCTGGGCGCGATCTACGTCGGCGAGCGCCAGGCCAACACCGCCAACAGCTTCGTGCTGCCTTCGTACGTGCGCTGGGACGCCAACATCGCCTACCGCTTCGGCGCCGGCCAGCGCTACAAGCTGCAGCTCGCGCTGCAGAACCTGGGCGACAAGCGCTACTACGACTCGGGCGGCGCCTTCGTGCCGACTTACCCGGGCGCACCGCGCAGCGTGCTCGCCAGCTTCGCCATGGCGCTCTGATGGGCCTGAGCACCCACGGTCTGACGGTGGGGCACGGCGGCCGGGCCCTGCTCGGTCCGCTGGATCTTGAGTTGCCCGCAGGCCGCTTCGTCTGCCTGATCGGCGCCAACGGCGCCGGCAAGTCGACCCTGATCCGCACGCTGTGCGGCATGCAGCCCGCCGTCTCGGGCGAGGTGCGCATCGGCGGCGTGGCGCTGGGCCGCATCAGCCAGGTCGAGCGCGCGCGGCGGCTCGCGGTGGTGCTCACCGAGCGCGTCGACGTCGCGCAGATGACCGGCCACGACCTGGTCTGCCTGGGCCGTTACCCCCACCTCGGCTGGGGCGGCCGGCTTGGCGCCGCCGACCACGCCGCGGTGCAGGCCGCGCTGCAACAGGCCGGCGCGCTGGCGCTGGCACACCGGCGGGTCGCCGAGATGTCGGACGGCGAACGCCAGAAAGTGCTGATCGCCCGCGCGCTGGCGCAGCAGCCGCGCGTGCTGGTGCTCGACGAAGCGACCGCTTTCCTGGACCTGCCGCGCCGCATCGAGACCATGCACCTGCTGCGCACGCTGGCCCACGGGCAAGGCCTGGCCGTGCTGCTGTCCACGCACGACCTCGAACTCGCGCTGCGCCACGCCGACGCGCTGTGGCTGATCGACGGCCAGCGTCGCCTGCACGCCGGTGCGCCCGAAGACCTTGCCCTGAACGGCACCCTGGCCGCGGGCTTTGCCACCGACGGCCTGGCTTTCGACCTGGAACGCGCCGAGCTGCGCGTGGGCCACCAAGCGCAGCGCGGCATCCGCATCGAAGGCGAGGGCATGGCGACGGCCTGGGCACGGCGGGCGCTGCAGCGTGCGGGCTACGCACACGATCCCGAGGCCACACAGGCCGTGCACGCGGGGGAGCGCGGCGCTTACACCTTGCAGCGCAGCGGGCAGGCGCCGCAGCGCTTCGCTACCCTCGGCGCCCTGGTGGACGCGCTTGGCGGCCAAGCATGAGGCGCCTGCAACTGGTACCGCTGCTGCTGTTGTGCGGCTGCATGCAGATCGCACCGCCGCCGCGCGCCGCCTGGCCCTCGGTGGTGGTGGGCGCCGACGGCCTGAGCGACAACCTCGACGCCGCCTGCGTGGCCGGGCACCGGCCGGGCGTGGACTACTTTCCGCACAAGACCACCTTCACCCACTCGGTGCAGCTGCAGGTGAGCTACGGCCCGCACTACAAACGCGTGCGCTTCACGCCCAGCGTGGGCACCGGTGAAACGCTGGACTACCTGCTGGTGCAGTGCGGCACACCGGTGCCCGCGCACGGGCCGCACGAGCAGGTGATTCAAGTGCCGATACAGAGGCTGGTCACCGGCAACGCCGCCATGCTCGGCGCACTCGACGAGCTGGGCCTGGTGGACCGGCTGTACGGGGCCGAAAACACGCGCAGCGCCACCGTGCCGGCGGTGCGCGAGCGCATCGCCCAGGGCCTGGTGCACGACATGTGGGGCTACGGCCACGCCTCCATCGAATCGGTGATGGCGGTGCAGGCCGACGTGTACCTGAGCTTCTACTCCGCCTACCCGCAGGGCAACATGCACCCGCGCCTGTGGGTGCTGGGTGTGCGCGCGATCGCGCAGGCCGACCACCATGAGACGCACCCGCTGGGCCGCGCCGAGTGGCTCAAGCTGCTGGCCCTGCTCACCAACCGCGAGGCCCTGGCCAACGCGACGTTCGGCCGCATCGAGGCCCAGTACCTCCGGTTGGCTGACGTCGCGGCCACGGCACCCGACCGCCCCCTGGTGATGGCCGGCTTTGCCGCCAGCCGCGACACCATCGAGACCTTCGGCGGCCGCAACCAGCGTGCCCGGCTGATCCACGACGCCGGCGGGCGCTTTGCGCTCGCGAACGACGCGCGCAGCAGCAGCCTCGTGTACGAACGGTTCGAGAAGGTCTACGCGCGAGCGGCCGATGCGCCGGTCTGGCTCGGCACGCTGGGCGGCCAGGCCAGCGTGACCACCCTGGTCGACGCCAACCCTTTGCACGGCTGGTTCCGCGCCGCGCGCGAAGGCCGCGTGTTCGCCTGGGACCAGGGCTACACCGGCGCCTGGGCCTACCCCTTCCAGGACCAGGGCATGACCCGGCCGCACGTGCAGCTGGCCGAAGCCATCCGGGCGCTGCACCCGAGCCTGCCTCTGCCGCCCGTCGACACCGACACCCCCTTCCTGCGCCGGCTGCCATGACCACCACCCCGCTCACCCCCGCCCGCTTCGCCGCGATGACCCTGCTGCTGGCGGTGCTGTTCGTGGCCGAGCTCTCGCTCGGCTCGGTCGCCATCCCGCTGGCCGCGGTGTTCGACGTGTTGTCCGGCGGCGCCGCCCATCCGGTGTGGCGCGACATCGTGCTGGGATTCCGTCTGCCGCGCGCGCTCAACGCGCTGTGCTCCGGCGCGGCGCTCGGTGTGGCCGGCCTGCTGTTGCAGACGCTGTTCCGCAACCCCCTGGCCGACCCCTTCGTGCTCGGCATCGTGCACGGTGCGCGGCTGGGCTGCGCTCTGCTGGTGGCGATCGCGGGCGTGGCCGGCAACGCCTTGCTGCTGCGCTTCGGCCTCACCGGCGACATCGGCCTGGCGCTGGCCTCGGTGGCCGGCTCGGTGGCGGTGCTCGCGCTGCTGGCCGGCCTGTCGCGCCGGGTCGGTACGGTCACGCTGCTCATCATCGGCCTGATGCTGGGCTACCTCGCCATCGGCCTCATCAGCGCGTCGATGCACTTCATCGACGAGACCCAGGCGCGCGCCTTCAAGGCCTGGGACGACGCGAGCTTTGCCGGTGCCACACGGCAGCAACTGCAGATCCTGGTGCCGGGCGTGCTGGCCGGCCTGCTCGCCGGCGGCCTGCTGGTGAAACCGCTCAACGGCCTGTTGCTGGGCGAGCGCTATGCCGCGTCCATGGGCATGCGCGTGACCTTGGTCAAGCGCGGCGCGTTGCTGGTCACCGCGTGGCTGAGCGGGCTGGTGACGGCCTTCTGCGGCCCGGTGGCTTTCCTCGGCCTGGTGGCCGCGCAGGTGGCGCGCGCCCTGATGCGCAGCGCCGACCACCGCGTGCTGCTGCCGGCCGCGGGCCTGGCGGGCGCGGTGCTCGGCCTGGCGGCCGATCTGGTGCTGCACCTGCCGTGGAGCCGCCACGTGTTCCACCTCAACGCGGTGATCGGCCTGGTCGGCGCGCCCGTGGCCCTGTTACTCCTCTACCGCACACGGGCATTGCACTGAGCCCGCAGGCGGGTGGCGGGCCGCTGGCTACACTGCCGGTCTCCCCGCTTCACACCACGCCGTGCCCATCACCCACCTGCTCCTCGCCCTCTCGGTGGTGTTCGTCTGGGGCACGAACTTCGTGGTGATCCGCTGGGGCCTGGACGGTCTGCCGCCCTTCCTGTTCGCCACGCTGCGCTTCGCGCTCTCGGCCCTGCCCTGGCTGCTGTTCATCCCGCGCCCGACCGCGCCCTGGCGCAAGGTCGCCGCCTTCGGCGTGTTGCTGGGCGTGGGGCAGTTCGGCCTGCTGTTCCTGGCGATCCGCAGCAGCATCTCCCCCGGACTGGCGTCGCTGGTGGTGCAGCTGCAGGTGTTCTTCACCATCGGCCTGTCGCTGTGGCTCATGGGCGAGCGCGTGCGCGGCTTCCAGGTCGCGGGCCTGCTGCTGGCGCTGGCCGGCCTGGGCGTGATCGTGGCCAACCTCGACGCCTCGGTCACCCTGCTGGGCATGGGCCTGGTGCTGAGCGCGGCCTTCTTCTGGTCGCTCGCCAACCTGGTGGTGAAGTCGCTCGGGCCGGTCAACATGCTGCACTTCATGGTCTGGAGCAGCGTGTTCGCGGTGCCACCGCTGTTCGCGCTGTCGTGGCTGATCGAAGGCCCGCAGGCCATCGCGAGCAGCCTGCGGCAGGCGGATGCGCTGGTGTGGGCCAGCGTGCTGTGGCAGGCGGTGGGCAATACCCTGTTCGGCTACGGCGTGTGGAACTGGCTGCTGGCGCGCCACCCGGCGGCGACGGTCACACCGCTGGCGCTGCTGATCCCGGTGTTCGGCATGGGGGCCTCGGCGGTCTCGCTCGGTGAGCCCCTGCCGGGCTGGAAGCTCGGCGCGGCGGCGCTGGTGCTGCTGGGTCTGGCGGTGATCGTCTGCTGGCCGCTGCTGCAGGCCCGAGGCCGCGCGAAACCGGCCTAAGCCCGACCACTGGATTTTCTTGAATCCAGTGCGGGGTCGCGCTGCGTATCTCCTTCAGCCGCAGTTCCGGCTTCAACCCTAGGAGATTCCATGATCACGCAGACCCTCAGCAAGACCGTTCTGGCCCTCGCCATCGGCACCGCATCCCTCGGCGCCTTCGCGCAAGTCATGGTCGGCGGCGCGCCGATGCTGGCCAGCAAGGACATCATCGACAACGCGGTCAACTCCAAGGACCACACCACGCTGGTGGCCGCCGTGAAGGCCGCCGGCCTGGTGGACACGCTCAAGTCGCCCGGCCCGTTCACCGTGTTCGCGCCCACCAACGCCGCTTTCGCCGCCCTGCCCGCCGGCACCGTGGACACCCTGCTCAAGCCCGAGAACAAGGGCATGCTCACCGGCATCCTGACCTACCACGTGGTGCCCGGCAAATGGGACGCCGCGGCCATCGCCAAGATGATCGCCGACGGCAAGGGCATGGCCTCGATCAAGACGGTGGCCGGCGGCACGCTGGTGGCCAAGTCGGCCGGCGGCAAGGTCACGGTGACGGATGAAAAAGGCGGCACGGCCACCGTGACCATCGCCGACGTGTACCAGTCCAACGGCGTGATCCACGTCGTGGACAAGGTGCTGCTGCCGAAGTGATCGGCCCCGCAGGACCTACTTCGCCAGCCGGGCGAAGGTCTTGCGGAATTTCGCCACCTTGGGCGCGGCCACCGCCATGCAATAGCCCTGGTGCGGGTTGCGCTCGAAGAAGTCCTGGTGATAGGCCTCGGCCGGCCAGTAGTTGAGCAGGGGCTTGAGCTCGGTGACGATGGGCTTGCCGAAGGCGTTGTCCTGGGTGAGCTCGTCGATCAGCGCCTGCGCCACCCGCTGCTGCTCGGCCGTGGTGAAGTAGATGCCGCTGCGGTACTGCGTGCCCACGTCGTTGCCCTGGCGGTTGAGGGTGGTCGGGTCGTGGATCACGAAGAAGATCTCCAGGATCTCGCGCGTGGTGACCTGCGTCGGGTCGTACTCGAGCCGCACCACCTCGTTGTGGCCGGTGGTGCCGGTGCACACCATCTCGTAGCTCGGCCGCTCGACCTGGCCGTTGCTGTAGCCCGACTCGACATCGGTCACCCCGGTCACTTCCTTGTAGACGGACTCGGTGCACCAGAAGCAGCCACCGCCCAGCACCAGCACCTGTTTGTCGCTCATCGTGTTCTCCATGGGTTGACGCCTCACTGTAATGGCTGGGCAAAGGCCCGCACCGCGTCCAGGAATGCCGCCAGCGCCGCCTGATCGCGGTCGGTCTTCCAGAGACAGTGGGTCTCATACGGCGGGGTCTCCCCATCGAGCGGCAGGAACACCGCGCCGGGCAGGCCGGCCTGCTGCAGCGCGGCCGGCACCAGCGCCACACCCAGGCCTTGCGAGACCAGCGACACCACGCTGAGCCAGTGCCGCAGCTCGTAGCGGATCTCGGGCGAGAAGCCCGCATCGGCGCACAGGCCCAGGATGCGCTCGTGGTAATCGGGCGAGACCGCGCGCGACACCACCGCGAACGGCTCACCCTGCAACTGGACCAGCGGCAGGCGACGGCGCCGCGCCAGCGCGTGCCCCACCGGCAGGCAGGCCACGAAGGGCTGGCTGGACACCAGGATCTGCGAGAAGCTCGCCGGCACGCGCGTGGTGTGCACGAAGCCCAGGTCCAGCCGCTCGTGCATGAGGTCGATCAGCTGGTCGCTCGAACTCATTTCGCGCAGCACCAGCCGCAGGCGCGGATGGCGCGCCGCGAACCCCTGCAGGATCTGCGGCAGCCCTCGGTACAGCACCGTGCCGGCGAACCCGATCTGCAGGCTGCCGACCAGGCCCTGGGCCACTTCGCGGGCCTCGCGCGCGGCCTGGCCCGCCTGGTCGAGCAAGGCACGCGCCGCCGGCACGAAGGCCTGGCCTGCGGCCGTGAGCTGCACGCCTCGGCTGTTGCGCGTGAACAGCTGCGCCCCGACCGAGGCCTCCAGTTGCTGGATGTTGAGCGAGAGCGGCGGCTGCGTGATGGCCAGGCGCTGGGCCGCGCGGCCGAAGTGCAGCTCTTCGGCCAGCACGAGGAAGTAGCGCAGGTGGCGGAATTCCATGAATCTGAAATTTGTATGGATGAATACACCAACGATATTAGACAGATATTCATCAGCCGTCGACAATCGCCGCATCGCCACCCGAACACCGGAGACAAGCATGAGCACCCCCAAAGCCCGCTTCAGCTGGGAAGACCCGTTCCAGCTCGACCAGCAACTGAGCGACGATGAGCGCCAGGTGCGCGACGCCGCCCACAGCTACTGCCAGGAAAAGCTGCTGCCGCGCGTGACCGAGGCCTTCCGCCACGAAAAGACCGACGCCGCCATCTTCCGCGAGATGGGCTCGCTCGGCCTGCTGGGCCCGACCATCCCCGAGGCCTACGGCGGCAGCGGCCTGAACTACGTCTGCTACGGGCTGGTGGCGCGCGAAGTGGAGCGCGTGGACTCGGGCTACCGCTCCATGATGAGCGTGCAGAGCTCGCTGGTGATGGTGCCCATCAACGAATTCGGCTCCGAGGCGCAGAAGCAGAAGTACCTGCCCAAGCTGGCCACCGGCGAGTGGATCGGCTGCTTCGGCCTGACCGAACCCAACCACGGTTCCGACCCCGGCAGCATGGTCACCCGCGCCAAGAAGGTGGCCGGCGGCTACAGCCTGTCCGGCGCCAAGATGTGGATCACCAACTCGCCGATCGCCGATGTGTTCGTGGTCTGGGCCAAGGACGACGAAGGCGCGATCCGCGGCTTCATCCTGGACAAGGGCATGAAGGGCCTGAGCGCCCCGGCCATCCACAGCAAGGTGGGCCTGCGCGCCTCCATCACCGGCGAGATCGTGCTGGACGAGGTGTTCTGCCCCGAAGAGAACGCCTTCCCCGAGGTGCGCGGCCTGAAAGGCCCGTTCACCTGCCTCAACAGCGCGCGCTACGGCATCGCCTGGGGCGCGCTGGGTGCGGCGGAAGACTGCTACTTCCGCGCCCGCCAGTACGTGCTGGACCGCCAGCAGTTCGGCCGCCCGCTGGCCGCGAACCAGCTGATCCAGAAGAAGCTGGCCGACATGCTGACCGAAATCAGCCTGGGCCTGCAGGGCTGCCTGCGCCTGGGCCGCATGAAGGACGAGGGCACGGCCGCCGTCGAGATCACCTCCATCCTCAAGCGCAACAGCTGCGGCAAGGCCCTGGACATCGCCCGCCTGGCGCGCGACATGATGGGCGGCAACGGCATCAGCGACGAGTTCGGCGTGGCGCGCCACCTGGTGAACCTGGAGGTGGTCAACACCTACGAGGGCACGCACGACATCCACGCCCTCATCCTGGGCCGCGCGATCACCGGCATCCAGGCGTTTTCCTGAGCGCTGTGCCCGCAGGGCGCGGGCCCGCCGGTTGAGCCGGCAACTCGGTCGGATATGGGGGGTGGGGTATATTACTAACCCACCGGTCATTAAAGCCCCATGTCTGCCCCCACGCCCCTGACCTCCCCCGAATCCGACGCCGAACCGCGCCAGCGCCGCGCCCGGCGCAAGGAGGCGCGCCCGGGCGAATTGCTGGACGCGGCGCTGCGCCTGTTCGTTGAAAAGGGCTTCGCCGCCACCCGGGTGGAAGAAGTCGCCGCCCTGGCCGGCGTGTCCAAGGGCACCCTCTTCCTGTACTTCCCGAGCAAGGAAGAGCTGTTCAAGGCCGTGGTGCGCGAGAACCTGGCCGGGCGCTTTCCCGAGTGGAACGAGGAGCTCGACCACTTCGAGGGCGACAGCGCCGAGCTGGTGCGCTACTGCCTGCACACCTGGTGGGAGCGCGTGGGCATG
Organism: Hydrogenophaga sp. FG152; assembly: GCF_057809615.1. Classification (NCBI taxonomy): domain Bacteria; kingdom Pseudomonadati; phylum Pseudomonadota; class Betaproteobacteria; order Burkholderiales; family Comamonadaceae; genus Hydrogenophaga; species Hydrogenophaga sp. FG152. The sequence continues at coordinate 90,181 of NZ_JBMDKH010000003.1, read as the reverse complement.
ACGCCCGCCTCCGGCATCACCAAGCTGGTGATGAGCGAGGCCGGCATGTTCCCCGAGATCGCGGCCTTCTACCAGAAGGAGGTGATCGAGCCCGGCCACGAACTGATCCGGCGCATCCTGCAGCGCGGCATCGACCGCGGCGAGTTCCGCCCGCTGTCCATGGACTACGCCGTCTACAGCCTGATCGCGCCCATGATCTTCGTGCTGATGTGGAAACATTCCATGGCGCCCTGCTGCGCCTCGAACGAGACGCTGGACCCGATCGGCTTCATCGACAACCAGGTGGACCTGCTGCTGCACGGCATGCTCGCACCCAGCCCCACATCCTGACCTCCAAGCCACCATGAACGCTCCCCGCTCGCGCTCCACCTGGATCAAATGGCTCCTGCTGGCCGTGCTGGTGCTGGGTGTCGGCCTGGGCCTGGTGCGCGCGCTGGACAAGCGCAAGACCCAGGGCGAAACCGCGCGTGCGGCCGCCGAGGCGCTCAAGACCGCGCCGGTGTACACGCTCTCCGCGCGCGACGTGGTGGCCGTGCAGGCGCTGGAGCTGACGCAGACGGTGGGCCTCTCGGGCTCGGTGCAGGCCTTGCAGACGGCCGCCATCAAGGCGCGCACCGCCGGCGAGATCCAGGGCCTGAGCAAGCGCGAAGGCGACGCGGTGAAGGCCGGTGAGGTGGTGGCGCGCATCGACAGCACCGAGGCCGACGCACGCGTGCGCCAGGCCACGCGGCAGGCCGAGTCGGCCCAGTCGCAGGTGGCGATCGCGCGGCGCACGCTGGACAACAACCAGGCTCTGGTGCGCCAGGGCTTCATCTCGGCCACCGCGCTGGAGACGGCCAGCGCCAACCTCGCCGGCGCCGAGGCCACGCACCAGGCCGCACTGGCCGCGCTGGACATCGCGAAGAAGGCCCTGGCCGACACCACGCTGCGCTCGCCCCTGAACGGCCAGATCTCGGCCCGCCTGGTGCAGAACGGCGAACGCGTGGGCGTGGACACGCGCGTGTTCGACGTGGTGGACCTCTCGGCCTTCGAGATGGAGGCCGCCATCACCCCGGCCGACGCGGCGTCGGTGAAGGTGGGCCAGACGGCGAACCTGCGCGTCGAAGGCCTGGCCGAGCCGGTGCGGGCCACGGTCTCGCGCATCAACCCCAGCGTGCAGGCGGGCAGCCGCAGCGTGCTGGTGTACCTGCGCGTGCCGGCCGCCGAAGGCATGCGCCAGGGCCTGTTCGCGCAGGGCCAGATCGTCACCGGCGCGGTCAACGCGCTGGCGGTGCCGCTGTCCTCGGTGCGCAACGACAAGCCCCAGCCCTATGTGCAGGTGGTGCGCGAGAACAAGATCGCCCACGTGGTGCTGGACGGCGGCGCCACCGGCCTGCGCGGCAGCGAGCCCATGCGCGAGGTCAAGGGCCTGCAGGCCGGCGAGCCGGTGCTCAGCGCCCAGGCCGGCGCCATCCGCGAAGGCACGGCCGTGCGCCTGGCCACCCACTGAGCGCGCCGCACCATGTGGTTCACCCAGGTCTCGCTGCGCAACCCGGTCTTCGCCACCATGGTGATGATCGCCTTCGTGGTGCTGGGCCTGTTCTCGTTCCAGCGCCTGCAGGTGGACCAGTTCCCCAACATCGACTTCCCGGTGGTCGTGGTGCAGGTGGCCTACCCGGGCGCCTCGCCCGAGATCGTCGAGTCCGAGGTCACCAAGAAGGTCGAGGAGGCGGTCAACGCGATCGCGGGCGTCAACACCCTGACCTCGCGCAGCTACGAAGGCCAGTCCCTCGTCATCATCGAATTCCAGCTGACGGTGGACGGGCGCAAGGCGGCCGAGGACGTGCGCGAGAAGATCGCCATCCTGCGCCCGGTGTTCCGCGACGAAGTGGAAGAGCCGCGCGTGCTGCGCTTCGACCCGGCCAGCCGCTCGATCTGGTCGGTGGCCGTGATCCCCCAAGCCGTGGACGGCAAGGCCCCGAGCGCGGTGGAACTCACCACCTGGGCCGAGCAGGTCTTCAAGAAGCGGCTGGAGAACGTGCGCGGCGTGGGCTCGGTGACGCTGGTGGGTGCCACGCGGCGCGCCGTCAACATCGAGCTCGATCCCTCGGCCATGGAAGCGCTCGGCGTGACCACCGAACAGGTCAACGCCGCCGTGCGCAACGAGAACCAGGACCTGCCGGTCGGCACGCTCAAGACCGGTGAGGCCGAGCGCGTGGTGCAGGTGCTCTCGCGGCTGCAGAACCCGCAGGACTTCGAGCACATCATCGTCGCGCGCCGCGGCGGCCAGGCCGTGCGCCTGGGCCAGGTGGCGCGCGTGAGCGACGGCACGCAGGAAGTGGAGAGCCTGGCGCTCTACAACGGCCAGCGCACCCTGCTGCTGCAGGTTCAGAAGGCGCAGGACGAGAACACCATCGCGGTGACCGACGGCCTCAAGGCCGCCGTGGCCGCCCTGGGCGCCGAGCTGCCGCCCGGCGTGCGGCTGGAGCAGATCGCCGACGGCTCGCGGCCGATCCGCGTCTCGGTCGAGAACGTGCGCCGCACGCTGATCGAAGGCGCGGTGCTCACCGTGCTGATCGTGTTCCTGTTCCTGAACTCCTGGCGCTCGACCGTCATCACCGGCCTCACGCTGCCGATCGCGCTGATCGGCACCTTCTTCTTCATGAACCTGTTCGGGTTCACCATCAACATGATCACGCTGATGGCACTCACGCTCTCGGTGGGTCTGCTGATCGACGACGCCATCGTGGTGCGCGAGAACATCGTGCGCCACGTACAGATGGGCAAGCGCCCGTTCGACGCGGCCATGGACGGCACGCAGGAGATCGGCCTGGCCGTGCTGGCCACCACGCTGTCCATCGTGGCGGTGTTCCTGCCCATCGGCTTCATGGGCGGCATCATCGGCAAGTTCTTCCATGAGTTCGGCATCACCATGGTGGCGGCCGTGCTGATCTCCATGTTCGTGAGCTTCACGCTCGACCCGATGTTGTCCTCGGTCTGGCACGACCCCGAGATCGAGAAACACGGCCACGCCGCCAGCGGCCCGAAGACCTTCTACGACCGCACCATCGGCCGCGTGACCGGCTGGTTCGACCGCTTCCAGGACGACCTGAGCCACACCTACCAGGGCACGCTGCGCTGGTCGCTCAGGCACAAGCTGGCCACACTGGGCCTGGCCCTGGCCACCTTCGTGGGCAGCCTTTTCATCGTGCCGCTGCTGGGCACCGAGTTCGTGCCCACGGCCGACTTCTCCGAAACCTCGCTGAGCTTTCACACGCCGGTGGGCTCCTCACTGGAGGCCACCGAGGCCAAGACGCGCGAAGTCGAGGGCATCCTGCGCGAGTTCCCCGAGGTGAAGTACACGCTGTCCACGCTGAACACCGGCAACGCGCAGGGCACCATGTACGCCAGCATCTACGTGCGCCTGACCGACCGCCACCAGCGCACGCTGAGCGCGCTCGAGATGTCGGCGCGCCTGCGCGAGCGGCTGCGCGGCGTGCCCGGCATCACCGTGACCCACGTCGGCCTGCTCGACGCCGTGGGCGGCAACAAGCAGGTGGAGTTCTCGCTGCAGGGCGACGACCTGGCCGAGCTCGAACGCCTGACGCAGACCGTGATGGAGCGCATCCGCCCCATCGTCGGCCTGGTCGACCTGGACGCCAGCGTGAAGCCCAACAAGCCCACGGTGGACGTGAAGATGAAGCGCGACCTGGCGTCCGACGTGGGCGTGAGCGTGGCCACGGTGGGGGCCAGCCTGCGCACCCTGGTGGCTGGCACCACGGTGGGCAACTGGCGCGCCGCCGACGGCCAGAGCTACGACGTGAACGTGCGCCTGGCGCCCAGCGGGCGCGAGCGCGCGAGCGACCTGGAACAGCTGCCCTTCGTGGTCGGCACCGACAGCGACGGCACAGCGCGCGTGGTGCGCCTGGGCCAGGTGGCCGACGTGGTGGACGCCACCGGCCCCAACCAGATCAACCGCCGCAACCTCAACCGCGAGGTGTCGATCAACGCCAACGTCTACGGGCGCTCGCCGGGCGAGGTCTCGACCGAGATCCGCCAGGTGCTCGACAGCATCGCCTTCCCGCCCGGCTACCGATACGAATTCGGCGGCTCCACCAAGAACATGCAGGAATCCTTCGGCTACGCGCTCTCGGCGCTGGCCCTGGCCATCATCTTCATCTACATGATCCTGGCCAGCCAGTTCCAGAGCTTCCTGCAGCCGCTGGCACTCATGACCTCGCTGCCGCTCACGCTGATCGGTGTGGTGCTGACCCTGCTCATGTTCGGCTCGAGCATGAGCATGTTCTCGGTCATCGGCATCGTGCTGCTGATGGGCCTGGTCACCAAGAACGCCATCCTGCTGGTCGATTTCGCGATCCGCGCGCGCGAGGGCCGCGCGGGCGAGCCGCCGATGGACCGCGAGTCCGCCCTGCTGCTGGCCGCGCGGGTGCGGCTGCGCCCCATCCTCATGACCACGCTGGCCATGGTGTTCGGCATGGTGCCGCTGGCGTTCGCGCTCACCGAAGGCTCGGAGCAGCGCGCGCCCATGGGCCAGGCCGTCATCGGCGGCGTCATCACCTCATCCCTGCTCACCCTGGTGGTGGTGCCGGTGGTCTATTGCTACATGGACGACCTCGGCAACTGGTTCCGCCGCCGGCTCGGCCTGGCGATACCCCACCCCGTCCCCGACGGTCCCACTCCTTAAAATCTCGCGGTTCCCGCCGCCCCCTCGAAACACCGTTCCCACGAGTCGATGCCATGACCACTTCCACCGCTCCCGCCCCCGCCCTCAGCCTGAGCCAGGCCCGTTTCAACATGATCGAGCAGCAGATCCGACCCTGGGAGGTGCTCGACGCCCGGGTGCTCGCCCTGCTGGACCGCGTGCACCGCGAGCAGTTCGTGCCCGCCGCGCACCAGTCGCTGGCCTTCGCCGACATGGAACTGCCGCTGAACCACCCCGCGGTGGACGGCCAGGCGATGCTCGCGCCCAAGGTCGAGGCGCGCCTGCTGCAGGACCTCGCGCTCAAGCCCAGCGACAAGGTGCTCGAAATCGGCACCGGCAGCGGCCACATGGCGGCCCTGCTGGCCAGCCTCGCACAGCACGTGGTGAGCATCGAAATCGACGAGGCGCTGGCCCGCCTGGCGCGTGAGAACCTGCAGAAGGCCGGCATCACCAACGCCGAGGTGCGCTGCGCCGATGCCGCCGCCAAGGGCTTCGCGGCCTGCGCGGATGGCGCGCCGTTCGACGCCATCGTGCTCAGTGGTTCGGTCGCCGAGATCCCCTCGGCGCTGCTGGACCTGCTGGCCCCAGGCGGCCGCCTGGGCGCGATCGTCGGCTTCGAGCCCATGATGCGCGCGACCATCGTCACCCGCACCGGCGAGGCCGCCTTCCAGACCGCCCAGCCCTGGGACACCGTGGCCCCGCGCCTGCGCCACTTCCCGGAACCCTCGCGTTTCCGCTTCTGAGCCCGGAAACCTTCCCCCGCCCACGGACGCCGCCATGAACTCGATCACCCCCGCCCAACTGCCCGATTGGCTGAAGCAGGCCGCCGACCCCGCCGCACCACAGGCCCTGCCCGTCGTGCTGGACGTGCGCGAACCCTGGGAGCTGCAGACCGCTTCCGTGAAGCCCGAGGGCTTCGAGCTGCGCGCCATGCCCATGCGCACGGTGCCGGCGCGCCTGCTCGAACTCGACCGGCACCAGCCCATCGCCGTGCTGTGCCACCACGGCGGCCGCAGCGCGCAGGTGGTGCAGTTCCTGGAAGGCAACGGTTTCACGCATGTCGTGAACATCCATGGTGGCATCCATGCCTGGTCCCAAGAGCGCGACCCGGGCATCCCGGTGTACTGAGATGGAACACCCCCCTGCGCCGCTTCGCGGCTTCCCCCCTCTCTGGCGCGCCTTCGGCGCTTGGAGGGGGGACGGCATCTCGGGCCGGCGAAGCCGGACCCTTGATGCCCCTGGGGGGGTTGCCTCTCGCATAGGCCTCTTCATTTCCTCGCACCGTCCCGCTCCAAGGAACACCGCATGAAAGCAGTTTCGTCCGCCCGCACATCGTCTCTGTTTCCGCTGGCGGTCATGCTGGCGCTGGGGTCGCTCGCCACCGGTGCCCAGGCGCAGAGCCTGGTTCAGCTGTACGAGGCGGCGCGCGGGTTCGATGCCACCTACCTGGCCGCGCGCTCGCAATACGACGCGTCCTTGGCCCAGGCCGCGCAGGCCCGTGCCGGCCTGCTGCCGCAAGCCGGCCTGGCCGCCGCGGCCAGCTGGGCGCGGCGCGAGGTCAGCAACTACGGCGCGCTCGACGGCAACAGCAACAACCAGAGCGCCACGCTCTCCGCCAGCCAGCCGCTGTACCGCCCGGCCAACAGGATCACCAACGACCAGGCCGAGCTCAGCGTCGACATCGCCAAGGCCCGACTCACCCTGGCCGAGCAGGACCTCATCGTGCGCACCTCGCAGGCCTACTTCGACGTGCTCGCGGCGCAGGACACGCTGGCCTTCGTGCAGGCGCAGAAGACCGCCGTGGCCGAGCAGCTGGCCGCGGCCAAGCGCAACTTCGAGGTCGGCACCACCACCATCACCGATTCGCGCGAGGCGCAGGCCCAGTACGACCTGGTGCTGGCGCGCGAAATCGCGGCCGAGAACGACCTGCGCGTGAAGAAGCTCGCGCTCAACCAGCTGGTGGGCCGCCCCTCGGTGGAGCCGCGCCCGCTGGCCGCGCCCGTGACCCTGCCCGAGGTGGTGCCGGCCGACCCGCAGGCCTGGGTGGACCGCAACCCCGGCACGCACCCGACCATCCTGCAGGCCACGCGCAACCTGGAAATCGCCCAGCTCGAAACCAGCAAGGCCGAAGCCGGGCACAAGCCCACGCTGGACCTGGTCGGCCAGTACCAGGTGGCGCGCGGCCCCATGACCACCCTGCCGATCCCCGGCAATGTGCGCACCAACACCGCCAGCGTCGGCGTGCAGTTCAACCTGCCGCTGTTCGCCGGCTTCGCGGTCCAGAACCGGGTGAAGGAAACCCTGGCGCTGGAAGAAAAGGCGCGCGCCGACCTCGAGGCCGCGCGCCGGGGCGTGGACCTGTCCACGCGCAGCGCCTACCTGGGCGTGGTCTCGGGCCAGGGCCAGGTGCGTGCGCTGCAGGCCGCCGAGGCCTCCAGCCAGAGCGCGCTGGACGCCAACCGCCTGGGTTACCAGGTGGGCGTGCGCATCAACATCGACGTGCTCAACGCGCAGAGCCAGCTGTTCCAGACCAAGCGCGACCTGGCCCAGGCGCGCTACAACGTGCTGCTGAGCAGCCTGCGCCTGCGCCAGGCCAGCGGCGCCCTGCTGCCCGAAGACCTGCTGCCCATCGATTCCCTGCTCTCGAAGTGAGCTCCGCTACACTCGACCGCCAAGTTGGCGTCAGCCAGCCAACACCCGCAGAAGAGGAAGCCATGCAGACCGTCAACGTGTTGTGCATCAAATGGGGCAGGAAGTACGGCCCCGAGTACGTCAACAAACTCCACAGCATGGTGTCGCGGCACCTGCACCGGCCCTTCCGTTTCGTCTGCCTGACCGACGACGGTGAAGGCATCGACCCCGCCGTCGAGGTCAAGCCCATCCCCGCCGTGGGTTTCGACGAATTCGACCAGCGCAAGCCCTGGAGCTTCGGCCACGGCTGGCTCAAGCTCACCAGCTTCGCCGATCCGCTCTACGACCTCACCGGCCAGACGCTGTTCCTCGACCTGGACATCGTCATCGTCGACAGCCTGGACGAGTTCTTCGACCAGCCCGGCACCTTCATCGTCATCAAGGAATGGGACAAGAAGGACGGCACGGGCAACACCTCGTGCTACCTCTACACCATCGGCGCGCACGCCGACGCCCTGGAGCACCTGAAGAACGGCTACCCGGAGTCGATCGCGGACGTGCGCAACGAGCAGGAGTACATCACCGGTTACCTCAACCGGCAGGGCAAGGTCAGCTACTGGCCCGAGGCCTGGTGCCGCAGCTTCAAGCGCCACTGCATGCGCCCGGGCATCCTGGGCTGGTTCTCGCCGCCCACCATCCCGCCCGGCGCCAAGATCATCGTGTTCCACGGCAAGCCCAACCCACCCGATGTCATTGCCGGCGTGAGCGGCAAGTGGTACCGGCGCGTGTTGCCCGCCCAATGGGTCGCCGACCATTGGCGCTGAGCAGCCCGGTTTCGCTGCCCCATCGGGCGTACCGACTGCTCAGCCGCGCCCTGGCCGCTCCCCTGCTGGGCTGGTTGTGGTGGCGTGGCCGGCGTGAGCCCGGCTACCGCCAGAACCTGCGGCAGCGCCTCGGTTTCATTCCCATCGACCCCGAGCAGCTCGGCTGCATCTGGATCCACGCCGCCTCGGTGGGCGAGGTGCAGGCCATGCAACCGCTGCTGCACGCCCTGCTCGAAGAATGGCCCGCGCACGCCGTGGTCGTCAGCACCCAGACCCCCACCGGTGCGCGCGCGCTGCAGACGCACTGGGGCGACCAGATCCGCCACGTCTACGCGCCCATCGACACGCCCGGTGCCGTCGCCCGCTTCCTGAACCGGCTGCAGCCCCGGCTGCTGATCCTCGTGGAGCGCGAGCTCTGGCCCGAATGGCTGCAGCAGTGCAGGGCCAACGCGATCCCGGTTGCGCTCGTCAACGCGCGCCTCTCCGAAGGCTCGGCGCGCACCTACCGGCGATGGCCGGGCCTGATGCGGCCCGTCTGGCCACAGCTCACGGTGGCGGCCGCCGACACCACCAGCGCCGAGCGCCTGCGCGGGCTGGGCGTGCCCGAGCCGCGCCTGCACGACACCGGCAACCTGAAATTCGATGTCGCCGTGCCCGCCGCGCGCGTGGCGCTGGCGCCCGAGCTGCAGGGGCGCACGCTGCTGGTGGCGGGCAGCACGCACGAAGGCGACGAGGCCGCCTGGCTGGCGATCTGGAGCGAGCTCTCGCCAGTCAACCCGAGCTGGCTGCTGGTGCTGGTGCCGCGCCATCCCCAGCGCTTCGACGAGGTCGCGGCCCACGTCCAGCACAGCGGCCTGAGCTTCGTGCGGCGCAGCAGCGGGCAGGCGGTGTCACCAGGCACGCAGGTGCTGCTGATCGACGCCATGGGCGAGCTCATGCACTGGTACCAGCACGCCTCGCTGTGTTTCGTGGGCGGCACGCTGGCGCCCGTGGGCGGGCACAACCCGCTGGAGCCCATGTCGGTCGGCCAGCCGGTGCTGTTCGGCCCTCACGTCCACAACGCAGCGCCGCTGTTCGAGGAGATCGCGCGCAGCGGCGCGGGCGAGCGCGTGCGCGACGCGCGCGAACTCGCGGCGGCGGTGCAGCGCTGGCTGATGCAACCCGAGACCTGGCAACGCCGCGCCCACGCCGCGCGCGAGCTGATCGCCCGCAACCAGGGCGCCTCGGCGCGCACACTGGCCGTGGTGCGGCCGCTGTGGCGGCCCGCGCACACCGGCAACGTGTCGCGCGTGCGGGCCTCGGTGGACGCAGGCCGCACCGCCTGGTTCGATCCGCACCACCTGAGCCAGGTCAGCGCGCGAACCTTCGACCCGATCGCCCATGTGGGCGGCACGGCCCTGGCCACGGGCAGCGGGCGCGGCCAGGCGCTGCTGGTCCACGAGGGCGGGCAAGGCTATGTGCTGCGCCACTACCGGCGCGGCGGCCTGATGGCCCGCCTGAGCCACGACCGCTTCTGGCGCGCCGCCCCGCACGACAGCCGCGCCATGCGCGAATTCACCCTGCTGCGCCTGATGCGCTCCTGGCAACTGCCGGTGCCCGAGCCGGTGGCCGCCAGCCACTGGCCCCGCGCCGGTCTGTTCTACGAGGCCGACATTCTCGTCGGCCTCATCCCGGGCAGCGCGAACGTGGTGCAACGGCTCCAGCAAGGGCCGCTCGCGCCAGCCGAATGGCAGGCCCTGGGCCGCGCGATCCGGCAACTGCATGAGTGGCAGGTGTTCCATGCCGATCTGAACGCCCACAATCTGCTGCTAGACCAGGCCGGCCAGGCCTGGATCGTGGACTTCGACAAATGCGGGGTGCGCCCGGGCAGCGACTGGAAAGCGCGCAACCTGGAGCGTCTGCGGCGCTCGCTGCGCAAGGAAGCCACCCGCGTCACCCCCTACCACTGGACCGAAGCCGACTGGGCCCCGCTGATGGCGGGCTACCAGGATCGACCCCCTCCCCCATGACCCCCCCGTCCACCCTCCTTCAGCAGGGCGCCAAGGCTTCGCTCACCCTGGCCTTCTTCGCGTTCCCGATGTCGGTCGCGCTCGCCAATGTGGCGCTGCTGCTCACCCTGGTGTTCTGGCTGCTTGGCTGCGTCTGGGGCCATTCGCTGCGCGACACCCGCCAGGCGCTGAGCAACCCCCTGGCGCCGCCGGCGCTGGCGCTGTTCGCCTGGATCGCGCTCGCGGCCCTGTGGTCGCCAGCCGAGGGGCCGCTCATTGGCGCGGCGCTGGGCAAATACAGCAAGCTGCTGTGGGTGCCGGTTTTCATCGGCCTGCTCAACGACCCGGCCATGCGCCGCCGCTGCGCTCAGGCCTTCGCGCTGGCCATGCTGTTCACGCTGGTGGTCACCTGGCTCAATGTCTGGTTCGATTTCTCCTGGACGCGCACGCACAACCAGGGCTTCGGCGAGGACCACACCGTCTTCAAGGACCGCATCGCGCAAGGCATCCTGATGTCGTTCTTCACGGTGATGGCCCTGCACCAGGCCATGCGTGCGCCGACGCGGGCCCGGGGCGTGCTCGCCGCCCTGGTGGCCGCGCTGGCGGCGTTCAGCGTGCTGTTCCTGTCGTCGGGCCGCACCGGCTACCTGGCCCTGCTGCTGGCCCTGGCGGTGTTCGCGGTCTTCGCCGTCGGCCTGCACCGGCGCCGGCTGGCCATCGCGGCACTGGCCCTGGTCGCCGTGATGGCCATCACCTTCACCACGTCGACCCAGCTGCGGTCGCGCGTCAACGAGGCCTGGCTCGAAGCCCGGGACAGCAGCATCACGGTGCCTGTCACGTCTGCAGGCGCCCGCATGGAGATGAACCGCTTCGCGCTGCAGAGCGCGCTGGAGCACCCTGTGCTCGGCCACGGCACCGCGTCCTACCCGGTGCTGTCGCCCACGCATTTCACCGATCCTGCGTGGTGCGCCGTGGTCTGCGTGCACCCGCACAACCAATTCGCCTTCTTCCTGTTCGAACAAGGCCTGATCGGCCTGGCCCTGTTCCTGTGGTTCGTGTTCGCCATCGCACGGCAGGCCTGGCGCGAAGACACGCCGCGCCGGGCGCTCATGATGGGTTTTGTGACGGTGCTGCTGGTCGCCAACACGACGCACAGCTCGTTCTGGCTCTCGACGGAAAACCATTTCTTCATCCTGATGTCCGCGCTGCTGATGGCCGCCATCCCGATGCGCCAACGGGAGCGGGTGGCCCCATGACGAAGACCATCGCCTTCCACTCCAACCAGCTGTCGATCCGGGGCACCGAGGTCGCGCTGTACGACTACGCGCTTCACAACGAGACGGTGCTGGGCCACCGCAGCCTGGTGGTCTACAACGCCGACAGCCCGCACAACAGCGCCGAGGCCCTGGCCAAGTTCAGTGCGCGCTTCGAGGTGCTGGGCTACCGCCGGATCGACGAACTCGATGCCCTGCTCGGCCGCCACCACGCGGACCTGCTGTACGCCATCAAGGCCGGCAAGAACGACGGCGTGTGGTCGCGCACGGTGCCCACCATGGTGCACGCGGTCTTTCCAACCAACCCCGCGCAGGCCCATGGCGCCTCCTACGCCTTCATCTCCGAATGGCTGAGCCGGCATTGCGCGAACGGCAATATCCCCAGCGTGCCGCACATCGTCGAGCTGCCGGATGTGAACGAGGACTTGCGCGTCGAACTGGGCATCCCGCCGCAGGCCAAGGTGCTGGGCTGCCACGGCGGCGCCAACAGCTTCGACGTGCCCAGCGCCATCGAGGCGGTGCGCCAGGTGCTGGCGCGTTCGCCCGACACCTGGTTCGTCTTCCTCAACATCGCGCCCTTCGTGGACCACCCGCGCGCCCTCTTCCTGCCGGGCAGCAGCGACATGGTCTACAAGACGCGTTTCATCAACACCTGCGACGCCATGCTGCACGCGCGCCTGCAGGGCGAGTCCTTCGGGCTGGCGTGCGGCGAGTTCTCGATCCGCAACAAGCCCGTCATCACCTATGCGCGCGGCAAGCACCGGCACCACATCGACGTGCTGGGCGACTCGGGCTTCTGCTACACCGATGCGCGCTCGCTGGTCGACATCATCGAGAAGCTGGACCCGCAAGACCTGAAGCGACATCACTGGGACCGGTATTCCGCGCTCTACAACCGGGACGTGGTGATGGGCCTGTTCGACCGGTACCTGATCCAGCCCGCGCTGCGCAACCCCGACCGCACGAAACCCCAATTGAACCTGCGCTGGGTCGACCAGCTGCCGTACTACCGGCTCAAGCTGAGCATGCGCTTCGGCTAGCGCCGGGCCAGGTCGTCGGCCTGTGGCGCGTCGTAGCGCAGGGCCGCGTAGCGGAAGAAGGTCTCAAGCGCGATGAACTGGCTGTAGAGAAAGCCCGGACCACCGCACAGGAAGGCGCGCTGGAAGATGTACACCCGCAGGAACACCAGGCCGCCCATGACGAGGCCCCGCCACACGCCGCCCTTCTTGCCCTGCGCGCTGCGTTTGGTGGCACCGAGTTGCACATACTGCGCGAGCTTGCGCAGGCTGCCATACACCGTGGGGCGCGAATGGTGCAACAGGCGCGCGCGAAAGTCGCGCACCGGCACGGCCTGGCGCAGCACCGGTGCTTCGTGTACCACGCCCTCGAAACGCTCCAGGGTGGCGCGGCGAAACAGCCGCTGGATACCGCCCCTGGGCTTCATGCGCGTGAGCGCGCGGCCGAAGGCCACTTCATCCCACCAGACGCGCCAGACGGCATCTTCGTCCGACGACACCGCCCGCTCGATCTCGGCCCGCAGCGCGGGCGAGATCTCCTCGTCGGCGTCGAGGAAGAACACATAGTCCGTGTGCAGGTGCTCCAGGGCGCGGGTGCGTTGCACGGCAAAGCCCCGCCAGTCCCCGTGCACATGGACCACCGCCCCCAGGCGCTCGGCGCGTTCGCGGGTGTCGTCGGTGCTGCCGCTGTCGATCACCACGATCTGGTCGGCGAAGGCGGCGCTGCGCAGGCAGGCTTCGATGCGTTGCGCTTCGTTGAGCGTGAGCACGGCCACGCCCAGCATCGGGTGTCGGGCGGGGGTCTCAGTCACGCAGCCTCCAGCGCACCAAGCCCATCCAGCGCCCGGCCATGCGCGCGAGCAGGCGCGGCGACCACGCGATCGCGCGCAACGGCAGGGCCAGGGTGGTGCCCAGCAGCACCGACCAGCGCTGGCGCCGCGCCTTCGCGTGCGACCGGTGCTTGGCGGTGTAGATCAGCTTGGACTGGGCGTGGTGGTAACCGCGCAGGTACTCGCTCTTCCAGGGCGTCTTGCCCTTGACCGAGCCGCGCGCACGGTGCACGGCCGCCACGGCGGGCCACACGACGATGGGCCGCTGCTGCTGGAACAGCCGCAGGCAGAGGTCGTCGTCTTCGTAGTACAGGAAGAAGCGTTCGTCGAAGAAGCCCACGCCCTCGAAACGCGAGAGCCGGAACAGCATCGCCGCGCCCACCACGAAACCCACGCAGGCAGGCCCCTCGGCGCCGGGTCCGCGCGAGGACCAGGCGGTGCTGGGCCAGCGGTAGTTCACGTCGGGCCGGCCGGGCGCGCCTTCGAGCTGCGGCGCCACGATGGCGGCCTCGGGCATGCCGTTGGCCACGCGCACCAGCTCGCGCAGGCCCTCGGGCGTGACTTCGCAATCGGGGTTGACCAGCAAGGCCAGCGGCGTGCGCGTGGCAGCCAGGGCGCGGTTGTTCGCGGCACCAAAGCCCAGGTTGCGGCCATGCTCGAGCACGGTGGCCTGCGGCCAGCGCGCGCGCGCCAGCGCGGGGGTGTCGTCGGTGCTGCCGTTGTCCGAGATCACCACGTGCGGGCAGTGCGCGAGCAGCGCATCCAGCGCGTCCAGGCAATGGGCGCTGTGGTACGTGACCAGCACGACCGTGACCTCGTTCAACAGATCATCAGAGTGCATACGGCGACCGAAAAGCAACGAATGAAGAAGTGCCGGTCCAGGATGCCGCGGAACCGGCTTTGCCGGGCCGCAGGCATCGCCCCCTTGAGGGGGTGGCGCGAAGCGCCGCAGGGGTGTTCATCTCAATGCGCACTGGCACCCAGCACGGCGTCGGGCTTGGCCTGCTTGAGCAAGGCCAGCATGGTGGCCTCGATGCGGTGCAGTGCCTCGGTGGTCTGGCCTTCGAAGCGCAGCACCAGCACCGGCGTGGTGTTGGAGGCGCGAATCAGACCGAAGCCGTCGGGCCAGTCCACGCGCACGCCGTCGATGGTGGAGAGTTTGGCCGGCGCGTCGAACTTCGCCAGCGCGACCAGCTTGTCCACCACCGCGTGCGGCTCGCCTTCGGCACAGGCCACGTTGAGCTCGGGCGTGCTGTGGCTGGTGGGCAGGGCGTTGAGCACGGCGCTCGCGTCGGGACTGCGGCTGAGGATTTCCAGCAGGCGCGCGCCGGCGTAGGTGCCGTCGTCGAAACCGAACCAGCGCTCCTTGAAAAAGATGTGGCCGCTCATCTCGCCGCCCAGCGGGCTGTCCAGCTCTTTCATGCGCGCCTTGATCAGCGAGTGGCCGGTCTTGTAGATGTGGGCCACGCCGCCCGCGGCCTCGATCGCCGGGGCCAGGCGCTGTGAGCATTTCACGTCGAACACGATGTCGCCGCCGGGCACGCGCGAGAGCACGTCCTGCGCGAACAGGATCATCTGGCGATCGGGGTAGATGGTCTGGCCGTCCTTGGTGACGATGCCCAGGCGGTCGCCGTCGCCGTCAAAAGCCAGGCCGAGTTCGGCGTCGGTCTCGCGCAGCGTGCGGATCACGTCCTGCAGGTTCTCGGGCTTGCTCGGGTCCGGGTGGTGGTTGGGAAAGTTGCCATCCACCTCGCTGAAGAGTTCGATCACCTCGCAGCCCAGCGCGCGGAAGATCGCCGGGGCCGAGGCGCCGGCCACGCCGTTGCCGCAGTCCACCACCAGCTTCATGGGGCGCGCGAGCTTGGCGTCGGACACGATGCGGGCCTGGTAGGCGGCCTGCACGTTGATCAGGCGCACGCGACCACCCTCGGCGCGCCGGTGCGTCTCGGCTTCCATGGTCTTGCGCAGGGCCTGGATGTCCTCGCCATAGATCGCGCGGCCGGCCAGCACCATCTTGAAACCGTTGTAGTCCCTGGGGTTGTGGCTGCCCGTGACCTGGATGCCGCTGCTGCACAGCGTGGCGGCGGCGAAGTACAGCATGGGCGTGGTCGCCAGACCGATGTCGATGACATCGATCCCGGCGGCCACCAGGCCCCGGATCAGCGCGGCGGACAGACCCGGGCCGCTCAGGCGGCCGTCACGGCCCACGGCCACGGTCTTTTCGCCCAGTTCCAGGGCCCGGGTGCCGAAGGCCAGGCCCAATGCCTCGGCCACGCCTTCGTTCAACGCGGTGGGGGTGACGCCCCGGATGTCGTAGGCCTTGAAGATGGACGCGGCAACTTGCATAGGGTTTTTCCTCGTGACGGGCAAAACGGGCATTGTAGGAGGGGGTCTCCATCATGCCGGAGGCACATGTCCGGAAACGGCCAGTCAACCCCGTCCGAACGGCCTACCATGGCAGCCATGAACCGCTCAGACCGCATCGACGAAGACGCCTGCTACCGCGCGCTGTGCTCGCACGACGCGCGCTTCGACGGCCAGTTCTTCACCGCCGTCACCTCCACCGGCATCTACTGCCGGCCGGTGTGCCGCGTGCGCACGCCCCGGCGCGAGAACTGCCGTTTCTTCACGCACGCCGCGCAGGCCGAACAGGCGGGCTTCCGGCCCTGCCTGCGCTGCCGGCCCGAGCTGGCGCCACGCGAGCGGCATTGGTCGACGGAAGACGCCTCCACCATCCTGGTGCAGCAGGCCACGCTGTGGCTGGACGACCCCCAGCACTGGCAGGACGACGACGGCGGTGCGATGGGCGAGCGCCTGGCGGCTCGGCTGGGCGTGAGCGACCGCCACCTGCGGCGCGTGTTCGAGGAACGCCTGGGCGTCTCGCCGCTGCAGTACCTGCTCACGCGCAAGCTGCTGACGGCCAAGCAGCTGCTGGCCGACACCGACCTGCCCGTCACCCAGATCGCCCAGGCCAGCGGCTTTGCCAGCGTGCGGCGCTTCAACGCGGCCTTTCTCGAGCACTACCGGCTCAACCCCACGCAGCTGCGGCGCGAAACCGCCACCCGCGCCCGCGACGCCGGCCAGGGCACCCCGGTGCGGCTGGGCTACCGGCCGCCGTACGACGTGGCGGCCACGCTGGGCTTCTTCCGCCAGCGCCTGATCGACGGCGTGGCCTTCGTCGACGAACAGGGCCTGCGCCTGGGGCAGACCCTGCGCATGGAGCTGGGCGGGCGCACCCACAAGGGCTGGCTGGTGGCCGGTTTCGACGAGGCCCGCTGCCAGCTCGAGCTGCGAGTCAGCGACGACCTGCGCGAGGTCTTGCCCCAGGTGATTCACCGCCTGCGCGCCGCGCTCGACCTGGACGCCGACCCGACCGCCATCAACGCCGTGCTGCACGGCGCGTTCCCGGCCGGCGATGGCCTGCGGGTGCCCGGCGCGCTCGACGGCTTCGAGCTCGCGGTGCGCGCCGTGCTCGGCCAGCAGATCACCGTGGCGGCCGCGCGCACGCTGGCGCAACGGCTGGTGAACCGCTTCGGCGAGCCCATCGAGACGCCGCACGCCGGCCTCTCCCGCCTGTTCCCCAGGCCCGCCGCACTGGCCCAGGCCGAAGGCGACGGCTTGGGGGAACTCGGCATCGTGCGGCAGCGCCAGGCCGCCATCGTGGCGCTGGCGCGCGGCGTGGCCGAGCAGGGCCTCGTGCTCAACGGCAGCGCCGACGTGCCCGCCACCCTCACCGCCCTCAAGGCCATGCCGGGCATCGGCGACTGGACCGCGCAGTACATCGCCATGCGCGCCCTGCGCTGGCCCGACGCCTTCCCTGCGGGTGACGTGGCACTGCACAAGGTCATGGGCGTGCGCGAAAGCAAACACCCGGCCCGCGAGGCCGAAGCCGCCTCCCTCGCCTGGAAGCCCTGGCGCAGCTACGCCGTCGTGCGCGCCTGGTCGGCAGGCAACGTCGTCTCATCCACAGGAGCATCCGCATGAAACACGATCCCCTCACCGTCTTCACCACCTGGCAAGGCCCGATGGGCGCCATGACGCTGGCGGCCACGCCGCGCGGCCTGAGCGGCGTCTGGTTCGACGGGCAGCGCCACGGCCCGGACCGCGCGGCCTGGCGCCACGACCCCGACCACCCGGTGCTGCGCCAGGCCATCGAACAGCTCACGCAGTACTTCGCCGGGCAGCGCCAGCGCTTCGAGCTGCCGCTGGACCTGAGCATGGGCACGCCCTTCCAGCAGCAGGTGTGGCAGGCTTTGCTGGGCATCGCGCCCGGCGCCACCACCAGCTACGGGCGCCTGAGCACGGCCATCGGCAAGCCGGCCGCGGTGCGCGCGCTGGGGGCGGCGGTCGGCCGCAACCCGATGAGTGTGGTGGTGCCCTGCCACCGCGTGCTGGGCACCGACGGCTCGCTCACCGGCTACGCGGGCGGGCTGGATCGCAAGACCGCCCTGCTCTCGCTCGAAGGCGCCATCCGGCTGTGAAGCAGGCGCGACGAACGGCATTGTGCCGTTCCACTCATCAATCCAGGCCCCATCCGGCATCAATCGCGCGCCGAGACCACCGGGGCGCCATGCATACTTTGACGCCATGAGTCCCACCCTCGTCCTGGAATTCCTGCTGCTGGCCGCCCTGTGGGGTGCCTCCTTCTTGTTCATGCGCCTGGGCGGCGCCGAATTCGGCGCGCTGCCAACGGCCGGCCTGCGCGTCGCGCTCGCCGCCCTCTTCCTGCTGCCGGTGTTCTTCATCAAGGGCGTGTGGGCCGACTTCCGCTCGCGCGCCCGGCCCATCCTGTTCGTCGGCCTGCTCAACTCCGGCATCCCCTTCGCCTTGTTCGCCTACGCCGTGCTGCACATCCCAACCGGCCTGACCTCCATCCTCAACGCCACCGTGCCGCTGTCGGGTGCGCTGGTGGCCTGGCTATGGCTCAAGGACCGGCCGGGCGGCTCGCGCATGCTGGGCCTGGCGATCGGCTTTGCCGGTGTCACCTTGCTGGTGATCGGCAAGTCCGGTTTCAGCGCGGCCGGGGTGGTGAGCGACGGCCCCGTGGCCAGCACGCTGATCGCCATGGGTGCCTGCCTGCTCGCCACCCTGTTCTACGGCATCGCCGCGAGCTTCACCAAGCGCTACCTCACGGGCGCCCACCCGCTGGCCACCGCCACGGGCAGCCAGATCGGCGCGGCCCTGGGCCTGGCCATTCCCACCGCCCTGCTGTGGCCCAGCCAGCCGGTGAGCAGCACCGCCTGGGGCGCGGTCGCCGCCGTGGCCTTGCTGTGCACGGCCATCGCCTACATCATCTTTTTCCACCTGATCGAGAAGGCCGGCCCGAGCCGCGCGCTGACCGTCACCTTCCTGGTGCCGGTGTTCGCGCTGGTCTACGGCTCGGTGTTCCTCAACGAGGTCATCACGCCCTGGATGATCGGCTGCGGCGTGGTCATCGTCTGCGGCACCGCCCTGTCCACCGGGCTGGTGCGGCTGGGCTGGCTGGAGCGCGCGGCCTGAGGGCACGCGGTCACTTCGCGGCCGCCGCGCGTGGGCGGGCCTTGCCCGCCGAGGGCGAGCCGGGCAGCGCCAGCGCCACTTCCTCGAGGTAGCCGGCCAGCACCTGCGCCTCGTCGCTGAGCGGGCGGATCGCCGAGCGGTAGATCTCCGTCCCGAGCTCGATGCGCGGGCGGAAGGGCCGCGTCACGATGTCCGGGAAGATGCCGGTGGACAGCAGCATGGGGTTGATCAGCCCGATGCCCACGTTCTGCTGCACCAGCGCGCACACCCCCATGGAGGTGCTGGCGACCGTGCCCTGCCCCACCAGCACGCCGGCTTCCTGCAGCGTGGCGCGCACCAGGATCGACGTGGGCGACTCCTCCGGCAGCGCGATCACCTCGGTGTCCACGAGGTCCTGCGGCCGCACCAGGGCCTTGGCCACCAGCGGGTGGCGCCGGTGCATGGCCACCACCAGCAAGTCCTCGGAGATGGTGCGGCGCTCGCACAGCTCCACGGCGCTGATGGTGTTGGGCGCGGGCGGGTTGGTGACGCCCAGATCGACCTCGTGGTGAGCGACCAGCCGCAGCACCTCGGGCGGACCCTCCACCCGCACCCGCACCTTGACCTCGGGGTGGCTGAGCTTGAAGCGCTGGATCGCGCCGGGCAGGATGGCGATCAAAGGGGGCGCGTGCGCCGCCACCGTCACCGTGCGGTTCGAGGCCTGGTCCAGCGTGGCGGCTTCGGCCAGCGCCCAGGCCAGGTGGTTGGCCGCCTGCTCGGCGCGCGGCAGCAGGCGGCGGGCCGCGGCAGTGGGTTCCAGCCGGCCACCGTGGCGCGTGAACAGCTCGACGCCGGTCTCTCGCTCCAGCAGGGCCAGGGTCTTGCTGACGGCGGCCTTGGAAATGCCCAGCTTGAGCGCGGCCTCGCCCAGCCCCCGGCTGCGCATCACCGCGGTGAAGATCTGGAAATGGCGGCCGTTGAGCAGCGAGGACACGGGCATGGCAAGGCGAAACGTGGGTGGGGGTCAAGGGCAAAATCGTCAACCAGAGGTTAACAAGAAAGTGCCTTGCGCTCCCGGGTGCCTCCCTAGAATTTCCCTCATCCCTTCACCCATTCCCCCAAGAACCGAGGTAGTCCCCCGTGATCCGACAACTGCTCCCCGCCCTGGTCGTTTCGGCCTTTGCCCCCTTCGCCGCGGCCCAGTCCTTCCCCTCCAAACCCGTGACCATCGTGGTCTCGGTGCCGGCCGGCGGCACCATCGACGCCATCGCGCGCATGGTGGCCAAGGACATGGGCGAGGCCCTGGGACAGCCGGTGGTGATCGACAACCGCGCGGGCGCCAACGGCAACATCGCCGCCGAGTTCGTGCGCCGCGCGCCGGCCGACGGCCACACGCTGCTGATGCTGGCCTCCAGCACGCTGACGCTGGGCCCCTATGTCATGGACAAGGTGCCGTTCGATCCGATCAAGGACTTTGCGCCCGTCGCCATGACGGCCGGCCTCAACATGGCCCTGCTGGCCCACCCCAAGGTGGGCGTGAGCGATGTCAAGGGCCTGGTCGAGAAGATGAAGGCCAGCCCCGGCAAGCTGAACTACTCCTCCACCGGCAACGGCTCCTTCCCGCACGTGGCGGGCGCCCTGCTGAACCTGGAGACCGACACCCAGGCCGAGCACCTCGCCTACAAGGGCCTGGCGCCCTCGATCCAGGACCTGCTGGCCGGCGTGGTGGATTTCACCTTCGACTCGGGCAGCGCCATCCATGTGAAGGCCGGCAAGCTCAAGGCCCTCGCCGTGATCGGCCCCAAGCGCGCCGCCGCGCTGCCCGACGTGCCCACCTTCCGCGAGGTGGGTCTGCCCGAGCTGGAGAAGATCAGCGGCTGGCACGGCGTCTTTGCCCCCGCCGGCACGCCGGACGACGTGATCCGCCGCCTGAACGCCGAGATCAACAAGAGCCTGAAGAAGCCCGCCTCCATCGAGCGCGTGCAGGCCATGGGTTTCGAGAGCGTCACAACCACCCCGGCCGAGCTGGGCAACGTGCTGCGCAAGGACCACAAGACCTACGGTGAGCTGATCACGCGCACCAAGATCTCCATCAACTGACCGCCCGGGCGCGCCGCGCCCCGCCCCCTCGCCTGTGAACGACATCGCCCGATCGACGGCGAGGGGCCTTGCTTCGCCTTTCATGTCCCGCTCCATGCCCAGCTTCCAATTCGAAACCCCACCCCGCATCGTCTGCGAGCGCGGCGCGGCCCTGCGACTCGCACCGCTGCTGCAAGGACGTGGGCATGCCTTCGTCGTCACCGACGCCGGCCTGGTGCGCGCAGGCCTGATCGACGCCCCGGTGGCCGCGCTGCGCAAGGCCGGGCTGCGCGTGACGGTGCACGACAAGGTGGAGGCCGACCCGCCCGAGCACGTGGTGCTCGCGGCGGTGGAAGCGGCGCGTGCGGCCGGGGCCGACTGCGTCATCGGCCTGGGCGGCGGCAGCTCGCTGGACACCGCCAAGCTGGTCGCGCTGCTCACGGCCAGCCCCCAGCCGCTGGCCGACATCTACGGGCCGCAGCGCGCGACCGGCCCACGCCTGCCGCTGATCCAGGTGCCGACCACGGCCGGTACCGGTTCCGAGGCCACGCCCACCTCGGTGGTCTCCACACCGGACCACCAGAAACGCGGCGTCATCAGCTCGCTGCTGTACCCCGATGTCGCCGTGCTGGACGCCCAGCTGACCCTGGCCCTGCCGCCCGCGCCCACCGCCATGACCGGCGTGGATGCGATGGTGCACGCCATCGAGGCCTACACCACCCGCCACCTGAAGAACCCGATCTCCGACGCACTGGCGGTGCGCGCGCTCCAGCTGCTCGACCGCCACCTTGGGCGCGTGATCGCCCAGGGCGACGACATCGAGGCACGGGAAGCCATGCTGCTGGGCTCGATGCTGGCCGGCATGGCCTTCGCCAATGCGCCGGTGGCCGCGATCCACGCCCTGGCCCACCCGCTGGGCAGCCACTTCCACGTGCCCCACGGCCTGGCCAACGCCTTGGTCATGGTGCCGGTGCTGCGCTTCAACCTGCCCGAGGCGGGCGCGCGCTACGCCGAACTCGCGCGCGCCTTGAACCCGGCGCTGCACGCGGCCGGCGATGCGGAAGCGGCCGAAGCCTTCATCGCCACCATGGCCGGGCACGTGGCGCAAGCCCCGATGCCGCAGCGGCTGCGCGAGGTGGGCATCGCCGCCAACGACCTGCCCATGCTGGCTGAGGCCGCCATGGGCGTGCAAAGGCTGCTGGCCAACAACCCACGCGAGCTGAACCAGACCCACGCCCTCGTCCTGTACACCCAGGCGCACTGAGGCCGAGCCAGAAGCGCTTCTACCGGGTTGGCTCTGACCAAGGCAGCCCGCCTGGTCAGAGGGTCATGGCAACGCGATCGGTCTATGTCACGTCAGTTCGACAGCAGCAGCAACTCGCTGCGCGCCTCGATGCCCAGCTTGATGTAGGCGCGTTTGCGCAGGGTCTGCACCGTGGACGGGGCCACGCCCATGTCCGCAGCGATGGCGTCCACACTGAGACCGTCCACGATGCCCACGCAGACCTCGCGCTCGCGCCCGGACAACCGGGGTGCCCGCTCCAGCAGGTTCTGCTCGACCAGGGCCTTGCGCGCCTGCGCATGCAGGCGCTGCCGCCGGACATGCAAGGCGTTGAGGTGCACCTTGCGAAGAATGGGCGCGATGGCGGTCAGGCGGTCGATTTCCAGGGGTGCAAATGGCCCGCAGGACACATCGCGGTAGAGGTTGATGGCAAACGCGGTGCGGGCGACCGGCGCGTACAGGAAGCTCAACCGGCCCGTGAGTTTCGAATGCTCAAAAATCTCCTGCCGCCAGCAGATGTCCGGAATGTCCTCCAGGCCATAGTGCACCACGGTCACATCCGGCGAGGGATGCACATCCTGCTGGACCCGGCCCGCCAGGTGCGTCACCTCGTCCAGCTGGCTGTACTGCCGCTTGTAGCGGGCAAAGCACTCGCCCGTGATGTTGGGCAGGTGGTCCCGGTGCGTGCATCCATCCACCTGCGAGGGCACGGCCCCCGAGTACTCGACCAGGGAGAGGTAGTCCACCTCCACGTGCGCGTTGATGAAGTTCAGCAAGCCGCGCCCGGGTGTGGTGCTCGTTGGCACATCGAGCAGCAGGTTCATGGCCGCCGCGTCCACATGGTGGCCGGGCGGTGGCGTGAGGACATTCCAGGTGGAGCGCATGGCGCAGCCAGTTTGAAACCTCGCCGATAGGGCACAAATAGGGATTACCCGGTCGGCGGCCGCGCGGCCGCGGGTCAACCTGACCGGCGCCCTCTTCTTACTGCGCCACCAGCCCGAAGTCCTTGATGCGCTTGAGGATCACCTCGGCTTCCGCGCGGTGGCTGGCCTCGAACTCCCTGGGGGTGCTGTTCATGATGTCCAGGCCCCGCTCGTTCATCAACCGGCCGACTTCGGGGTCCGCCAGAATCTTGCGGATCTCGTCCGCGAGTTTCTTCACCACAGGCTCGGGCGTCCTGGCCGGCGCGACGAAGGCGATGTAGACGGCCGCATCGAACAAGGGATCGTCGAAACCTTGCTCCCGCATGGTCGGGACTTGCGGCAAGGCCGGCGACCGCTCTTTGCCCATGATGGCCAATGCGGTCACCTTGCCCGCCAGCACGTGCTGCTTGGCCAGCCCGGCCGAGGTCAGGCCCACGCTGACGGTTTTCGACAGCAGATCGGCCATCACCGGCGCCTCGCCGCGCTGCGGCACATGGACCATTTCGGCACCGATGATGCGATTGAGCTGTTCACCCGCCAGATGGCCCAGGCCACCAGGCCCCCAGGAGCCATAGGTCAGCTTGCCGCGCTGCTCGGCCGCGTAGCGCCTGAAGTCGGCCATGGTCTTGACGGGGAGGTCCGCGTTCGCGGAAATCACCGCCGGGCTGCGAACGGCTTGCGTGATGTAGCTGAAATCCTTGAACGGGTCGTACGACAGCGTCTTGTACATCGCCACGTTGTTGATCAGGGTGTCACCCAAGGTCACCAGCAGCGTGTACCCGTCCGGTGCGGCGCGAGCCACCTCGGAAGCGCCCAGGGCACCGTTCGCTCCCGCCTTGTTGTCCACGATGACCGGTTGGCCGAGTTGCTTGGACAAGCGCTCACCGACGGTTCTGGCGACAAAGTCCGTGGCGCCCCCAGCGGCCGCGGAGGCCACGATGCGGATGGGCTTGTTCGGGAATGCGGCGGGCGCCTGAGCGAGCACCGCGAAAGGCAGCGTGGCGGCGCCGACGAGCGCCCACAGGCGAAGAATGGTTCGACGGATCATGGGGTTGTCTCCTGGGTGGGGGTGTTGTTCTGTTCTAGGCCGCGACGACCGCCGGGCGAGCGGGCGCGCGCTCGCGCTCCTTCGCCAGCTCGCTGTCCACGAGGCGGCGGAACTGCACCAGCGCGTGGTCCATCGCCATGGGCAGCATCGGCGCGGCGGGATTGAGAAGCAGGTTCCGGTACTGGGCCGTGATGATCGAGCGGTCTTCCTCGAAGGCGGCGAGCAGTCCCTGGAAGATGGTGGCCGTGGTCCCGGGAATGGGCGCGGGCGCGTGGTAGGCCTGCTGGAAGAAGTAGTGGGTGGAGGTTGCCGTCTCGGGCGTCAGCGTCTGGCAGCTGTGCAGGCGCACCGCGCCCGCCATGTCGCCCTCGGCCTGGCCCGTCGGGCGCCCGCCGGACTCCATGATGAGGGTGCCGGGCAGCAGGAAGTCGTAGACGAACCAGCGGTCGACGTTGCCTTCGAATTCGTGGAACGAGCGCCAGTACGCGGAGGGCGGCACGTCCGGCACGTGGCGCGTGACCCGGATGCCCTGCGGCACGCGCTCCACCTCGGGCTTCGACTGCGCGATCCGCGTGGAGCCCCCCAGGGTGTTCTCGTGCACGTACGACAGGTGCGAAAAGTCAAGCAGGTTGTCGCAGATGAGCATGTAGGGCGTCTCGTAGTGCAGATAGCCCGGCTGGTAGTGCCACTCGGGGTGGTCGCAGGAGAAGTTGTCCGGCAGCAGCGCGGTGTCCGCGAGACCCGGATCGCCCATCCAGACGAACACCCACCGGTTTCGCACGGCAACGGGGTAGCTGCGCACCTTTGCCTTGATGGGGATGCGGTCGAGGCCTGGCGCTTCGACGCAGGCGCCGTCGGGCGAGAACTTCAGCCCGTGGTAGCCACAGCGCACGCAGTCGCCCTCGCGCCGACCGGCGGAAAGCGGTGCGAGGCGGTGGCAGCACCGGTCTTCCAGCGCCACGGTCTCGCCATTGGCCAGGCGGTACAGGAGCAGCGGCTCGCCCAGAATGACGCGGGAAAACAGGCCTTGCTCGGGGATCTCGTGCGCCCAGGCGGCGACGTACCAGCAGTTTCGAATGAACATGTCTTTGGCTTCCATCGTGGATGGATGCCAATCTAGACGAGGGCCATTCGCGCGTCTGTCCTTCGCTTGAGGGACAGCGCCACACGAGACGCCGGCAAAGCGCTCTGCGATGACGTGGTTCCAAGTGGGGAAATGGGGCGCCAGAAACCAAAATGGGCTACGCGATTTCTCACGTAACCCATTGATTTATTTGGCGGAGTGGACGGGGCTCGAACCCGCGACCCCCGGCGTGACAGGCCGGTATTCTAACCAACTGAACTACCACTCCTGGTAGATGGCGTTCGTTCTTGCGAACCAAGTGCCAACCACTTGTTGCCTACTTGCCTTGCGGCTTGTTTGGCGACCCTACGGGGATTCGAACCCCGGTACTCACCGTGAAAGGGTGATGTCCTAGGCCTCTAGACGATAGGGTCATAACCTGGACTCAAAGAGCCTTCCATTGTAGCAGCGACAGAGCTTGTTTTTTCTGCCGATGCCGCGATGAAAACCTCTTCGCGACTTCAATCCTTGGTGGAGGTAAGCGGGATCGAACCGCTGACCTCTTGCATGCCATGCAAGCGCTCTCCCAGCTGAGCTATACCCCCACAGGGTTTGCTGACCGCTCTTTGCGACTTGTCGCTCAGTGCATTTCAGCAAGCCTCAAATTATAGGCGATTTTTTCAGGCGTTCTGCAAACGCTGCAGAACAACGTCACGATTTTGCAGTTCGAGCACCGCATCGAGCGACGGCGTCTGGGCCGTGCCCATCACCAGCACGCGCACCGGCATGGCCAGTTGCGCCATCTTCAGGCCGTGCGCGGCGAGCACTTCCTTGATGGCCGCCGAGAGGCTGGCCTTGTCCCAGGCACAGGCCGTGAGCTTCTCCGCCAGCGTGGCCAGCACGGGCCGCACGGCGTCGGTGACGTGTTGCGCGTGCTCGTCGGCGTTGGGCGTGATGTCGGCGTAGAAAGCCTTGGCCCACTGGGCCAGCGCCACGGTGGTGTCGCAGCGGTCCTTGAACAGGCCGCAGATGCGCGGCAGGCGCGCGTCGGTCGTGATGCCCTGCTGCTGCAGGTGCGCGGCCACCAGCGACGCAAGCGCGTCGTCGGCCATGGCCTTGAGGTGCTGCGCGTTGACCCACCTGAGTTTGGCTTCGTCGAACTGCGCGGCGCTGCGGCCCAGGTGGTCGAGGTTGAACCACTCGAGAAACTGCGCGCGGCTGAAGATCTCATCGTCGCCGTGGCTCCAGCCCAGGCGCGCGAGGTAGTTCACCATGGCGTCGGGCAGATAGCCTTCGTCGCGGTACTGCGTGACGGGCTTGGCGCCGTTGCGCTTGCTCATCTTCTCGCCCTGCTCGTTGAGCACGGTGGGCAGGTGGGCGTACACCGGCGGCTCCTTGCCGAGCGCGCGGAAGATGTTGATCTGGCGCGGCGTGTTGTTCACGTGGTCGTCGCCACGGATCACGTGGCTGATGGCCATGTCGATGTCGTCCACCACCACGCAGAAGTTGTAGGTGGGCGTGCCATCGGGCCGGGCGATCACGAGGTCGTCGAGTTCGTCGTTGGCGATTTCGATGCGGCCTTTGACCTTGTCGTCCCAGGCCACCACGCCACCCTGCGGGTTCTTGAAGCGCAGCACGGGCTTCACGCCTTCGGGCACGGGCGGCAGGGTCTTGCCGGGCTCGGGCCGCCAGGTGCCGTCGTAGCGCGGCTTCTCCTTCGCGGCCATCTGTTTTTCGCGCAGGGCATCGAGTTCGGCCACGCTCATGTAGCAGGGGTAGACCAGGCCGCCCGCCACCATCTCGGCGAGCACCGCCTTGTAGCGGTCCATGCGCTGCATCTGATAGAACGGCCCTTCGTCGTGGTCCAGGCCGAGCCACTTCATGCCTTCGATGATCACGTCCACCGCGGCTTGCGAGGAGCGTTCGAGGTCGGTGTCTTCGATGCGCAGGATGAAGGCGCCGCCGGTGGAGCGCGCGAACGCCCAGGGGTAGAGCGCGGAGCGGATGTTGCCCAAGTGGATGAAACCGGTGGGCGACGGGGCGAAGCGGGTGCGGATGGGTGCGGACATGTCAGAAGGAAGAAAGACCACGGTCAAGGTCGGCCTGGATATCGCCCAGGTGCTCCAGCCCCACGGCCACTCGGATCAGCCCCTGCACCACGCCCGCCGTCTGGCGCTGCGCTTCGGTCAGGCGGCCGTGCGAGGTGCTGGCGGGGTGGGCGATCAGCGTCTTGGTGTCGCCGAGGTTGGTGGAGAGCGACATCACCTGCAGCGAGTCGAGCACGTGGAAGGCGCGCTGGCGGGCTTGCTCGGGGTCGGCGCCCTTCACTTCGAAGGACAGCACGGCACCGCCGCAACCCGATTGCTGCGCCATCGCCAGCGCGTGCTGCGGATGGCTGGCGAGCCCGGGGTAGTAGACGCGGGCGACCGACGGGTGAGCCTCCAGCCACTGCGCCAGGGCCAGGGCGTTGGCCGACTGGGCGCGCATGCGGATGTCGAGCGTTTCCAAGCCCTTGAGCACGACCCAGGCGTTGAAGGGCGCGAGCGTCATGCCCGCGCTCTTGAGCACCGGCAGGAAGGTCTTGGTCACCAGTTCCTGGCTGGCGCACAGGGCGCCAGCCATCACGCGGCCCTGGCCGTCGAGGTACTTGGTGCCCGAATGCATGACGATGTCGGCGCCCAGCGCCATCGGGCGCTGCAGCGCTGGCGTGGCGAAGCAGTTGTCCACGCACAGCAGCGCACCGGCGGCGTGCGCGATGTCGGCCAGCGCGCGGATGTCGCAGACCTCGGTCAGCGGATTGGTCGGCGTCTCGGCGAACATCAGGCGGGTGTTGGGCTTGACGGCCGCCTTCCAGGCTGCCACGTCGGTCTGCGACACGAAGCTGGACTCGACGCCGAACTTGGCGAGGTCCGAGCCGATCAGCTTGATGGTGGAGCCGAACATGGAGTGCGAGCACACCACGTGGTCGCCGGCCTTGAGCAGGCCCATGCACATCATGAGGATGGCCGACATGCCCGAGGCGGTGGAGATGCAGGCCTCGGCGCCTTCGAGCGCGGCCAGGCGCTGTTCGAAGCTGGCCACCGTGGGGTTGCCATAGCGGCCGTAAGTGAAGCCTTCTTCGTCGCCCGCGAAGCGGCGCGCGGCGGCTTCGGCGCTGGGCTGCACGTAGCCGCTGGTGAGGTACAGGGCTTCGGAGTTTTCGCCGTACGGGCTGCGTTCGACGGCTTCGCGCACGGCGAGCGTGTCGCGGTGCAGGTCAGGTTTCTTGGCGTTCATGAAGATGGGGCGTCAGACGACCTGGGCATTGGGCAAGGCGAGGCGCGAGGTGTCTTCCTCGCCCTCTTCGCTCTGGTCGCGGCCGGCGTTGAGGCGGGCGATGTCGGCCGGCGTGATGTCGCCGGTGACGTACACGCCGTCGAAGCACGAGGCATCGAAACCATCGAGCTTGGGGTTGAGCGAGCCGATGGCCTGCTTCATCGCGTCCACGTCCTGGTAGATCAGCGCGTCGCAGCCGATGATCTCG
Source organism: Hydrogenophaga sp. FG152 (assembly GCF_057809615.1). Classification (NCBI taxonomy): domain Bacteria; kingdom Pseudomonadati; phylum Pseudomonadota; class Betaproteobacteria; order Burkholderiales; family Comamonadaceae; genus Hydrogenophaga; species Hydrogenophaga sp. FG152. Next base: position 61,520 of record NZ_JBMDKH010000003.1, on the reverse strand, counting down.
CGCACCTCGTCGACCGTGCGGCCGTGGGCCACGAGCTCGTCGGGCGTGGGCATGTCGATGCCGTAGACGTTGGGGTAGCGCACGGGCGGCGCGGCGCTGGCCAGGTAGACCTTGCGCGCACCGGCGTCGCGCGCCATCTGCACGATTTCGCGGCTGGTGGTGCCACGCACGATGGAGTCGTCCACCAGCAGCACGTTGCGGCCCTTGAATTCGCTGCCGATCACGTTGAGCTTCTGGCGCACCGATTTCTTGCGCACGCCCTGCCCCGGCATGATGAAGGTGCGGCCCACGTAGCGGTTCTTCACGAAGCCTTCGCGGTACGGCAGGCCCAGCAGCTGGGCCAGCTCCATGGCACTCGGGCGCGAGGATTCGGGAATCGGGATCACCACGTCGATTTCGTTGGGCGGCACGGTGGAGACCACGCGCTTGGCCAGCGTCACGCCCAGGTTCAGCCGCGCCTGGTAGACCGAGATGCCGTCCATCACCGAGTCGGGCCGGGCCAGGTAGACGAATTCGAAGATGCAGGGGTTGTGGCTGACCTTGTCGGCGCACTGCTCGAACTGCATCTGGCCTTCGAGGTCGACGAACACCGCTTCACCGGGCTGCAGGTCGCGGTCGAACTCGAAACCGTTGCCCTCCAGCGTGACGGACTCGCTGGCCACCATCACGCCACCGTCCTTGTTGCGGCCCAGGCACAGCGGGCGGATGCCATGGGGATCGCGGAAGGCCAGCAGGCCATGGCCGGCGATCAGCGCCACCACGGCGTAGGAGCCCTTCACACGCCGGTGCACGCCGCGCACGGCGGCGAACACGTCGGCCGGCTTGAGGGTGGTGCCGCGCGTGACCTTCTCCAGTTCATGCGCCAGCACGTTGAGCAGCACCTCGGAGTCGCTTTCGGTGTTGACGTGGCGGTGGTCGGTCTGGAAAAGCTCCTGGGCCAGCGCCTTGGCGTTGGTCAGGTTGCCGTTGTGCACCAGCACCAGGCCGAAGGGTGCGTTCACGTAGAAGGGCTGCGCCTCTTCCTCGCTGAAGGCATTGCCGGCGGTGGGGTAGCGCACCTGGCCCAGGCCGCACAGGCCGGGCAAGGCGCGCATGTTGCGGGTGCGGAAGATGTCGCGCACCATGCCCTTGGCCTTGTGCATGAAGAACTTGCGACCCTGCTGGGTCACGATGCCGGCGGCATCCTGGCCTCGGTGTTGCAACAGCAACAGCGCGTCGTAGATAAGCTGATTGACTGGCGTCTTGCTGACCACGCCCACGATTCCACACATGATTGAATCCTCAGGAAAACTAACGGATATATCGGGCCACGGCCTCGGGCAACAAGGGCTTGATCTCGTGCAGCGAGGCCGACAGCACGGAAGCGGTGGCCGACTCGCGCCACCACGCGGCCCCCTCCATCTGCGTCATGCTCACCACGAGCGCCACCGCCAGCAGGATCACCCCGCCGCGCAAGAGGCCGAACGCGCCTCCGAGCACCCGGTCCACCGGTCGCAGGCCGACCGAGGCCACCAATTTCTGCACCAGCCAGGCCCCCAGGCCGGCGGCGAAAGCCACCACCACGAACACCAGGACAAAGCCGACCGCCACCCGCATCGGCGGCGACAGACCGTCCATCGGCAACCAGGCCCCGGCCTCCTCGGCGAAGGCCTGCGCCAGCACGAACGCCGCCACCCAGCCTGCCACCGACAACACCTCGTACACCAGACCGCGCCACAACCCCAGCAGCACCGACAGCAGCAGCACCGTGAGCAGCACCCAGTCGGTCAATGCCATCAGCGCGTCACCCCACCCGACGTCACAGCGTCAGGACGGCAGCGGGCAACCCCAGGGCCTTGACCCGGGCGGCAGCCTTCTCGGCGTCCGCGCGGTTTTCAAACGGTCCTACGCGCACCCGGATGCGCTTGCCATCAGGTGTCTGCGCCTCGTGCACATAGGTCTTGAGCCCAGCGCCCTCGAGCTTCAGACGCACGGCGCGCGCGCCGGCCGCTTCGGAGAACGCCCCGACCTGCACCACAAGGCGCTCGGCCGTGGCGGCCGGCTTGGCGGACGCACTGGCGGGCGCGGTGGCCGGCTTGCCTTCGAGCAGCGCGCGGGCCCGGTCTGCCTCGGCGGGTTTGGCAGGTGCAGGTGCGGGTACCGGCGCTGCAGCCACAGGCGCCGGGGCCGGCGCCGGGGCCGCAGCGGCGGGGGCCGGTTTGGGGGCGGCTTCGACCACTTCCTCGCGGGCACCCAGGCCCTCACGCACCGGCAGCGGTGCGCTGGCGGCGGCGGCAGGCGGCTTGGTGGCGGCGGGCTTGGCGACCGGCGCGGGCGTGCCCTTGGCCGGGATCTCGATGGGAATGTCGACGGGGATCGGGCGGGGCTGCGTGTCGAACAGCAGCGGGAAGCCGACCACGCCCAGCAGCACGAGCACGCTGGCGCCGATCAGGCGATGGCGGGCGCGGCGGCGCACGGCCTCGATGCTCTGCGGCGGGGGGGTCGAGGCGTTGCCCTGGGAACCTGAACGGGATTTGAACATCGGGGGGACCGTGGCGATAAAAGGCTAGGCGGACAGGTGTTTCGCCGACATTCGGGGCACGCCGTCCTGCAATACGCCACCCACGGTGTAGAACGATCCGAAGACCACGATTCTATCAGCGGGGTCCGCGGCGGACACCGCGGCCCGCAGGGCGTCCATGGGGTCGGTGTGCCTTCCCGCCACCCGGCCCTTGCACTGGGGATGGGCCTCCAGCTGCTCGGCCAGGGCGGCGGCCGAACTGGCGCGCGGCAGGGGCAGGTTGGTGAGGTGCCAGCGGTCGATCAGCGGCGCGATGCGGTCCAGCATGGCGCCCAGGTCCTTGTCGGCCATGGCGCCGAACACGGCGTGCGTGGTGGGGTGGAAGCCCATGGCGTCGAGGTTGGCGGCGAGCGCGGCCACCGAATGCGGGTTGTGCGCCACGTCCAGCACCAGGGTGGGCGTGCCGGGCACGATCTGGAAGCGCCCGGGCAGCTCCACCAGGGCCAGGCCGTTGCGCACCGCCTGCGCCGTCACCGGCAGCCGCCCGCGCAGGGCCTCCACCGCCGCCAGCACGCCCGAGGCGTTGACCAGCTGGTTCGCGCCGCGCAGCGCCGGGTAGGCCAGGCCGGCGTAGCGCCGCCCGCCGTGCGAGGGGTGCATGGCCCAGCCCCATTGCTGCTGGTCGCCCGCGAAATGGAAGTCCTTGCCCAGGCGCCAGAGCTCGGCGCCGATCTCCAGCGCGCGGTCCAGGATGCTCTGCGGCGGCACCGGGTCGCTCACCACCACCGGGCGGCCGGTGCGCATGATGCCGGCCTTCTCGAAGCCGATGGCCTCGCGGTCGTTGCCCAGCAGGGCCATGTGGTCGAGGGCGATGCTGGTGATGACCGCGCAATCGGCGTCGATGATGTTCACCGCGTCCAGCCGGCCGCCCAGGCCCACCTCGAGAATCGCCACGTCCAGCCCGCTGCGCGAGAGCGTGCGCAGGATGGCGAGCGTGGTGATTTCGAAGTAGCTCAGGCTGATCTCGCCGCCCTCGTCGCCGGCCTGTCCCTTGCGGGCCACCTCCACCTCGGCGAAGGCCGGCACCAGGTCGTTGGCGGCCACCGCCTCGCCCGCGACGCGGCAGCGCTCCTCGAAATGCACCAGGTGGGGCGAGGTGTAGACACCGGTGCGGTAGCCCGACTGCGTGTAGACGGCCTCCAGCATCGCGCAGGTGGAGCCCTTGCCGTTGGTGCCGGCGACCGTGATCACCGGGCAGTCCAGCGCCAGGCCCATGCGCTGGGCCACGCGCTGCACGCGGTCCAGCCCCATGTCGATGGTGACCGGGTGCAGGCGTTCGGCATGGGCCAGCCAGTCGGCCAGGGTGGTGGGGTGATCGGGCACGGGAATGTCAAGCATGGGCAGGATTGTCCCATCGCCGTCCCGGACCCGGGGCCGCGGGGACATGGCGGACAATGCGGGCCATGATCACCGTTCACGGCATCCCCAACTGCGACACCGTCAAGAAGGCCCGCACCTGGCTGGCGGAACACGGCGTCGAGCACCACTTCCACGATTTCAAGAAGCAGGGCGTGCCCGAGGCCGCGCTCGACCGCTGGCTGGCCGCCGCCGGCTGGGAGACCGTGATCAACCGCAAGGGCACCACCTGGCGCCAGCTCGACGAGGCCACGCGCACCGGCGTGAACGACGGCGCGAGCGCCCGCGCCGTGGCGCTGGCGAACCCGAGCGTGATCAAGCGCCCGGTCGTGCAGTGGGGCGACGGTGCCATCACCGTGGGCTTCGACGCCGCCGCCTGGCAGCAGCGCCTCTGAGCCGGCGCGGCGCGCCCCGGCCCGCGGCCTAAAATCGCGGTTTCGCCTTTCGTCTTCGCTATACCTCCCCCTCCAACACCATGAGCACCACCCAATTCGACGGCGTGACCGTCAACACCCAGGCCAATGTGTACTTCGACGGCAAGTGCGTCAGCCACGGCATCACCCTCGCCGACGGCACGAAGAAGTCGGTCGGCGTGGTGCTGCCCGCCACCCTCACCTTCAACACCGGCGCGCCCGAGATCATGGAATGCGTGGCCGGCGGCTGCGAGTACCTGCTGGCGGGCACCACGGAGTGGAAGAAGTCGGGCCCTGGCGAGAAATTCAACGTGCCGGGCAACAGCAGCTTCCAGATCCGCGTGACCGAGCCCTACCACTACATCTGCCATTTCGGCTGATCGATCCTCGCTGCCGAAAGACCGAACGCCATGGCCACCATTCTTCAGAACCTCCCCACCCAACAGAAAGTCGGCATCGCCTTCTCCGGCGGCCTGGACACCTCCGCCGCGCTGCTGTGGATGAAGCAGAAGGGCGCGATCCCCTACGCCTACACCGCCAACCTGGGCCAGCCCGACGAGCCGGACTACGACGAGATCCCGCGCAAGGCCCTGGCCTACGGCGCCGAGAAGGCGCGCCTGATCGACTGCCGCACGCAGCTGGCGCACGAAGGCATTGCCGCGCTGCAGTGCGGCGCTTTCCACATCAGCACGGCCGGGGTGACCTACTTCAACACCACGCCGCTGGGCCGCGCGGTCACGGGCACCATGCTGGTGGCCGCGATGAAGGAGGACGACGTCCACATCTGGGGCGACGGCTCGACCTTCAAGGGCAACGACATCGAGCGCTTCTACCGCTACGGCCTGCTGACCAACCCGAGCCTGAAGATCTACAAGCCCTGGCTGGACCAGCTGTTCATCGACGAGCTGGGCGGCCGCGCCGAGATGAGCGCGTTCATGACGGCCAACGGCTTCGGCTACAAGATGAGTGCCGAGAAGGCCTACAGCACCGACAGCAACATGCTCGGCGCCACGCACGAGGCGAAGGACCTGGAGCACCTCAACAGCGGCATCCGCATCGTCAACCCGATCATGGGCGTGCCGTTCTGGCGCGAGGACTGCGCCGTGAAGGCCGAAGAGGTGACGGTGCGTTTCGAAGAGGGCCAGCCAGTGGCGCTCAATGGCGAGACGTTCGCGAACCCGGTGGACCTGATCCTGAAGGCCAACGAGATCGGCGGGCGCCATGGCCTGGGCATGAGCGACCAGATCGAGAACCGCATCATCGAGGCCAAGAGCCGCGGCATCTACGAGGCCCCGGGCCTGGCGCTGCTGCACATTGCCTACGAGCGCCTGGTGACCGGCATCCACAACGAGGACACGATCGAGCAGTACCGCATCAACGGTCTGCGCCTGGGCCGCTTGCTGTACCAGGGCCGCTGGTTCGATCCGCAGGCCATCATGTTGCGCGAGACGGCGCAGCGCTGGGTGGCGCGTGCGATCACGGGCGAGGTGACGGTGGAGCTGCGCCGGGGCAACGACTATTCGATCCTGAACACCGAGAGCGCGAACCTCACGTACGCGCCGGAGCGGCTGTCGATGGAGAAGGTGGAAGACGCGCCGTTCTCGCCGCTGGATCGCATCGGCCAGCTGACCATGCGCAATCTCGATATCACCGACACGCGGGCCAAGCTGGGCATCTATGCCCAGAGTGGTCTTCTGTCGCTCGGTGAAGGTTCGCAGATGCTGAAGCTCGAGGGCGAATAACCGCCTTTCTTGCAAAGACCTCTTCAGATCGGGGCGCCGCGGCGCTCTGCTCCGCGGGTGTCCCCCGAACCGGCTTCGCCGGTTCTCCTCCTTTACCCCGCTGCGCAGAGCGCCACGTCACCCCGATCTGAAGAGGTGCAGGCGCCACAGCGTTGGCGGGCCTTCGCGTGGGCAGGTCCGACGACGCCGGGTGGTTGGCGCAGCGAAGTAAAGGGGGAGAGGCGGCGAAGCCGACTCGGAGGACATTCGCGGAGCCGACCACCCGGCGGCGTCGGACCCGAAGAAAAGGCAGGCGCGAAACCTCAGACCACCACAGGCTCAGGCTCCAGCAAGATCCCGAACCGCTCATACACACTGGTCTGGATGGCCTTCGCCAGGGTCATCACCTCCCCCCCGGTCGCCCCACCCCGGTTCACCAGCACCAGCGCCTGCTTCTCGTAGACCCCGGCATTCCCCACGCCCCGGCCCTTCCAGCCACAGGCGTCGATCAGCCAGCCCGCCGCCAGCTTGATGCTGCCATCGGCCATCGGGTAATGCACCACCTTCGGGTCGCGCGCGATGATGTCCGCGCACTGCTCCACGCTCACCGTCGGGTTCTTGAAGAAACTGCCCGCGTTGCCGATCACCGCCGGGTCCGGCAGCTTGGCGCGCCGGATCGCACAGATCCAGTCGAAAATTTGCTGCGCGTCGGGCTGGGTCACGCCCGTTTCGCCCATCTTGCGCTCCAGGTCCGCATACCCCAGCACCGGTTTCCAGGGCTTGGGCAGCCAGAAGCGCACCCGCGTGATGAGGGCACGGCCCGCCAGGCCCAGGCCCTTCTCGCCCGCCGGCGTGTGCTTGAACACCGAGTCCCGGTAGCCGAAACCGCACTGCGCCGCGTTCAGGGTGAAGCTCTGCCCTGTGTGCAAGTCGATCGCATCCAGCTCGTGAAAACGGTCCTGCAGCTCCACGCCGTAGGCACCGATGTTCTGCACGGGCGAAGCACCCACACAACCGGGGATCAGAGCGAGGTTTTCCAGTCCCGGCCAACCCTGCGCCAGCGTCCAGGCCACGGTCTCGTGCCAGTTCTCGCCCGCACCGGCCTCCACCAGCCAGCCCCGGGCGGTTTCCTCCACCAGCCGGCGCCCGCGAATCTCCACTTTCAGCACCAGCGGCCTGATGTCGCCCGTCACCACCAGGTTGCTGCCGCCCCCCAGCACGAACGGCGGCGCGTCGCGTGTCAGCGCAGGCCATTCGGGGCCCGCCATGAGCGCGCGCAGATCCGCTTCGTCGCGCACACGGGCCAGCCGCAGCGCGCGCGCCACGATGCCAAAACTGTTGTATGGCTGGAGCGCCACGTTGTTCTCGACTACCATCCCCGGATTGTCTCACCCACCCTCAGGATTCATCAGCCATGCCTTCTTTTGACACCGTACTCGAAGCCGATTTCGTCGAAGTGAAAAACGCGGTGGACCAGGTCACGCGCGAGATCGGCACGCGCTTCGATTTCAAGGGGACCGGCGCCGCCATCGAACTCAAGGAAAAAGAGAAGGAAATCATCCTGCACGGCGACGCCGAGTTCCAGCTGCAGCAGATCGACGATGTGCTGCGCGGCAAGCTCACCAAACGCGGCGTGGACGCACGCTTCCTCGACGTCGGCAAGGTCGAAAAAGCCGGCGGCGACAAGGTCAAGCAGGTCGTCAAGGTGCGCAACGGCATCAGCACCGAAGACGGCAAGAAGATCCAGCAGGTCATCAAGGGCAGCAAGCTCAAGGTGCAGGGCGCGATCCAGGGCGATGCGGTGCGCGTGACCGGGGCCAAACGCGACGACCTGCAGACCGCCATGGCACTGATCCGCAGCGAGCTCAAGGACCTGCCGCTGTCCTTCAACAATTTCAGGGATTAAGTGAGCACCCCCTGCGCCGCCTTCGGCGTCACCCCCCTCCAGGGAGGCGGCGCTGGCGGCCCGGCAGAGCCGGTTCCGCGGCGCCTCTGGTCCAACAGCTTCGCGTTCGTGGCGGGCGTTCTTCTGGCGCTGCCCGCCCTGTCCCAGCAAGTCGCGCTGTCGGGTGTGGCCGGTGGCAAGGCGCTGGTGAACATCGATGGCGCCGCGCCGCGTTTCATGAGCCCCGGCCAGATCCAGCAAGGTGTGAAACTGCTGAGCCTGCAGGGCGAGGCGGCCGTGTTCGACATCAACGGCCAGCGCCTCACCCTGCGGGTGGGCGATGCGCCGGTCAGCCTGGGCCGGTCTTCATCGGGCCCGGATGGCGGTAGCGCCCAGCGCATCGTGCTCACCGCCGACGCCCAGGGTCACTTCATGCCCACTGGCCAGATCAACGGGCGCACCGTGCAGTTCATGGTGGACACTGGCGCGACGACGGTGATCCTCAGCGAATCCGATGCCAAACGCATCCAGCTGGACTACAGCAAGGGCCGCAAAGTGGGTGTGGCCACCGCCAATGGCCGCGTCGTTGGCCATCAGGTGCAACTGGAGTCGGTGCGCGTGGGCGATGCCCAGGTGTACAACATCGCGGCCATCGTGCTGCCGCAACCCATGACCTATGTGCTGCTGGGCAACAGCTTTCTCACGCGCTTCCAGATGCAGCGCCACAACGACCAGCTGACGCTGGAAAAACGCTATTAGAGCGTCACCCCCGCGGCGCTTCGCGCCACCCCCTCAAGGGGGCAACACCTGCGGCCCGGCAAAGCCGGTTCCGCGGTGTTTCTGGATCAAGAGGCCTGTGTTTGTGCGGCCGTCACCACGATCTCGATGCGCCAGGCCGGGTTGGCCAGCGCGGCCTGCACCGTGGCGCGCGGCGGCGCGGTGCCCGGCACCACCCACGCGTCCCACACCTCGTTCATGGCCGCGATGTCGCGGATGTCGGTGAGGTAGATCTGCGCGCGCAGGATGCGCGACTTGTCGCTGCCCGCTTCGAGCAGGCGCTGCTGCACCTGCTCCAGCACGTCCTGCGTCTGGCCCGCGATGTCGGTGTCGCCGCGCTCGGGCACCATGCCCGCGAGGTAGACCACGCCGTTGAACACGGCGGCCTCGCTGTAGCGCGCGGCCATGCCGATGCGGGTGATGTCCTTGTGCAGATCGCTCATTTCTTCTTCGCTCCGAGCTTGCTTTCCTTCCCGGCCAGCAGGCGGTTGATGTTTTCCGAATGCCGCCAGATCAGCAGCAGGCCCATGACGGCCAGGCTCAGCACCTGGACACCGGGCGCGTCCCAGGCCACGCGGTTGCCGAACAGGAAGTACGCGGGCGCGAAGACCGCCGTGACGATGGAGGCCAGCGACGAATAGCGGAAGAAGACCGCAATGATCAGCCAGGTCAGCAGCGAGGCCAGCCCCAGCCAGGGGTTGAAGGCCAGGATGACACCGGCCGCCGTGGCCACGCCCTTGCCACCCTGGAAGCGGAAGAACACCGGGTACAGATGGCCCAGGAAGGCCGCCAGCCCGACCAGCGCCACCGTGCCGTCGCCCAGGCCGTAGGGCTCACCCCACCACTTCACGGCCACCACGGGCAGCCAGCCCTTGAAGGCATCGAGCAGCAGGGTGATGACGGCCGCCGCCTTGTTGCCCGAGCGCAGCACGTTGGTGGCGCCCGGGTTCTTGCTGCCGTAGGTGCGCGGGTCGTTCAGCCCCATGAGGCGGCTCACCAGCACGGCGAAGGACAGCGAGCCGATCAGGTAGGCGGCCAGCGTGGCCAGCAAGGGGTAGGTCATGAAGAAAGCTCCTCGTTCTCGTGGGGCCACCGCGTCTGCGCGCGAAGCCGTGTCTGGGCGGCTATTCTGCCAGCGCGCAGTTCACCGGCTTGGCGCCCAGGGGACCAGCGAGCACCGCCGGATCGATGCCAACGAGGAAACCCCGGCGCCCGCCGTTGATCCAGATCTTCGGCAGGGTGAGCACCGTGGCTTCCACCCACACCGGCATGTCGCGCTTGAGGCCGAACGGCGAGGTGCCGCCCACGAAATAACCGCTGTGCCGGTTGGCGACCTCGGGCTTGCAGGGCTCGACCGACTTGGCGCCAATCTGCCGCGCGAGGTTCTTGGTGGAGACGGTGCGGTTGCCGTGCATCAGCACCGCCAGCGGCCTGGCCGCCTCGTCCTGCATGATCAGCGTCTTCACCACCGCGAAGGGGTCGAAGCCGAGCACCTGGGCGCTGTGCTGCGCGCCGCCGTGCTCCAGGTACTCGTAGGGGTGCTCGGTGAACACCACGCCGTGCGCCTTGAGCCAGGCGGTGGCGGGCGTTTCACTCACATGCGATTTTTTCGCCAACCTTCACCTCATTGCGCGGGATCGCGCGACTCCCAGCGGATGGCGTCGATCGCAGCCAGCAGTTCGGGCGAGAGTTTCGTGTCCCAGGCGTCCAGGCACTCGTCGAGCTGGGCCAGCGTGGTCACACCGATGATGGTGCTGGCCACGCGCCGGTTGGTGTAGCAGAAGGCCAGCGCGAGCTGCGAGGGCGTGAGGCCGTGCTCGCGCGCCAGCGCGTTGTAGCGGCGTGCGGTGTCCAGCGCCTCGGGGCGGCCCCAGCGTTGCTTGCGCATCGATTCGTAGATCGCCATGCGGCCGGCGTTGCCCACCAGGCCGGTTTCGTCGTACTTGCCGCTCAGCAGGCCGAAGCCCAGCGGCGAATACGCCAGCAGCGACACGTCCAGGCGGTGGCAGGTTTCATCGAGCCCGTTCTCGTAGCTGCGGTTGATCAGGCAATACGGGTTCTGCACCGTGGCCACGCGCGGCAGGCCGTGCTGCTCGGCCAGGCGCACGAACTCGTGCACGCCGTACGGGGTTTCGTTGGACAGGCCGACGGCCTTGACCTTGCCGGCCTTCACCAGCTCGGCCATCGCTTCAAGCTGCTCCAGCACCGAGGGCGCCGGCTTGTCCTTGGCCGGGTCGAAGTAGATTGCACCGAAGGCCGGCACGTTGCGCGCGGGCCAGTGGATCTGGTAGAGGTCGATCACCTCGGTCTGCAGGCGGCGCAGGCTGGCTTCGCAGGCCTCGATGATGCCGGCCTTGCTCATCTCCGGGCGCAGCCAGGGCATGCCGCGCGCCGGCCCTGCCACCTTGGTGGCCAGCACCACCTTGTCGCGCACGCCCGGGCGTTTGGCGAACCAGTTGCCCAGAATGGTTTCCGTCGAACCGCTGGTCTCGGCGCGCGCGGGCACCGAGTACATCTCGGCCGCGTCCAGGAAAGTGACCTCACGCTCCAGCGCGCGGTCCAGGATGCGGTGCGCGGTCGCCTCGTCCACCTGCTCGCCAAACGTCATGGTGCCCAGGCAGATCGGGGGCACGCTCAATGCGCTGGTGCCCAGTGAAACTTTTTTCATGCAAGTATTTGTAAATAGGAACGGGGGAAGGTTTTGTTGCAAACCCGCAGGGGTATAAGTTTAGGGTGCGTTGCACGTTTCAGCTGCCCATCAACAAACAGTGGAGAAAAACCATGAGCAACTTCAACATCCGAATGACCCGAGGCCTGACGGTCACCACCCTGGCAGCGGCACTGGCCCTGGCCGGCTGCGCGAACATGAGCGAAACCCAACAAGGCACGGCCAAGGGCGCGGGCATCGGCGCGGTCGCCGGGGCCCTGCTCGGTGCCGCCACGGGCGGTTCCAAGGGCGCGGCCACGGGCGCGGTGCTTGGCGCGGGTGCGGGCGCGGTGGGTGGCTACGTCTGGTCCAACAAGATGCAGGAACAGAAAAAGCAGATGGAAGCCGCCACCGCAGGCACCGGCATCGGGGTGAGCCAGACCACCGACAACCGCCTCAAGCTCGACGTGCCGGCCGACGCCGGCTTCGCCACCGGCCGCTCGACCGTGAGCCCCACGCTGCAGCGCGTGCTGGGCCAGTTCGCCGGCACGCTCAATGCCAACCCGGTGACCGCCGTGGCCATCGTCGGCCACACCGACAGCACCGGCAGCGACTCGGTGAACAACCCGCTGTCGTTCGACCGCGCCAACGCCACGCGCGACTACCTGGTCTCACGCGGCGTCGCCGCCAGCCGCATCGCCACCGACGGCCAGGGCTCGCGCCAGCCGGTCGCCGACAACGCCACGCCCCAAGGCCGCGCCGCCAACCGCCGCGTCGAGATCTACGTCGCCGAGCCGGCAGCAAGGTAAGAACAAGCCGGAGCGAGGCGTCCCCTCCAGAGACACCGAGGATCCGGCTCCGCCGGTCCCAGGTGTCGCCCCCCTTCAGGGGGGTCGCGCGCAGCGCGGCGGGGGGTGCTTCACAGCTTCGCCATCACATGGCGGGCAACGGTGTAGTCCTCCAGCGCGTACATCGACATGTCCTTGCCGTAGCCGCTGGCCTTCATGCCGCCGTGCGGCATCTCGTTGGCCAGCATGAAGTGGGTGTTGATCCAGGTGCAGCCGTACTGCAGCTTGCGCGCCACGCGCAGCGCGCGCGACACGTCCTGCGTCCACACCGATGAAGCCAGGCCGTACTCCGAATCGTTGGCCCAGGTCACGGCCTCCTCGGGGTCGGTGAAACGCGTCACCGACACCACCGGCCCGAACACCTCGCGGCGCACGATCTCGTCGTCCTGCCGCGCCCCCGCGATCACCGTGGGTTCGTAGAAGAAGCCGCCGCCCGGGCGCATCTTGCCGCCGGCGGTGATTTCCATGTGGCCCAGCATCTGCGCGCGCTCCACGAAGCTCGCCACACGGTCGCGCTGGCGGTCGGTGATCAGCGGACCCAGCTCCACGCCCGCCTCGTCCTGCGTGCCCATCTGGATCGTCTTGACCGCGCTGCTGAGGTCGGCCACCAGGCGGTCGTACACCTTGGCGCCGGCGTAGAGCCGGCAGGCCGCCGTGCAGTCCTGCCCGGCGTTGTAGTAGCCGAAGGTGCGGATGCCCTCGACCACGGCGTCGATGTCGGCGTCGTCGAACACCAGCACCGGGGCCTTGCCGCCCAGCTCCAGGTGCGTGCGCTTGAGCGTGCCGGTGGCGGCCTGCAGGATCTTGCGGCCGGTGGACACGTCGCCGGTGAGCGAAACCATGCGCACCAGCGGGTGCTCCACCAGCGGCTGGCCCACGCTGGGGCCGCGGCCGCAGACCACGTTGAACACGCCCTTGGGCAATATCTCGGCCACCACGCGCGCCAGCATCAGCGTGGTCAGCGGCGTCTGCTCGCTGGGTTTGAGCACCACGGTGTTGCCGGCCGCGAGCGCGGGCGCGCATTTCCACGCGGCCATCATCAGCGGGTAGTTCCAGGGCGCGATCGAACCGACCACGCCCACCGGGTCGCGCCGGATCATGCTGGTGTGCCCCGGCAGGTACTCGCCCGCCACCGAGCCGGTCATGCAGCGCGCCGCGCCCGCGAAGAAGCGGAAGCAATCGACGATGGCGGGGATCTCGTCCTCCAGCGCGCGCAGATAAGGCTTGCCGCAGTTGAGCGACTCCAGCCGAGCGAACTGCTCGGCACGCTGCTCGATCGCGTCGGCCACCTTGAGCAGCAGGCGCGAGCGCTCCATGGGCGTGGTCTCGCTCCAGCTGTCGAACGCGCGGCTGGCCCCCAGCACCGCCTTGTGGATCTGCTCGTACGAGGCCTCGGCCACCTGCGCGATGACCTCGCCCGTGGCCGGGTTCAGCACGCGCTCGCGCTCGCCCTCACCGGCCACGAACTGGCCATCGATGAACAGCTCGGTCGACATCGGGACTTGGAAATCGGGGGTCTTGCCCATGGTGGTCTCCGTCGGGGTGGAAGGGGTTCGGGCTCAGCGCCCGTTGGGTTGTTCGTCGGCGCGCGTCAGGTAGTACGCGGCCAGGATGGGAATGAAGGTGAGCGCGATGATGACCACCGCCACCACGTTGGTGACCGGCCGCTGGCGCGGACGGATCAGCTCCTGCAGCATCCAGATCGGCAGCGTGGTCTGCTGGCCGGCGGTGAAGGTGGTGACGATGACCTCGTCGAAGCTCAGCGCGAACGCCAGCAGGCCGCCGGCCAGCAGGGCCGAGCCGAGCTGCGGCAGGATCACGTAGCGAATCGTCTGGAAGCTGTCGGCGCCCAGGTCCATCGAGGCTTCGATCAGCGAAGGGCTGGTGCGCCGCAGCCGCGCGACCGCGTTGTTGTAGACCACCACCACGCAGAAGGTGGCGTGACCGACCACGATGGTCCAGAAGCTGAACGGGATCTCCATGGTGTGGTACGCGGTGCGCAGGGCGATGCCGGTGACGATGCCGGGCAGCGCGATCGGCAGGATCAGCAGCAGCGAGATCGCATCGCGTCCGAAGAAGCGCGTGCGCGCCAGACCGGCTGCGGCCAGCGTGCCCAGCACCATGGCCATTGCAGTGGCGATCAAGGCGACGCGGAACGACAGGCCGATGGCTGCCCACACGTCTTCGCGCGCCCAGGCCGCGGCAAACCATTGCGTGGTGAGGCCGGGTGGCGGGAACACGTAGCTCTTGTCCTCGGCGCTGAAGGCATAAAGGATGATGAGCGCGAGCGGGATGTGCAGGAACAGCACGCCGGCCCAGGTCGCGGCCTTCAGGCCCCAGCCGGCTTTGGACGGGTCAGAGCGCATCGAAAGCCCCCAGGCGTTTGGCGATCCACAGGTAGACGCCGATGACCACGATGGGCACCAGCGAGAACGCGGCGGCGAACGGCACGTTGCCCGCCACGCCCTGTTGGCGGTACACCACCTGGCCGATGAACAGCGTGGAGTCGCCGATCACCTGCGGAATGATGTAGTCGCCCAGCGTGAGCGAGAAGGTGAAGATGGAACCCGCCGCGATGCCCGGCATGGCGAGCGGAAAGATCACCTTCCAGAAGGTGGTGCCGCTGCGCGCGCCGAGGTCGCTCGAGGCTTCGAGCAGCGAGCCGGGGATGCGCTCGATGGCGGCCTGGATCGGCAGGATCATGAAGGGCAGCCACATATAGACGAACACGATGAAGGTGCCCAGGCGCGAGAACGAGAGCGAGTTGCCGCCGATGCCGGGTGTGGACAGCACGAGATCGAGCAGCCAGGTCATGTGCACCTCGGCCAGCACCCAGGAGATCGCGCCCTCCTTGGCCAGCAGCAGCTTCCAGGCGTAGAGCCGCACCAGGTAGCTGGACCACAGCGGCAGCATCACCGCGATGTAGAGCAGCGCCTTCTGCGGGCCGCGCGCATACCGTGCCATGCAGTAGGCGATGGGAAAGGCGATGAGCCCGCAGGCCAGCGTGACGCTGACCGCCATGGCCACGGTGCGCAGCACCACGTCCACGTTGGCGGGGTCGGTCATCTCGCGGAAGTTCTGCAGCGTGAAGCGCGTGCGGTCCACCACGCCGGAGAACTCGTCGAGCGCAAAGAAGCTGTTGGCCAGCAGCGCGAACAGGGAACCGAGGTAGATCACGCCGAACCACAGCAGCGGCGGCCCGAGCAGCGCGGCCATCAGCAGGCCACGGCGGGTGTAGAGCAGGTCCGAGAGCCGGCGCAGCGCGCCGCTGCGGGGCATCGGTGGTACCGAGGCGGACAGCGCCAGGCTCATGGCGCTGCGCCTGGCTGCAGCGGGTGCACGGCATCGGCCTGCCAGTGCAGGTGCACCGTGTCGCCGGGCACGGGCAGTTCGGGGTGCAACTCGGGGTTGAGATCCACCGAGATGGCCTCGCCACCCCAGTCCACCCGAACGCGCGAGAAGGAGCCGAAGTACTGCGCGTCGATCACCGCGCCGCTCAGGCGCGCCTGCGCCGAGGCACCCAGGCGGATGCGCTCGGGCCGCAGCATGACGCTGTCCACGCCCGCGATCTCGCGCGCCCGCGCGCCGTCGAACACATTGGCCGCGCCCACGAACTCGGCCACGAAGCGCGTGGCCGGCCGGTTGTAGATCGCCTGCGGCGCGCCCACCTGCTCCAGCCGGCCGTTGCTGAACACGCCGATGCGGTCGCTCATGGACAGCGCCTCGTGCTGGTCGTGCGTGATGAAGAGAAAGGTGATGCCCAACTGCCGCTGCAGGGCTTTCAGCTCGGTCTGCATCTGCTCGCGCAGCTTGAGGTCGAGCGCGCCCAGCGGCTCGTCGAGCAGCAGCACCTGCGGCTGGTTGATCAGCGCGCGCGCCAGCGCCACGCGCTGGCGCTGGCCACCCGAGAGCTGGCCCGGGCGGCGCTCGCCCACGCCCGAGAGCCGCACCAGGTCCAGCATCTGTTCGGCGCGCGCGTGCCGCGCCGGCTTGTCCACGCCCTGCACCATGAGGCCATAGGCCACGTTGTCGCGGATGTTCATGTGCGGGAACAGCGCGTAGTCCTGGAACACCGTGTTCACCGGCCGCGCGTACGGCGGCAGGTGCGACACGTCCTGCCCGCCGATGAGGATGCGGCCCGAGGTCGGCAGCGTGAAGCCGCCGATCATGCGCAGGCAGGTCGTCTTGCCCGAACCCGAAGGCCCGAGCAAGGTGAAGAACTCCCCGCCTTCGATGGTGAGGTCCACGCGGTCGACCGCGCGCACGGCCTGCGCGCCGGAGCCGAACACGCACGAGACAGCTTCCAGGGTGACAGCGACGGTCATGAAATAGATTCAGAAGAGGCGGCGAGAGAGAAGTGGCGCTTCATCCAGAGATGCCGAGGAACCGGCTTTGCCGGGCCTCAGGCATCGCCCCCTTGAGGGGGTGGCGCGAAGCGCCGCGGGGGTGTGCCGTCTCGAAGGCCGCTTCAGCGGCCGCCGAGAACGGCTATATAGTCCGAGACCCACTTGTGGTACGGCACGCAGTTGTTGTTCTGCGTGGTGCACTTGCTCGTCGGCGTCTTCCAGAACGAGATCTTGTCGAAGCTGTTGTAGCCCTGGTTGGCGCAGCCCTGGTCGCCCAGCAATTTGTTGCCCTTGCAGGCCGCAGGCACCGATGGCACCGAACCGAACCAGGCCGCGAGGTCACCCTGCAGCTTGGTGTTGAGCGAGTGCTCCATCCACAGGTAGGCGCAGTTGGGGTGCTTGGCGTCGGCGTGCAGCATGGTGGTGTCGGCCCAGCCGGTGGCGCCTTCGGCGGGCACCACGGTGGCCACGGGGCGGTTCTTGCTCTTGAGGATGTTGGCCATGAACTGCCAGCTGCTGGAGGCCACCACGCCTTCGTTGGTGAAGTCGTCGATCTGCACGAAGGCGTCGTGCCAGTACTTGCCGACCAGCTTGCGCTGGCCGCGCAGCAGGTCGAGCGCGGCCTTGTACTGGGCCTCGGTGAGTTCGTAGGGGTCCTTGATGCCCAGGGCCGGGTTCTTCTTCATCAGGTAGAGCGCGGCGTCGGCGATGTAGATCGGGCCGTCGAAGGCCTGCACGCGGCCCTTGTTGCTCTTGCCATCGGGCAGTGTGGTTTCCTCGAACACCACGTTCCAGCTGGTGGGCGGCTTGTCCTTGAAGACGGTGGTGTTGTACATGAGCACGTTCCAGCCCCACTGGTAGGGCGTGCCGTAGTGCGTGTTGTTCACGTAGTGCCAGGGCGCTTTCTGCAGGCGCGGGTCCACCGTCTTGTAACTGGGGATCAGGTCCACGTTGACGGGCTGCACCTTCTTGCCGGCGATCAGGCGCATGGAAGCGTCGCCCGAGGCGGTGACGAGGTCGAAGCCGCCTTCGTTCATGAGCGCCACCATTTCGTCGGAGGTGCCGGCGGTCTTCACGTTGACCTTGCAACTGGTCTTTTTCTCGAAGTCGGTGACCCAGTCGAAGTTCTTGTCGGTCTGGCCGCGTTCGATGTAGCCCGCCCAGGCCACGATGTCGACCTGGCCTTCGCCTTTGCCCAGTTTCTTGAGGGCCGACTGCGCCTGCGCGGCGGGGGCCAGGGTGGCCAGGGTGAGGGCCGTCGTCAGCAGACCCGCGACGGTGCGGGCGAGGGGGCGTTGTGCGAGTTTCATGGATCGATCACCTCTGGGTTGATAGCGGTTTCAGAAACGCAGCCCACCGCCCGGCGGGCCGACTGCAGCGCATCGTAGGAAGGCCGGCCGTGCTTTCAAAATTCAATATTGCTGCGGTAAGCTATCTCGAAAATAGGGAGCAAGGGTTTACCCATATCTTTTTTGCACCGCAACAGGGCAGCCCTCCCTGGCGTGGTGCGCAGGCCCCCGCATGAACCGGCACATCACGCTCAAGCAGTTCCGCTACTTCCTGGCGGTGGCCGAATCGGATTCCGTGGCCGCGGCTTCGCGCATGCTGAACATCGCGCAGTCGGCGATCACCAAGAGTGTGCTGGAACTGGAGGACGGGCTGGGCCTGGTGTTGTTCGAGCGCAGTCCGAAGGGGATGCGGCTGACGCCGGAGGGGCACCGTTTCCTGGTGAAGGCGCGGCGGGTGATCGGCGCGGTGGCGGATGCCACGCGGGGTGTGCACCAGGGGGCGACGCCCTTGGCCGGTTCGCTCACGATCGGGGTGACGAGTCTGGTGGCGGGGTACTACCTGTCGGAGGTGTTCGCGCGGTTCCGGCGCACGTGTCCGGGGGTGGATCTGCAGGTGGTGGAGGATGCGCCGCCCTTTCTGGAGCACCTGTTGATCAACGGCGAGCTGGACATCGCGATCATGGTGAGCAATGCGCTGGGTGAGCCGCAGGCTTTGGTGGCGGAGACGCTGACGCGGTCACCGAACCGGGTGTGGATGGCGGCGGACCATCCGCTGGCGTCGCAGGCGGAGGTGGGCTTGGCGGAGTGCGCGGGGCACGATCTGGTGGTGTTGCAGGCGGACCGCATCGAGTTGCTGATGCGCAGTGTGTGGGCACGCCATCAGCTGAAGCCGCGCACGGTGTTGCGCACGTCCTCTTTGGAAGCGGTGCGTTCTTTGGTGGGGGTGGGGGCCGGGCTGGCGGTGCTGCCGGATTTTCTGTACCGGCCTTGGACACTGGATGCGGAGCACGTGGAGGTGCGGACTTTGCGCGATGCCGTTCCGACTGTGGATGTGGGACTGGTGTGGCGGCGGGGGTCCCAGCCCCGGGCGGAGGTGCTGGAGTTCATCGAGGTGGCTCGGGATCAGTCTCGGTCTCGGCGGCCTCTCGCCTGAAGGCCTTCTGGCATGGACCTCGCGCTGCCGGATGGCGGGGTCCGCGTTCTCCGGCGCTGCTCGCGGGTGTCTGCCCGGGTCCGCCGCCATGACTTCATCAACCCCACCCCCTCGCTCACCCTCTGTAGCAACCGCGAATGGGCGCCTGCGCCCGCGAACCCCACCATCCGTCGAGAGGGAGGGAATGGAACGCCATTCAAGTGAAACTTGAATTCAACCACTTGAACACCACCATGCCACTGGGTCGATGGTGCGGGTGGGCGGGCGCAGGCGCCCATTCGCGGTTGCCACAGAGGCGGCTTGAGGCAACCGTGTTGACGAAGCGATGTGTGAGCGCCCGGGCAGCCGCCCGCGAGCAGCGCCGGAGAACGGCCACCCGCACCAGCGGCCCCGCACCAACGCAACGCTAGAAAGACGAGCGCGCCCTCTCCTCCTCCAGCAACCGCAAAACCCGCCGCTGCACCTTCCCCGTCGTCGTCATGGGCAAAGCATCGATGAACTCGATCTCCTTGGGGTACTCGTAGGGCGCCAACATCCCCTTCACATGCAGCTGAAGCGCCTTCACCAGCGCATCGTCCCCGGCGCACCCCGGGGCCAGCACCACAAAAGCCTTCACCACCGCCCCGCGTTCGGCATCCGGCTTGGGCACCACCGCCGCATTCGCCACCGCAGCGTGCTTCACCAGGCAGTTTTCGATCTCGCTCGGCCCGATGCGGTAACCCGCCGCCTTGAACACATCGTCCGCCCGCCCCTGGTACCAGAGATAGCCGTCGGCATCGCGCGTCGCCAGATCGCCCGTGCGGCACCAGCTGTCCGCCGGATCGCCCGTGTACTTCGCGCGCGTCGCACCCTCGTTCTTCCAGTAGCCGAGAAAAAACACCGGGTCGGGATGACCATGCACATCCCGCCGGTGCACCGCCACATCCCCCAGCACCCCTACCGGGCATTCCCGGCCTTCACCGTCCAGCACCGCCACCCGGTGCCCCGGGTAAGCCTTGCCCATGCTGCCCGGCTTCGCCGGCCATAACGGCGCGCAATTGCCCACGATGTAATTGATCTCGGTCTGGCCGAACATCTCGTTCACCGTCACCCCCAGCTGATCGCGGCACCATCCGAACACCGCATCCCCCACCGCCTCGCCGGCGCTCATCAGCGCCTGCAGCTTCAGCCGGTAGCGCGGCCGCACCACCGGCACCGCCTTCATCATCGCCTTCAGCGCCGTGGGAAACAGAAAGCTGTGCGTCACGCCGTGCCGCTGCATGAGCTCGAACGCCAGCTCGGGTGAGAAGCGGCCGTTGTGCCCCACGATGGGCCGGCCGAAGTACAGCGTGGGCAACAACGCATCCATGAGTCCACCCGTCCAGGCCCAGTCGGCCGGTGACCAGAACACCGCCTTCGACACCACCGAGGCATCGAAGGGGTCAAAGCCGAACCAGTTCTGGCTGCACACGAAACCGCTCAGATTGCCGATCAGCGCACGGTGCGGAATCAGCGCGCCTTTGGGGTTGCCGGTCGTGCCGCTGGTGTAGATCAACACGGCGGCCTCGTCGGCATAGGTGTTCACGGGCACGAAGTCCGTGGGCTCCTGCGCCAGCAGCTCGGTCCAGTCCAGGTCGGCGCGCATGCCCTCGGGCGTGCCGTCGCCATCGAGCCCGATCACCGCGCGCAGCAAGGGGCAGCGCTCGCGCACGCCCAGCAGCGCGGGCAGCGAAGGCTGGTCGCAGATGGCCACCACGGCCTCGCTGTCGTGCAGCCGGTATTCCAGTGCATCGGGGCCGAACAGCTGCGACAGCGGCATGCCCACCGCGCCCAGCTGCAGCACCGCCATGTAGGCCACGGCGGTCTCGAAGCGCTGCGGCAGCACGATGGCCACGCGGTCGCCGCGCTGCACGCCCAGCGCAGCCAGGGCGTTGGACAGGCGGTTGGCCTGGTCCATGAGTTCGGCGTAACGGTGGTGGCGCGGCTCGCGGCCCGGCGCGCAGGCGATCACCGCCGTGCGCAAGGCGGTGGCGGGCCGCTCGGCCCAGCGCCGCATGCAGACATCGGCGATGTTGAAATGCGTCGGCACCTGCCAGCCGAAGCGCCGGTGCAGGTGGTCGTAGAGGTCCTTCTCGGACTGGGGGGACTTGTCTCTGGCTTGACTCGATCGCATGGCCGGTCTCCGTCTCGTTCTCTATGATCGATCGAATGTACCAAGCCCGGAAACCATCCCGCACCGAATTCGTTCCGGTGCGCCACCTGAACTACCACGTGCGCCAATGGGGCCAGCCCCATGCCACGCAGGCACCGCTGGTGCTCGTGCATGGCTGGATGGACGTGTCCGCCTCCTGGCAGTTCGTGGTGGACGCGATGCGCGGCGATCGCTGGATCATCGCGCCCGACTGGCGCGGCTTTGGCCTCTCCAAGGCGGACGGCCCCGCGCCCGACAACTACTGGTTCCCCGACTACCTCGCCGACCTCGACATCCTGCTCGACCACTACGCCGGCGAACGCGCAGTGGACCTCGTGGGCCACAGCATGGGCGGCAACGTCGCCATGATCTACAGCGGCGTGCGGCCCCAGCGCATCCACCGCCTCGTCAACCTCGAAGGCTTCGGCATGCCCGAGACGCGGCCCGCGCAGGCGCCGGGGCGCTATGCGCAGTGGATCGACGAGGTCAAGGCCCTGCACCGGGGCGAGAACGGCCTCAAGGCCTACGGATCGGTCGACGGCGTGGCGCAGCGCCTCATGAAGACCAACCCGCGCCTGCCGCGCGACAAGGCCGACTGGCTGGCGCGCCACTGGGCCGCGCCGAACGCCGAGGGTGGCTGGGAGATCCTGGGCGACGCGGCGCACAAGGTGGTGGGCGCGAACCTGTACCGGCTCGACGAGGCGCTGGAGCTGTACCGCCGCATCAGCGCGCCCGTGCTCTCGGTGACCGCCAGCGACGACAGCCTGAGCCTGTGGTGGAAAGGCGCCTTCACCCTGGCCCAGTACCACGAACGCATCCAGGCTGTGCCCCGGCTGCGCAGCGCCGAGGTGCACGACGCCGGGCACATGATGCACCACGACCAGCCCGAAGCACTGGCCGGCCTGATCGAGGATTTCCTCCAGGCCCCGGGCTGATGTACGGATTGTTGCAGTCGCAACGCGGGTGGCGTGCATACTTGTGACCTATGGTTTTCAGCTTGCCCACACCCCCAGCCCGCCCCACTCCTTCACGCGCCCTGGCCACCTTCGCCCTGCTGGCGGCGCTGTCCTCGCCGGCCCTGGCCATCGACTGGACGCTGTGCCCCGGCATCAACGACCCCGTGGCCGAAGGTGCGACCGAACCCCGCTACGAGGGCTTTTTCTCGCCCTACACGCACCACTGGTCGCACGATCCGGAGCACAAGCCGGTGTTCGCCTTCAGCCTGAGCCGCCTGCTGCCCAACGACCGCAGCTGCGGCATCAGCCTGTTCCGCAACTCCTTCGGCCAGCCCTCGGCCTATGCCTTCGTGGGCAAGCAGTGGCCCGGCCTGCTGCCCAGCCAGCCCAAGGTGTATGTGTCGGTGACGGCCGGCATCCTGTACGGCTACGTGGGCCAGTACAAGGACAAGGTGCCCCTGAACGTGGGCGGGTTTTCACCCGCGATCATCCCGGCGGTGGGCTACCAGCTCTCACCCCGCTCCGCCCTCGAAGTCCAGATCCTGGGCACCGCGGCCTTCATGGTCGGGGCGAAGTGGCGCTTCTGACATCGGACGCCGCCTGCGGGCCCGGGCCGGCCATGAGAAAATCGCTGTCTTTGTACACAGACAGCAGGAAACAGTCCCATGGAAGCCGAACGCAGCAACGCCATCCGAAGCCAGCTCGAAGACCTGACCACCCGGGTGGTCGAGCTCCGGAGGTATCTTTGACTACGATGCCAAGGCATCGAAGCTGAAGGAAGTCGAGTCCGCGCTCGAGGACCCGACGGTCTGGAACGACCCCAAGCGCGCCCAGGACCTGGGCCGCGAGAAAAAATCCCTGGAAGACGTGGTGCTGGTGCTGGACCGCCTCACCGGCGAGCTGGCCGACAACACCGAGCTGTTCGAGATGTCGAGCGAGGACGGCGACACCGCCGGCCTGCTTACCATCGAAAGCGAAGCCGCCAAGCTGGCCGCCGAGGTGGAGAAGCTCGAATTCCGCCGCATGTTCAACAACCCGGCCGATCCGCTGAACTGTTTCGTGGACATCCAGGCCGGTGCGGGCGGCACCGAGGCCTGCGACTGGGCCAGCATGCTGCTGCGCCAGTACCTCAGGTACGCCGAACGCAAGGGTTTCAAGACCACCATCGAGGACGAGACCGAGGGCGACACCGCCGGCATCAAGAGCGCGACCATCAAGGTGGAAGGCGAGTACGCCTTCGGCCTGCTGCGCACCGAAACCGGCGTGCACCGCCTGGTGCGCAAGAGCCCGTTCGACTCCTCGGGCGGGCGCCACACCTCGTTCGCGTCCATCTTCGTCTACCCCGAGGTGGACGACTCGATCGAGATCGACATCAACCCGGCCGACGTGCGCACCGACACCTTCCGCGCCTCGGGCGCGGGCGGCCAGCACATCAACAAGACCGACTCGGCCGTGCGCCTCACGCACATCCCCACCGGCATCGTGGTGCAGTGCCAGGACGGCCGCAGCCAGCACAGCAACCGCGACGTGGCGTGGAAGCGCCTGCGCTCGCGCCTGTACGACCACGAAATGCGCAAGCGCATGGAAGAACAGCAGAAGCTCGAAGACAGCAAGACCGATGTGGGCTGGGGCCACCAGATCCGCTCGTACGTGCTGGACAACAGCCGCATCAAGGACCTGCGCACCAACGTCGAGATTTCCGCCACGCAGAAGGTGCTGGACGGCGACCTCGACCCCTTCATCGAAGCATCACTCAAACAGGGAGTTTGATCCATGAGCTCATTGCGTGAAGGCCCCACCACCGTGGTGCGCCGCGAGGACTACGCCGCCCCGGCCTACTGGATCGACACCGTCGATCTCAGCTTCGACCTGGACCCGGCCAAGACCCGCGTGCTCAACCGCATGCGCCTGCGCCGCAACCCGGACGTGCCGGCACAGGCCCTGCGTCTGGACGGCGAAGACCTCAGCGTCGCCCGGGTGCTGGTCAACGGGGCCGGCTGCTCCTTCAAGATCGAAGGCAGCCAGCTGGTGCTGGAGAGTCTCCCCGAGGGCAGCGAGGCCTTCGACCTGGAGATCTTCACGATCTGCGTGCCCGAGAAGAACACGCAGCTCATGGGTCTGTACGTGAGCCAGGGCACCTTCTTCACGCAATGCGAGGCCGAGGGCTTCCGCCGCATCACCTACTTCCTGGACCGCCCGGACGTGATGGCCAGCTACACCGTGACGCTGCGCGCCGACAAGGCCAAGTACCCGGTGCTGCTGTCCAACGGCAACCTGGTGGAAGAAGGCGCCCTGCCCGACGGCCGCCACTTCGCCAAGTGGGTCGATCCGCACAAGAAGCCGTGCTACCTGTTCGCCCTGGTCGCCGGCCAGCTGGTGGCGCGCGAGCAGCGCATCACCTCGCGCAGCGGCGGCAAGCACCTGCTGCAGGTCTACGTGCGCCCCGGCGACATGGACAAGACCGAGCACGCGATGAACTCGCTCATCGCCAGCGTGGCCTGGGACGAGGCCCGCTTCGGCCTGCCGCTCGACCTGGAGCGCTTCATGATCGTCGCTACCAGCGACTTCAACATGGGCGCGATGGAGAACAAGGGCCTCAACATCTTCAACACCAAGTACGTGCTGGCCAACGCCGCCACGGCCACCGACACCGACTTCGCCAACATTGAATCGGTGGTGGGCCACGAGTACTTCCACAACTGGACCGGCAACCGCGTCACCTGCCGCGACTGGTTCCAGCTCAGCCTGAAGGAAGGTCTCACCGTCTTCCGCGACCAGGAATTCAGCATGGACCTGTGCGCCGAGCCCTCGGCGCGCGCGGTCAAGCGCATCGAGGACGTGCGCGTGCTGCGCACCGCACAGTTCCCCGAGGACGCCGGCCCCATGGCCCACCCGGTGCGGCCCGACAGCTACTCCGAGATCAACAACTTCTACACCGTCACCGTCTACGAAAAAGGCGCCGAGGTCGTGCGCATGATGCAGACCCTGGTCGGCCGCGAGGGCTTCGCCAAGGGCATGAAGCTGTACTTCGAGCGGCACGACGGCCAGGCCGTCACCTGCGACGACTTCGCCCAGGCCATCGCCGACGCCAACCCCGAGAGCGACCTGCACCGACTGCTGCCCCAGTTCAAGCGCTGGTACAGCCAGGCCGGCACGCCGCACGTGCGCGCCGAAGGCGTGTACGACGCCGCCGCGCGCAGCTACACGCTCACGCTGTCGCAAAGCTGCATGCCCACGCCGGGCCAGGCGGCCAAGGAACCCTTCGTGATCCCGGTCTCGCTCGGCCTGCTCAGCCCCGAAGGCCAGCAACTGCCCCTGCAACTGGCGCACTGGACGCAAGCTGAGGCCGGCAGCCGCACCTTCGTGCTCACCCAGGCCAGCGAGAGCTTCACCTTCGTGAACCTCGACAGCGCGCCCGTGCCCTCGCTGCTGCGCGGCTTCTCGGCCCCCGTGGTGCTCGAATGCCACTACACCGATGCGCAGCTGCTCACCCTGCTCGCGGCCGACCCTGACCCGTTCAACCGCTGGGAAGCCGGCCAGCGCCTGGCCCTGCGCCGCGCGCTCATGGCCATCCTGGCCGAAGGCCCGGCGTCCACCGCCCCGCTCGACGGCGCCTTCCTCGGCGCCATGCGCGACGTGCTGCGCCACCAGCACCTGGACGCCGCGTTCAAGGAACTCGTGCTCACGCTGCCGAGCGAAACCTACATCGCCGAACAGCTCGCCGAGGTGGACCCGCAGCGCGTGCACGCGGTGCGCGAAGCCATGCGCGAACAGCTCGCCACCGCCCTGCAGGACGACTGGGCCTGGGCCTTCGAGCACCACAAGGACAACGGCGCCTACCACCCCGACCCGGTGAGCACCGGCCGCCGCGCGCTCGCCGGCCTGTCGCTCACCATGCTGTGCCTGGCCGCGCGCCACCACGGCGACGCCGTCTGGCCGGGCAAGGCCTACCAGCACTTCAAGGACGCCGGCAACATGACCGACCGCTTCAACGCGCTGTCGGCCCTGGTGGTGAGCGAACACGCGCTCGCCCGCGATGCGCTGGCCCGCTTCCACGCCCTGTTCCGCGACGAGGCCCTGGTGCTCGACAAGTGGTTCGCCCTGCAGGCGGGTGCGCCCGACCGTGCGGGCAACGTGCTGCCGACGGTGCGCAAGCTCATGGCGCACCCGGACTTCAACCTCAAGAACCCCAACCGCGCGCGCAGCGTGATCTTCAGCTACTGCAGCGCCAACCCGGGCGCATTCCACCGCGCCGACGCGGCGGGCTACCTGTTCTGGAGCGAGCGCGTGGTCGAACTCGACGCCTTCAACCCGCAGGTTGCCGCCCGCCTGGCGCGCGCGCTCGATCGCTGGAAGAAGCTGGCCGAACCCTACCGCGGTGCGGCGCGCGAAGCCATCGCCCGCGTGGCCGCCAAGCCCGACCTGAGCAACGACGTGCGCGAAGTAGTAACCCGCGCCTTGGCCGATTGACACGGAAACCCCACATGACCCAACGCATCTCCCTCACCCGCTACCTCGTCGAACAGCAACGCGTCGACGGCCACATCCCCTCCCAGCTGCGCCTGCTGCTCGAAGTGGTGGCGCGCGCCTGCAAGAGCATCAGCCAGGCCGTGAACAAGGGCGACCTCGGCGGCGTCCTCGGCGCGGCGACCACCGAGAACGTGCAAGGTGAAGTCCAGAAGAAGCTGGACATCATCGCCAACGAGGTGCTGATCGAGGCCAACGAATGGGGCGGCCACCTCGCCGCCATGGCCAGCGAGGAAATGGACAGCATCTACGTGGTGCCCAACCGCTACCCGCAGGGCGAGTACCTGCTGCTGTTCGATCCCCTGGACGGCTCCAGCAACATCGACGTGAACGTCAGCATCGGCACCATCTTCAGCGTGCTCAAGAAGCCCGACGGCAGTGCCGGCGTGAGCGAGCAGGACTTCCTGCAGAGCGGCGCCCACCAGGTGGCCGCTGGCTATTGCGTGTACGGCCCGCAGACCACGCTGGTGCTCACCGTGGGCGACGGTGTGGCCATGTTCACGCTCGACCGCGAGCAGGGCTCCTTCGTGCTGACCCAGGAAAACGTGAAGATCCCGGCCGACACCAAGGAATTCGCGATCAACATGAGCAACATGCGCCACTGGGACACCCCGGTGAAGCGCTACGTGGATGAATGCCTCGCCGGCCAGGAAGGCCCGCGCGGCAAGGACTTCAACATGCGCTGGATCGCCAGCATGGTGGCCGACGTGCACCGCATCCTCACGCGCGGCGGCATCTTCATGTACCCCTGGGACAAGCGCGAACCGAACAAGCCCGGCAAGCTGCGCCTGATGTACGAGGCCAACCCCATGAGCTGGCTGATCGAACAGGCCGGTGGCGCCGCCACCAACGGCCGCGAGCGCATCCTGGACATCGTGCCCGGCAAGCTGCACGAGCGCGTCAGTGTGATCCTGGGCTCGAAGAACGAGGTCGAGCGCGTCACCGCCTACCACCGGGAAGCCTGATCCACATCGGGCTATAATCTTAGGCGTTGCCGGTGTAGCTCAGTCGGTAGAGCAGCTCATTCGTAATGAGAAGGTCGGGTGTTCGATTCATCTCTCCGGCACCAACAAACGCTGAAAAGCCCGCCATGAAATCCATGGCGGGCTTTTTCTTTGGGGCGGCGCGGCCGTGCGCGCGCCCGTCGGCGTCGACCTAGAATCCGCCCACGCCCTGTGGCAACAGGCCGAACAACCCGACTTGGAGACAGCATGGAACACAGCAATCTGAAGAAGTGGTCTGCCGAATTTCTGGGGACCTTCTGGCTGACCTTGGGCGGCTGCGGCAGCGCGGTGCTGGCGGCGGCCTTTCCCCAGCTCGGCATCGGCTTCACCGGCGTCTCCCTGGCTTTCGGCCTGACGGTGCTGACCGGCGCCTACGCCTTCGGACCGATCTCCGGCGGCCATTTCAATCCAGCGGTCTCGGTGGGCCTCGCACTGGGGGGCCGCTTCCGCGCGGCCGAGCTGCCCGGTTATGTGATCGCGCAGGTGCTGGGCGCCGTGGTGGCGGCCGGCGTGTTGTACCTCATCGCCACGGGCAAGCCGGGCGCCAGTGTGGGCGGCTTCGCCACCAATGGCTACGGCCCGCACTCGCCCGGCGGCTACGGCCTCACGGCGGCGCTGATCACCGAGGTGGTGCTCACCGCCGTGTTCCTGCTCGTCATCCTCGGTGCCACGGCCAAGCGCGCGGCCGCCGGTTTCGGCGGCCTGGCCATCGGCCTGTGCCTGACCCTGATCCACCTGATCTCGATCCCGGTCACCAACACCTCGGTCAACCCGGCGCGCAGCACCGGCCCGGCGCTGTTCGGCCCGGCCG
This sequence comes from Hydrogenophaga sp. FG152, assembly GCF_057809615.1. NCBI lineage: Bacteria > Pseudomonadati > Pseudomonadota > Betaproteobacteria > Burkholderiales > Comamonadaceae > Hydrogenophaga > Hydrogenophaga sp. FG152. The sequence continues at coordinate 33,057 of NZ_JBMDKH010000003.1, read as the reverse complement.
TCGCACTGGACCAGCTCTGGCTTTTCTGGCTGGCGCCGATCGTGGGTGCCGCGCTGGGCGCGCTGATCTGGCGCTCGCTGCTGGCCGCCGGCGACGACTGAACCGGCCGGGCGGCCGCGCCTCGCTCGGCCCGCCTACGCGAACCGGGCCGGCGAAAACGGCCGCACGTCCACGCGCGGCGTGGCGCCGGTCATCATCGCTGCCAGCAGCTCCCCCGTCACCGGCCCCAGCGTGAAGCCCTGGTGCCCATGGCCGAACGCGCACCACAGGCCGGGCACCGAGGGCACGGGGCCGAAGACGGGCTTCATATCGGGCATGCAGGGGCGCGTGCCCATCCAGGGTTCGGGGTCCACGCGCTCGCCGAGCGGGAAGCTCTGGCGCGCGATCGCCTCGGCGGCATCGATCTGCGTCGGCGTTCGCGGCGCGTCGACGTTCGCGAGTTCGGCGCCGGTGGTGAGGCGCAGGCCGTCCTTCATGGGCGCGACCACGTAGCCGTATTCGGCATCGATGACGGTGCTGTGCAGGGTCTTTCCCGGCAGGCGCGCGTAGTGCATGTGGTAGCCGCGCTTGGGGATCATGGGCGCCGTGTAGCCAAAGCGCGAGGTCAGCTGCAGGGTCCAAGGGCCCAGCGCCACCACCACCTGCTTCGCCGAGAGCGTGCGCCCGTCGGCGGTGTCCACCTGCCAGCCGCCCGAGCCGCTCTGGCGCAGGCCCAGGGCGTCACCCAGGTGCACCGCGCCACCGCGTTGTTCGAACAGGCGCGCATAGGCCTGCACCAGGTCGCCCGGGCTGCGGATGGCCACGGGGTCGGTCCAGCGCACCGCGCCGGCGAACTCGCCCACCAGCGCGGGCTCTTCGCGCGCCACGTCCGCGCCCGTGAGCTTGAGGTGGTGTACGCCGGCCTGGGCGCGCTCGTCGGCCACTTCGAAGAATTCGTGCAGTTCGCGCTCGCTGCGGTAAAGCATGAGGTAGCCCTGCCCCGCCACGAGATCCTCGGCGCCCGCGTCGCGCATCAGCGGCGCGTGCGTGTCCAGCGAGAGCGCAATCAGGGTCTCGTACTCGCGCGAGATCCGCTGATAGGGGCCGGTTGCCGAGTGGCGGTAGTAGGACCACAGCGGGCCCAGCATGCGCGCGGCATCACCGGCGTGGTAGCGCACGTCGACGCGCTGGTTGGTGGCCCCCGACAAGAGGAAGCCGAGGTCGCGCGGCAAGGCATAGGGTGCGATGGCTTCGCGCTGGATGATGCCGGCGTTGCCGTAGGAGGTTTCGAGCCCGGGCGCACGGCGATCGAGCAAGGCGACGGACTGGCCCCGGGCCTGCAGGTGCAGCGCGCAGCCCACGCCGACCATGCCCGCGCCGAGAACGATGATGTCGTGTGTCATGGTGCAGGTCATTCTAGTTGCTGCCCTTTTTATGGCGCGGTGATGACAGCCCTGGCACGTCGCAGGGCCATGTGTTGTATCTCGGGGCAAACCCGCTTGCGGGCGGCCGGTGTCACAGAGTTTTCGCCGCACTTCGATGAAATACGCAGGACTTCCTGCATGGTGCAGGGAGCAAGGGGACCTCCACGGGTCCCCCGTGCAATTTCATCGGAGCATCCAAATGAAGAAGAGCCTCGTCGCTCTGGCCGTTCTGGCCACCACGGGCGCCGCCCTGGCGCAGTCCAACGTCACGCTGTACGGCCGCATCGACACCTCGATCGGTTCCAACAAGGTCAATGGCGTGAGCAGCACGCAGATGTTCAGTGGCAACCTGTCGTCCACCCGCTGGGGCCTGCGCGGCAGCGAAGACCTGGGTGGCGGCCTCAAAGCGATCTTCGGTCTGGAGCAAGGCTTTGACAGCAGCGCCGGCACGCAAGCCGCTGGCAGCGCATTCGATCGCCAGTCCATCGTCGGCCTGAGCGGCGGCTTCGGCACGGTCAAGCTGGGCCGTCACGACACCTCGTTCGACGACATCCGCGACCTGAGCGTCAGCAGCAACCTCTGGGACTCGGAATTCAGCCCGACCAAGATCGCCTACACCGCCGGTGTGGCCGACTACTCGAGCCGCGCCAGCAACCAGATCCGCTACGAATCGCCGTCCTTCGGCGGCTTCAGCCTCGGCGCCAGCTACGGCCTGGACGAAGACGCGACCGTGAAGGCCGACACCACCGCGTTCAACCTGCGCTACCGCGCCGGCAATCTGGATGTGGGTGTGGGCTACCAGGAACAGAAGGCCAACAACCGCGAGTACACCACCGTCGGTGGCGCGTACAACTTCGGCGTGGCCCGCCTGTCGGCCGGCTACAACCGCGCTGAAATCAAGAACGGTGCCAAGGCCAACGGCTACGCCATCGGCGTGAACGTGCCGGTGGGCAACCTGGACTTCTCGGTGGGCTACGCCTACAGCAAGGCCGAGAACACCGCAGGTGCCACGACCGCCAAAGGTTCCGCGCTGTCCGCTGGCGTGACCTATGCCCTGTCCAAGCGCACCCGCGTGTACGGCGCCTACCTGGATGGCGACGTGGAGAACGGCGCTGGTGTCACCACGACCGACCGCCGCATGTACTCGGTCGGCGTGCGCCACGATTTCTGATCGGGCGCTCCCGCGTCAGTAAGTTACTTCCTTACCTTTTCCAAGGTTTCATGCCTCTCGCCCGGCAACGGGCGGGAGGCTTTTTGCGTTTTACCGAGCCTCAACGAGAGAGGCAACCCTCACCAGGGGCACCGAGGGTCCGGCTGCGCCGGCCCCAGGTGTCGTTCCCCCTCGAAGCGCCGAAGGCGCGCCACGGAGGGGGGAAGCCGCGAAGCGGCGCAGGGGGGTGTTTCTCACCCCGCCATGCCTGGGTTGCCTTCCATGCCGATGATTCGGGGGCTGTTGATCTTCACGCCCTTGATGACCTTCTTGTCACGCAGGTAGCCCGAGACCACGTCCCAGATCGGCTCGCCCTTGGCGCCTTCCTGCACCGACGCCCAGCCCGCGACCTTGTACGTCTTGCCGGCTTCAATGGGCTTGCCCTTGAGCATCATGTTGTTGATGCGCTGGCCCATCGCCGCCTTGGGCGAGACCGTGTACTGCATGCCGCCCACGCGCACCATGTCGCCGCCCTGCTGGTAGTAGGGGTCGGGGTTGAAGATGTTGTCGGCCACGTCTTCGAGGATGGTCTTGATCTGCTCGCCGGTGAACTCGTTGAGCGTGGTGGCCGGGTAGGTCATGGCCATCTGGTCCATCATGCGCTCGTAGGTGATGGTGTCGCCCGGCAGCAGCGAGGTGCCCCAGCGCACGCCGGGCGAGAAGGCCATGTCGGCGCCCTTGTTCTGCATCAGCGCGTCGCAGATGAGCTGATCCCACGAGCCGTTGAAGTTGCCGCGGCGGTACAGCAACTCTTCGGTGACGGCGAGCTTCTCGTCGAGCTTGTCCTTGTAGGGCGCGCGCACCTTGTCGATGAAGGCCTGCATCTCGGCGTCGGCCGGCAGCAGGTTGGAGAACACGGGCATCAGCTTGTAGCGGAAGTCCTGCACCTTGCCGCCGCGCACATCGAAATCGAGCACACCCAGGAACTTGCTGTTGGAGCCGGCGTTGGTCACGAGCGTCTGGCCGCCACCGTTCTTCACGATGGTGGGGGCAGGCATGCCGTCGTGCGTATGGCCGCCCAGGATGGCGTCCACGCCGCGCACGCGCGAGGCCATCTTGATGTCCACGTCCATGCCATTGTGCGAGAGCACCACGACGACCTGCGCACCTTTGCCGCGCACTTCGTCGACCATCTTCTGCATGTGCTCGTCCTGGATGCCGAAGGTCCAGTCGGGCACCATGTAGCGCGGGTTGGCGATGGGGGTGTACGGGAAGGCTTGGCCGATCACGGCGACCTGCACACCGTTCATCTCGCGCATCGCGTAGGGCTTGAAGACCATGTCCTCGAAGTCGGTGGTCTTGATGTTCTGCGCGAGGAATTCCATGTTCCCCTTGAGATCCTTCTCCACGATCTCCTGCACCCGCTTGGCACCGAAGGTGTGTTCCCAGTGCGAGGTCATCATGTTCACACCGAGCAGCTTGCAGGCGTCGACCATGTCCTGACCGTTGGTCCACAGCGAGGTGGCCGAGCCTTGCCAGGTGTCGCCGCCATCGAGCAGCAGCGCGTGCGGGCGGCTGGCCCGCAGCTGCTTGACCAGCGTGGCCAGGTGTGCAAAGCCACCCACCTTGCCGTAGGTCTTCGCGGCCTGGCTGAAGTTGAGGTACGAGAACGCGTGCGCATTCGCGGTGCCCGGTTTGATGTTGAAGTGCTTGAGCAGCTTCTCGCCCACGATGTGCGGCGCGCGGCCCACGGCCTCGGCCACGCCGAGGTTGACGCTGGGCTCGCGGAAGTAGATCGGCTGCAGCTGGGCGTGGCAGTCGGTGAAGTGCAGGAAGCTCACGTTGCCGAAGGTCGGCACGTCGTACAGCTTTTCACCCGCGCCGGGCGCGGCGGCCAGCACATCGCGGTGGTTCAGGGCCATGCCGGTGGCGCTGGCCACGGCGAGCACCTGCATGAATTCACGGCGACTGAAACTCATCTCTGTCCTTGATTGATAACTGATGACTGATATTTGAGCGAAATTTTTTTGAAGGGCCCCGGCTGCGCTGCGCAGCCGGGGCCGATCGCTCACTTGTTGACGGGCGAGGCCGGGTCCAGCAGCAGGGCCATCACGTCCTTGAGCTGCTTCTCGTTGAGGATGGCCATGTGCCCAACGCGCGGCATCTGCGAGCAGGCGTTGTAGGCGCGCGAGTTCCAGAGCTTGCCCCAGGTGTACTCCACGATGGCCTTGCCGCCGGCGCTGTTCGGGTCGGTGACGCCGCGCAGCTTGCCGTAGTTGTACAGGCTCGGGCCCAGGGTGCCAAAGGAGATCTCTTCCTTGCTGATCTGGTGGCAGTTGTAGCAATTGCCGCCGTTGGCGTCACCGGCCTTGTCGGTCCAGGTCATGCCCCGGCCGCTCTGCGCGATCTTCTCGCCCTCTTTCCAGTCACCCAGGAACTTGCCGTCGCTGGGCCACTTTACGGTCTTCATATTGGCCGCTTCGATGGCCTTGGCCACGGCCGGGTCGATGGTCTTGCCGGCGACGTCGGCGGCTGCGCACTCGCGGTTGGCGTCGTCCTGCACCAGGCGGTCCACCTTGGCGATGCCGCGGTCCTGGAAGGAGTTCTTGATGATGTCGGCCGCGGCCTTGTCGTACTCGGCGGCCGAAGGCGACACGGTGCACGCGGAGAGCGCGAGGGCCGCCACGGGCAGCAGGGCGAATGCAATGGCTTTGTTCATGGTCGGTGTCTCCGGTTCAGCGCTTGATGGCGGGCACGATGGACTCGGCGGTCTTGGCGTTCACGCCCATGTAGACACCGAGTGCAATGGTCGCGTCGCTGCCGAACTTGGGCTCGGGGAAGCGCTGCTGGCGGAAACAGTCGTTCAGGCGCAGCTGCATGCCCCACATCTGCGAGTTGGACACGCGGTAGGCCGGCCAGGCCGCGAAGCCGATGCCGTCGCCCGGGTTCTTGGTGAGGTTGGGCAGGTCCTGCAGGCGGATGCGCTTGTCGCTCTCGCCGTGGCAGGAGGCGCACGAGAAGTCGTGCGTGCCGCCGCGCGTGAAGAACATGCGCTTGCCGGCTTCGTACATCAGTTTTTCCTGCGCGTGCGATTGCGGCAGGTTGAAGCGCATGCCCTTGGAAGCGGTCGCCACGTAGGTGGCCAGGGCCGTCAGGTTGGCCATCTCGCCGCGGCCGAACGGCGTCTTGGCGATCTCGGCGCCGTTGAAGCCCTGCAGCGTTTCCATGCAGGTGATCAGGCGAGTCTCCAGGTCCTGCACGCGGCCGGTGTCCTTGAAGAAGCGCGGCATCTCCACGAAAGCGCCCTTGATGACCCCCGGGCCCTTGCCCAGATCACACTGTTCCAGCGAGGCGTTCTTCGGACCCCGCTTCTGTTTCCAGAGTTCTTCCCCCTTCATCTCGAACAGTTCGGCGGGGTTGCCGTCCTGCAGCATTTCCCGGTATTTCGCGATGCCTTCGGCGGTCGCGTCCTGGGCGTGCACGGCGCCAGCAGCCATCAGGCCACCGAACACCAGCGCGGCTGAAGCAAGCTGGAATTTCATGGGGAGTCTCCTCGTTGTTATCAAAAAAGGCGGTGGGGCGACACTTCCAGAGTCACCGCGGAACCGGCTTCGCCGGGCCGCTGGTGACGCCCCCTGGAGGGGGTCGCGCGAAGCGCGGCGGGGGTGTTATGCGATCGTCGCTTCGTCGGTGCGCGTGTCGCCCTTGGTGTCGACCCACTTCACGGAGACCTTGTCGCCCTTGGCTGCGCCCTTGAACTTGAAGGACAGGAAGGGGTTCTGCGCCACCGAGCCGGTGAACAGCGAGCTCAGCACGACCTTGCCGTTGTGCGTGGCCTCCACTTCCTTGATGAAGTGGGCGGGGATGAGGGCACCCGCCGCGTCGCGCCGCGTGCCGGGTTCCATGACGTGGGACATGAGGATGCGAACGGTGGTTTCGTCACCGGCGAGAGCGGCGCGGATGCGCATCGGATCGGCCATGATGGACTCCTGGATATCTGTGAATGGGTTGCGAGGGGAGACGTGGGATTCGGGGGGCGATCAGCCGCCGCAACCACCCAGCGTGACCTTGGTTTCCTTGGTGGCCGAGTAGAGCTTGCCATCTGCCTTGACCACGGCGATCACGTTGCTGCTCTGGCCCATCTTCAGGCGGGTCTGCACGTCGGCGGCGGTGCCGGCGGGGATGATGAAACCGGCCGACAGCGGCATCGGGTTCTTCTCGACGATCAGGTAGATTTCGGTGGTGTTGGGCAGCTTGCTGGTGGCGCCCACGGGCACCACGGCGCCGTTCTCGGCGATGTCGGGTGCAACCACGGTGACCTGGTCGCTGTTGGCGGGCGTGCCGCCCACGGCCTTGAGTGCCTCGGCCAGGGTCTTCACTTCGAAGCCGGCGCGGTCCACGGCAGCTTGCGCCTGGCTTTGGGTGATGAGACCCAGCGACACGAGCGTGGCGAAGGCTCCGGTGGTCTTGAGGGCGACTCGGCGTGAGTTGTTCATGGGGAGCTCCTGGTGAGAATGAAAAAACGCGGTGAGTTTACTGGGGGGCCCCAGCAAGGATCCAGCCGGCAAGCAGTTTGAGCTCGTCGTCCTTCAGATTCGGTTGTGGGGGCATGGGCACCGGGCCGTAGGCCCCTGAACCACCCGACTTGATGCGCGCCGCCACGGCGTCCAGCGCACCCGCCTGTCCCTTGTGCTTGGCGGCCACGTCCTTGAAGGCCGGGCCCACCAGCTTCTTGTCCACCGCGTGGCAGGCCATGCAGGCGCTCTTGGTCGCCAGCGCCTTGGCGGCAGCGGCGTCCTGGGCGTGGGCACCCGCGCTCCAAAGCGCGCCGGATGCTGCCAGGCACAGCAGGATCGATTTCATGGACATAGCGTACGGTCTCCTTGTCGTGGGGGGAATGGGGTTTACGAGTAAATGCAAATATTTAGAAGCATACCTTTCGTCGCCGAAAGGCCGCTTCCCGGGCGCCCAATGGCCTTCACTTCGCGCCGTTGACGATCCACTGCGCGATCGAGCGCGCGTCGGCTTCGCTGAGCTGGGGCTGCGGGGGCATGGGCACGGCGCCGTACACGCCCGAGCTGCCGCCCTGGATCTTGCCCATCAGGTAGGACTCCAGATCGGCCTTGCCCTTGTGCTTCGCGAGGATCTCGGTGAAGCCCGGGCCTACGATCTTGTTGCTCATGCCGTGGCAGGCGGTGCAGCTGTTGGCGCCGAGCAGGGCCTTGGGGTCTTTCACCGCCGGGGCGGCCGCGACCACCACGGCGGCAGGCGCCGGCCCACTGCCCACCGGCCCCTTGGGCGGCGGCTTGGTGGTGTCGGCGCCGCGCACCGGGCCGATCACGCGGTTCTGCTCCTGGATGTTGCCGTGCGCATCGCGCGCGAAGTCCGGCAGCGAGGAGCGGATGGTCGCCTCGACCGGGCAATCCTTCATGCAAGCCACGTTTTTCACGTCGCCCTTGCCTTCGAGCTTCCACAGCGGCTCGTGGAACACCATGCCGTTGCGGTTGGGCATGCGCTTCTGCACCTCGGCGATGTTCTGGTCGCTCAGCGTGAAATCGGCCGGCACCACCTCGGCCAGGCTCAGCAGGTAGGCCGTGACGGCGTAGACCTCGTCGGTCTTGAGCGTCTTGGGCGCGTTCCAGGGCATGGCGCGGTTGATGTAGTCCCACAGCGTGGAGAGCGTGGCCACCTTCATCATGGTGGTCTTCTGGGGGAAGATGCTGCCGGGCTCGAGGTTCTTCACCCGGCCGCGCTCGATGTCGGCCTTGGTCGTGCCACCCACGATGGGGGTGAACACCTCGTTCGATTCGCCGAAGCTGCCGTGGCAGGACGCGCATTGCGCTTCCCACACTTGCTCGCCCAGGGCCACCGAGCCCGCGCCCTTGGGCAGGCCCTTGAAGTCCGGGCGCACGTCGATGTCCCAGGCCTTCACCTCGGCCTTGGTTGCGTCCCGGCCCAGGTCGTGCCAGGGCTTCGTCTGAGCCAGCGCGCTGCCGGAGAAACCGATGACGAGCGAAGCGAGGAAAGTTCCAGAAACACCGCGGAACCGGCTCTGCCGGGCCGCAGGTGTTGCCCCCTTGAGGGGGTCGCGCGAAGCGCGGCGGGGGTGGTTCATATCAATACACCTGGACGTTGGAGACTTCGCCGTTTTCAGCGACCCGCCATGACTGGATGGCGTTCTGGTGGTAGATCGAGCGCGTTCCGCGCACGGCGCGCAGTTGGTTGATCTTGGGTTGTACGTAGCCGGTGCTGTCGATGGCGCGGCTCTGCAGCACGGCGGGCTTGCCGTCCCACACCCAGTCGATGTTGAAACGCGTCAGCGCCTTGGGCAGCAGCGGGCCTTCCAGCCGCGCGGTGCGCCAGTTGCGCCCGCCGTCGGTGCTCACGTCCACGCGCTTGACGGTGCCGCGGCCCGACCAGGCCAGGCCGGTGATGTTGTAGTAACCCTTGTCCAGCAGCGTCTGGCTGCCCGAGGGCGTGGTGATCACGCTCTTGCACTCCTGGATGCCGGTGTACTGGCGGTGCGTGCCGTCGGGCATGTGGTCGATGTAGTGCACGGCCTCGTCCTTGGTGGCCCATTTCTGGTCCCCCACCTCCAGGCGGCGCAGGTACTTCACCCAGCTCACGCCCTGGATGCCCGGCACCACCAGGCGCAGCGGGTAGCCGTTCTCGGGGCGCAGCATCTCGCCGTTCATGGCCCAGGCCACGAGGCAGTCGTCCATCGCACGGTCGATGTCGATGGTGCGCGTCATTGACGAGCCGTCGGCGCCCTCAGCCAGCACGTACTTGCCGTTCTTCTTGTCGTAGCCGCACATCTCCAGCAGCGTGGAGAGCAGCACACCGGTGAATTCGGAACAGCTCACCATGCCGTGCGTGTACTGCACCGAAGGCAGCGCCACGTTGCCCCACTCCGGCGCGGAGTTGGCGCCGCATTCGATGAAGTGGATGCGCGAGACGCTGGGCAGGCGCATCAGGTCGTCCATGGTGAAGACGCGTTCGCGCTTGACCAGGCCGTTGACCATCAGGCGGTGCTGGGAGGGATCGATGTCCCACCAGCCCTGGTGGTGGCGCTCGAAGTGCAGGCCGCTCGGGGTGATGATGCCGAACAGGCCCTGCAGCGGGGTGAAGCTCACCGAAGCCTGGGGCACGCGCGTGAGGCCCGGGCTCTGGCGTCGCTGCAGGTTGCCTTCCCACTTGCTGGGCAGGCCGTAGCCCAGCGTGGCCACGGGCTGGCCCAGGCCGGTGCTGTGCGCGGGCAGCTTGAGGATGGCGTCTTCGCCTTCGGCGGCCAGGGCGCGCGTGGAGGCGGCGGCGCTGGTCACGGCGCCCGCGCCCATGGCGAGGGCCTTGCCCATGAAGCTGCGGCGCGCCTTGCGCGCCTGCTCCAGCTTCTCGGTGCTCAGGTGGTTTTCCGGGGCGGGCAGCACGCGCCCGATGACGTCACTCAGGTCTGTTGACACGGTGGGATTCCTTGTGGGTGGGCGATGGCCTGTCGCCTGGGATGAGGGAATATATGAGTGATTGCTGATATTCGGATTAGTATAAACCCGTACCGCTGAGGGTTAACACCGTGAGCACCGCCCTGCCCCGCTGCTAGCATGAACCATCGAAATATGCGTACTTACGGATAGTTAGGCACCGCAAGGCCCGTCTGCTACATTTTTGGATGCACTTACGTTTCGACACCCCACAGGAGACCACGATGGTGAAAACGATGAAATGGCTGGCGGCGGGCGTGCTCTGCGCCGCGGCCATGGGGGCTCAGGCCCAGGTCAATCAGATCAAGGTGTGGGCCGCGGCCTGCGCCAACTGCCATGGCACCGATGGCCGCGCGCAGCCCGGCGCCATCTCGCTGGCCGGCCAGGGCAAGGACGATCTGCTGCAGAAGCTGCTGGACTTCAAGGCCGGCAAGCGGCCCGCGACCATCATGCACCAGCTCGCCAAGGGCTACACCGACGAGCAGCTGGGCGACATCGCCGGTTATTTCGCCGCCCAGAAGAAATAAGGAGCCCCACCATGAAACGCCGTCAATTCGTTCAAACGCTGGGGGCCGGTTCGGCCGTCGCCAGCCTGGGTCTCATGGGTGGCTGCGCCACCACCGGCAGCGGCGCCAAGGTCGTCGTGGTCGGTGGCGGCTACGGTGGCGCCACCGCCGCCAAGTACGTGCGCCTGTTCTCCGACTACGGCATCGACGTGACCCTGGTCGAGCCCAACGCGGCCTTCGTCTCCTGCCCCATCTCCAACCTCGTGCTCGGCGGCCACAAGACCATGGCCGACATCACCACGCCCTACGACAACCTGAGCAAGCGCCACGGCGTGAAGGTGGTGCGCGACAGGGTGGCCAGCATCGACCCGGCCAAGCGCACCGTCAAGCTGGCCAGCGGCGGCGAGCTGCCCTACGACCGCCTGATCCTCTCGCCCGGCATCGACTTCATGATGGACACCTTGCCCGGCATGGCCAAGCCCGGCGCGACCGACAAGGTGCTGCACGCCTGGAAGGCCGGCCCGCAGACGCTGGCGTTGCGCCAGCAGCTCGAGGCGATGCCCGATGGCGGCGTGTACGCGTTGTCCATCCCGCTCGCACCCTACCGCTGCCCCCCCGGCCCCTACGAGCGCGCCTGCATGGTGGCGAGCTACTTCAAGAAGGCCAAGCCGAAAAGCAAGGTGGTCATCTTCGACGCCAACGACGACATCACCTCGAAGAAGGGCCTGTTCATGAAGGCCTGGGACGAGCACTACAAGGGCCTGATCGAGTACCGCCCCAAGCACAAGCTGGTGGACGTGGACGCCGCCACCAACACGCTGAAGTTCGAGTTCAACGACGACTTCAAGGCCGGCGTGGCCAACGTGCTGCCCACGCAGCGCGCGGGCGACATCGCCGTGAAGACCGGCCTGGCCACCGCCAACGCGCGCTGGTGCGAGGTGGACTTCCTGACCTTCGAGTCCAAGGCCGCGAAGAACATCCACGTGCTCGGCGACGCGATCCAGATCGCTCCCGGCATGCCCAAGTCGGGCCACATGGCCAACCAGCACGGCAAGACCTGTGCGGCCGCCGTGGTCTCGCTGCTGCAGGGCAAGGAAGCGCCCTCGCTGCCGATCTACGCCAACACCTGCTACAGCTTCGTCACCGCCACCGACGTGGTGCACGTGGCCAGCGTGCACAAGTACGACGCGGCGCAGAAGACCATGCTGACGGTGCCCGGCTCGGGCGGCCTGTCCAGCGCGGCGAGCGAGCTCGAAGGCCAGTACGCCATGGCCTGGGCGCGCAACATCTGGGCCGACTCGCTGGCCTGAGCCCCGGCTTCGTGAAAGCCCCGCTCGCGGGGCTTTTTCTTGTCCGTTGTCCACCGAGGAGTTCCATGAAACGCCGTTCCTTCGCTTCGCTCGCCTTGTTCCCCCTGTTCGCGCGGCCCGCCCTGGCGGCCGAGCGCATCGGGGTGCTGATGCTGCATGGCAAGAACCCGGGCGGTCCCGCCAGTCCGCAGTACGCGCCCGTGAAGGCCGCAATGGAAAAACAGGGCTGGCTCGTCTCACTGCCCGACATGCCCTGGTCGCGCAACCGCTACCTGCAAGGCCACTGGGACGGCGCCATGGCCGAGATCGCCCAGCACGTGAAAGCCCTGCAGGACCAGGGCGCCACGCGCATCGTGCTCATGGGCCACAGCATGGGCGTGCCGGCCGCCATGAGCCATGCCGCGCGCGGCGGCACTGCGCATGCGCTGGTGCTGCTGGCGCCGGGCCACGTGCCACAGGGCTATTTCACGTCGCCCAGCCTCACGCCGGTGCGCGACAGCATCCACACCGCGCGAGAGCTGGTGGCCGCTGGCAAAGGCGAGGAAAGCCAGCGCTTCCTGGACATCAACCAGGGCCGACAGCAGCCAGTCGTCACCACCGCGAAGAATTTCCTCTCGTACTTCGACCCCGAGTCGGACGCCGACATGGGCGTGACCGCACCGAAGCTGCCGCCGAGCCTGCCCGTGCTCACCGCCGTTGGGGAAAAGGACCCCTTGTTCACCCGGGTGCGCGCCTACTATGTCGACAAACTGCCGACGAACCCGAAGACCCAACTGCTGGAAGTTCCGGGCGGGCACCTGGACACGCCCCAGGTGGCGCTCGACCAGGTCATGCAGTGGATTCCCCAGGCCGTCGGGGCCTGAGCCGTATACTTCGTCCCGCGCCGTTGCTGGCGCATCCGCTAGGGGTGTTGCCCCGGGTTTTCTGCCCGGGTGCGACTGAGAGAGTCCCTTTGAACCTGATTGAGGTAATCCTCGCGCAGGGAAGCAGGCCGAAGATCCCAGCCTCGCTGCAGGGCACCCGGCCCAGCCCACCTGCTTCAACACTGCTTGGAGCGTTTCCATGTCGATGACCCCGTCCCCGGCCAACCAGGCCCTGACCCCCGTGCCGCAAGGCAACCGGGTCTTCCACTTCCACGAACACGCCGCCCTCTGGTTCAGCCTGGGCACGGGCCTGCTGGTCATGCAGATCGGCGCCTACCTCGTGCCCGCCGTGGGCACGCGCGACGCGGTCATCGCCATCGTGCTGGGCTCGATCATCGGCGCCGGCCTGCTGGCCTGGACGGCGCGCCTGGGCTGCCAGACCGGCCTGTCCAGCGCTGGCCTGATGCACGCCACTTACGGCAGCGCCTTCGCGCGCCTGCCGGTGCTGCTCAACATCGCGCAACTGGTCGGCTGGACCACCTTCGAACTGGTCATCATGCAGGAAGGCACGGTCGCCATCCTGAAGCAGGCGCTGGGCGCCGAACCCGGCGGCCTGCTTGACGGCACCGGTGGCAAACTGCTGGCCACCCTGCTGTGGGGCGGCGTGCTCACCGCGCTCATGGCCGGCTCCATGCTCACGCTGGTGCGCCGCTTCGTGAGCCGCTTCGGCCTGCCGCTGGTGATCGCCTCGCTGGCCTGGCTTACCTGGCAGTTCGGCACGCGCCTGCAGGCGCAGGGTTTCGAAGGCTTCTGGAACCGGCCCGGCGCTGGTGGCATGGGCCTGTTCTCGGCCATGGACCTGGTGATCGCAATGCCGGTCTCCTGGCTGCCCCTGGTGGCCGACTACGCGCGCCATGGCAAGCGCACGGCCACCACGCTGGGCGGCACCTGGCTGGGCTATGCGCTGGCCAACATCTGGTGCTACGCGCTGGGCGTGCTGGTGGTCAGCACGGTGGAGCCGGGCACCAACCTCGTGGGCGCGCTGCTGCTCGCGCAGGGCGGCCTGATCGCGCTTGGCCTGATCCTGCTCGACGAAATGGACAACGCCTACGGCGACGCGCACTCGGGCGCGGTCTCGGTGCACAGCCTGCGCCCGCGCTGGAGCATCCGCGCCGCCGGCCTGGGTTTCGCCGTGGTCTGCACCGGCCTGGCGCTGCTGCTGCCCATGCACACGCTGGAGCCCTTCCTGCTGCTGCTCAGCTCGGTGTTCGTGCCGCTCTACGGTGTGATCCTGGGCCGCCTGGGCACCGGGGTGGCCACGGGCCCGGCCCGCACGGTGGACTGGAGCGCCGCCGCGCTGTGGGTGCTGGGCATCGCCTGCTACCACCTGCTCGCGAAGTTCGCGCCGCAACTCGGTTCGGCCCTGCCCACGCTGGCGCTGACCTTCGTGCTCGCCGCGCTCTCGCGGCCGCGCAATGCCGGCGGGCTCAGCCCGGCACGGGCCTGAACCGCATGCCGTCGCGCCGCTTCGCCTCAGCCCCGGGGCCGCTTGTGCAGCGCGAGCGGTGCGTGGCCGTGGTTGAGCGGCCCGTGACCGGCGCCGGTGTACACATTGGCGCCCATGGCGATGGCCTGCAGGATGTAGCTGCGCGCCTTGGCCACCGCCTGGTCCAGCGGGTTGCCCAGCGCGAGGTAGGCCGCGATGGCCGACGACAGCGTGCAGCCCGTGCCGTGCGTGTTGCGGCTTGCGATGCGCGGCGAGGCCAGGCGTTGCGCGGGCCCGTCGCCGCTCACCAGCAGGTCGGCGACCTCGTCGCCCGGCAGGTGGCCGCCCTTGAGCAGCACCGCCTTGGCCCCCAGCGCGAGCAGGTCGCGCGCGGCGGCGTCGAGTTCATCCGCATGGGCAATCGGCCGGCCCAGCAACAGCGCGGCCTCGTCCAGGTTGGGCGTGACCACCGTGGCCAGCGGGAACAGCTCGTCCACCAGCACCTGCACCGTGTCGGGCGCGATCAGGCGGTCGCCGCTGGTGGCCACCATCACCGGGTCGAGCACCACCTGCTTCACCTCATAGTGCCGCAGCGCCCAGGCCACGGTGCGCACGATCTCGGGCGCGTGCAGCATGCCGATCTTCACCGCATCCACCCCGATGTCGTCGAGCACCGCGCTCAGCTGCGCCTTGAGCATTTCGGGCGGCACGCCGTGGATGCCGCTCACGCCCAGCGTGTTCTGCGCGGTCAGCGCGGTGATGGCCGTCATGCCGTAGCAGCCCAGGGCCGCGAAGGTCTTGAGGTCGGCCTGGATGCCGGCGCCCCCGCCGCTGTCGGAGCCGGCGATGGAGAGGACGCGGGTGTAACGTTGCGCTTCGTTGCTCATGGCAGGGATTCTAGAGACACCCCCCGCGCGGCTGCGCCGCTCCCCCTCCGCAGCGCGAAGGGGGCGCACCCTGGGCCCGGCAAAGCCGGATCCTCGGGTGCTCTGGATTCATACCTCGCTCCTCCAGTCCCTCTTTGACATGAACGCATCCTCCAAACCCGACGCGGTGGTGCTCGGCGCCGGCCTGATGGGCCGGCTGCTGGCCTGCGCATTGGCGCAGCGCGGACACCGCGTCGAAGTGATCGACGCGGGCGGCCCCGAGGCCGCGCACGCCGCCGCGCGCGTGGCCGCCGCCATGCTCGCGCCGCTGGCCGAATCGGCCGTCACCGAACTCAACGTGGTCCGCATGGGCCAGCACGCACTCGCGCGCTGGCCGCAGCTGCTGGCCACGCTCGAACGCCCCGTGTTCTTCCAGCAGAGCGGCACGCTGGTGCTCTGGCACCGGCAGGACGCGGCCGAGGCCGAGCGCTTCGCCGGCCAGCTCGCGCGCACCAGCGCCGCCCTGCCCTCGCTGCCGCAGGCGCAGCGCCTGGACGGCGCCGCGCTCACCGCGCTGGAGCCAGCCCTGGCCCACCGCTTCGCGCAAGGCCTGTACCTGCCCGACGAAGGCCAGCTCGACAACCGCGAGCTGCTCGCCGCGCTCGCGCACCAGATGCAGGTGCTGGGCGTCGCGGTGCGCTGGCACACGGCGCGCACGCCCGACGAGGTGGACCCGGGGCCCGATGCCTGGCTCTTCGACTGCCGGGGTCTGGGCGCGCAGCCGCAGTGGCCCGCCTTGCGCGGGGTGCGCGGCGAGGTCGCGCGCATCCATGCGCCGGGCGTGAGCCTGTCGCGCCCCACGCGCCTGGTGCACCCGCGCTACCCCCTGTACATCGCGCCCAAGCAGGACGGCCTGTTCGTGATCGGCGCGACCGAGATCGAGTCCGACGACCTCTCGCCCGCCAGCGTGCGCTCCACGCTGGAGCTGCTGAGCGCGGCCTACACCGTCCACCCGGGCTTCGGCGAAGCGCGCATCGTCGAGCTGGGCGTGCAGTTGCGCCCCACCCTGCCCGACAACCTGCCCGCGCTGCGCCTCACCGGACCGCGCAGAATGGCGATCAATGGCCTGTACCGCCATGGCTTCATGATCGCGCCGGCCGTGCTGGACGCCGCGCTCGAAGTGGTGGACCAGGGCCACTCGCCGCTGGCCGACGCCCTTGGGCTGGCGGTCATCCGCTGAACGAACGGAACCTCGCATGAACGTGATCATCAACCAGGAAACCCGCGAACTGCCCGAAGGCGCCACGCTGGCCGACGCGCTGCTCGTCTGGGAGCCGCCCGCCGTGTTCGCCGCCGCCGTCAACCTGCAGTTCGTGCCCCGCACGGGTTACGCCCAGCACCGACTCAACGACGGCGACCGCATCGAAATCATCGCCCCCATCACCGGGGGCTGAGGACACACCGCCATGGACATGAACACCCCACCGCTCGCCCAGGAAGACCCGCTGGTGCTCTACGGCGAGACCTTCGCCGGGCGCCTGCTGCTGGGCACCTCCCGCTACCCCTCGCCCGCCACACTCGAAGCTGCGGTGAAGCGCTCACAGCCCGCCATGCTCACCGCCTCGCTGCGGCGCCAGGGCGCCGCGCAGCCCGAGGCCGGCGCGGCGTTCTGGAAGCTGCTGCAGGAACTGGCCGTGCCGGTGCTGCCCAACACCGCCGGCTGCCACACCACGCAAGAGGTGATCACCACCGCGCAGATGGCGCGCGAGGTGTTCAACACGCCCTGGATCAAGCTCGAACTCATCGGCGACGACTACAGCCTGCAGCCCGACACGCTCAACCTGGTGGACTGCGCGCGCCAGCTGATCAACGACGGCTTCAAGGTGCTGCCCTACTGCACCGAAGACCTGGTGCTGTGCCAGCGCCTGGTGGACGTGGGCTGCCAGGCCGTGATGCCCTGGGCCGCGCCCATCGGCACGGGCCAGGGCCCGGTCAACCCCTACGCCATGCGCCTGCTGCGCGAGCGCCTGAGCGTGCCGCTGATCGTGGACGCCGGCCTGGGCCTGCCCTCGCACGCCTGCACCGTGATGGAGTGGGGCTTCGACGCCGTGCTGCTCAACACCGCCGTGGCGCTCGCGCAGTCGCCGGTGGACATGGCCGGCGCCTTCGCCGACGCCGTGCGCGCCGGCCGCGCCGCCTACCGCTCGGGCGCCATGCAGCCCCAGGCCAGTGCGCAGCCGAGCACGCCCGTGATGGGCACCCCGTTCTGGCACCACGGTTCATGAGCGCAGCGCAGGGCCGCTCCCCGACAAGCTCGCACCGCAGTGCGCTGCACGGAGATTTCACATGAGCACCACGATCACCTCCACCGAAGCGATGGTCCAGGCCATCGTGGACGCCCACCGCGCCACGCTGGCCCTGCCCCTGGCCCCGCATGCCGTGCCGCCCGCGCCCGCCTCCGACGACCCGGTGTTCGTCGCCGCGCTGCAGGCCGCGCACGAACTCGGCTTCATCGACATCGACGCCGTCTGCGTGGCGCGCGCCTGGTCCACCCGCACGCGGCGCACCGGCCTTTTCGACGCCTCCCATTGGCCCGACGAGCCGGCCGACTTCGACATGGCGCCCTTCCCGCGCGAGCACGCCTTCGCGGCCTGCCCACCCGAGCTCGGTCTCTACGCCGTGATGCCCGATGCGGACTGGACGGTGCGCATGGCGCGCGCAGGCGTGCCCACGGTGCAGTTGCGCTTCAAGTCCGGCGACGCGCAAGCCATCCGCGCCGAGATCCGCGCCGCCGTGGCCGGCGTGCAGGGCACGGGCGCGCTGCTGTTCATCAACGACCACTGGCAGGAGGCCATCGAGGCTGGCGCTTATGGCGTTCACCTGGGCCAGGAAGACCTGCAGGCCATGGCCCCCGAAGACCTGGCGGCCATCCGGCGCGCCGGCCTGCGCCTGGGCCTGAGCACGCACGGCTACGCCGAGATGCTGATCGCCGACCGCCACAACCCGAGCTACATCGCCATGGGCGCGGTGTTTCCCACCACGCTCAAGCAGATGGCCACCGCACCCCAGGGCACGGGCCGCCTGCGCGCCTACGCGCCCCTGCTGCGCGGGGTCACGCACATGGCGATCGGCGGCATCGACCTCGGCAACCTGCCCGAGGTGCTGAAGAGTGGCGTGCGTTCGGTGGGGGTGGTGCGCGCCCTCATGGCCGCGCCCGATCTGGACGCGGCGGTGGCCGAATGGACGGCCGCGCTGGCGCGCGACACAGACGCCTGAACTAGACCGGTCGCAGCGGCACGTGCGGGACGGTGGCCCGCAGCACCCGGATGCGGTCCTGCGCGGAGACCTCGCCGCCGTGCAGCACCACCGCCATCACCCCGGCCTTGCGCACCAGCTCCCCATCGGCCGTGTGGCCGAGCACTGCGGCCAGCAGGCCGGGCTGGAAACGATCGATCTGCACGCAGGGGTTGCGCAAACCGGTAATGCGCACCCGCGCCTGGGCCCCCAGCTGCAGTTCGGTGCCGGTGGACAGCTCCAGCAGATCGATGCCTTCGGTGGTGATGTTCTCGCCCAGATCGCCGGGGTGCACCGTGTGCCCCTGGTGGGCCAGGGCGATAAACAACTCGGCCTGCAGCAGGTGCACCTGGCGCAGGTTGGGCTGGCTGGGATCGCGCGCCACGCGCGAGAGGTGCTGCACCGTCGCCCCGCAGTGCGCATCGCCCTGCACGCCCAAGCCCTCGAGCAGGGTGATCGCATGCACCCGCTCCTTGGAGAAGTGGTGCAGGCGGCTCCGGTGGACGGCGATCACTCGGGCGTCGTTCATGGTGCGTTCCGTTTTAGCACACAGGCCGTTTTCCAGTGAGCCCAGGGCCACCTCCACGTCGGTGTCCTGGCGCACAGACCCGCCCCCGGGGCGAGAGGCACATTGGACCGCATGAACCTGTCCCACAAGGAGCGACCATGAACCTCTTTCCTATCCCATTCCCCGTTTCTCACCGCCATGCCCTGCTGGCAGCGGTGGCTGTGCTGGGCCTCGCCGGCTGCGGCTCCCGCCCGCCCGTGAGTTCCCAGGCCTACCCTTCACCGGTGTACCAGTCGCCCGCCCCGGGCCAGGCGGTGGTGCGCGACTACCGGCGCCGCGAGTCGGAAACCCTGTACGAGGTGCCGGTGAGCGCCTCGCGCGCCATCTACGGCGGTGGGCAGCGCTGCTGGATCGAGCGCGAGGAAGTCGAGCGCCGGCGCAGCGTGCCGGGCGCGATCGTCGGCGGTGTCATCGGCGGCATTCTGGGCCACCAGATCGGCGGCGGTTCCGGGCGCGACATCGCCACCGTGGGTGGCGCGGTGGCGGGTGTGGCCGTGGGCTCCAACGTGGGCCGCAACAACCCGCAGACGCAGGAGGTGCAGCGCTGCTCCAACGTGAGCAGCGACAGCGCGCCCGAGTACTGGGACGTGAGCTACACCTTCCGTGGCGTGCAGCACCACGTGCAGATGAGCTCCCCTCCAGGGCGCACCATCCTGGTCAACGAGAACGGCGAACCGCGCCTCTGAGGGCGGGTCGCCGCGTCAGGCGCTGTCCGCCACGTGGCGGGCGGCGCGCCGGACTTCCGTCAGACGGGTCCGCAGGGCCAACGCGGGCCGTTCGCCTTCGAGCCATTCGTTGGGGGTCACGAACCAGAGCCCGAGTTCCGGGCCCTGCAGCACACCCCCCAATTCCGCGCACACCATCGGCACCTCCGGGTGCACCATGGCGCGTTCCAGGTCGAACTGGAACAGGGGCAGCACGATGCCCCAGGGGCTGTCCATGGCCACCGCCATGCCCGAGACGATCCAGCGCGCCACCAGCGAGACCGGCTGGGAGATCTGCAGTTGGGCGTCGCGCAGCGCCTGCTGCCGGATCAGGTCGGCCAGCTCGTCACCGCTGACCAGTCCCCCCGTGTCGGCGAACGCCGCGGCAATGGACATCCACCGGTGCGGCTCGCTCGCGGCGGGTGGCGGCGCCATCTGACAGCGCTTCATCGGAGCGGCGGTGGGCAGGTAGAGGTCGGCCATGGAATTCCCCTGGTAGATGGTCCCGTGCGGGGTGGTGCGCGAGGACATCCGAGAATGCCGCAGGCCATGCGCTGGGGTCTGGAACAAGGCACGCAGCGACATGCCGGGGGCACATACCGGCCGCACGCGGGCACCAAATGCGGTCAGGCTCAGCCGCCGAGCGCCACGTAGCGGTCGGCGCGGGCGGCGTACCGCACGGCCTGCAGGGTGGTCTGCATGGCCAGGGCCGGCCGCTCGCCGTGCAGCCATTCGTTGGGGGTCACGAACCACAGCGCCAGCTCCGCGCCTTCCAGCACATCGCGCAGTTCCGCCAGCACGACGGCCACCCCGGGTTGCAGCGAGGCGCGCGGCAGATCGAACTGGAACATGGGCAGCAGGTGGCCCCACGGGCTGTCGATCGACACCACCGAGCGCGACACGATCCAGCGGGCCACGAGCGACACCGGCTCGCTCACCCGCAGGCTCGTGTCCAGCAGGCACTGCTCCCGGATGCGCGTGGCCAGTTCGTCGCCGCTGATCAGGCCGCCGGTGTCGGCGAAGGCCGAGGCGGTGGCCATCCAATGGCACGGTGGCATGCCATCAGCCTGTTGCGGCGGTGCAGGCAGTTCGACCACAGTGTCGTTGAACCAGGTTGAGACGGGCGTTTCGGTGAACGGGCGGACATCGGCCATGGGGCTCCTCCAGGTGGGGTGCGCACAAGGCGCTTGGATGCCTTCGAGGGTGGCTCGCCCGCTTTCCAACGTCTGTGCGATGACACACAGTGGCTTTTGCGCCACGGCCCTGTCCTTCCCGTTCTTGTCGTCCAATAGGGGCATGACCACGACCTCCCCCGTCCCCGTCCTGGGCGCCGACACCGAGCAGCGCCTGACCGAACTCGAAATCAAGGCCAGCTACGCCGACGACCTGCTCGACACGCTCAACCAGCTGGTGGCGCGCCAGCAGGAACAGATCGACCTGCTGCTGCGCGAGGTCGGCCGCCTGCGCCAGCAGGGCGGGCCAGACGCCGCACCCGCCGTGCGCAACCTGCGCGACGAGCTGCCGCCGCACTACTGAGGCGAAGGCCTGCGGGCCTCAGCCGCTGCCCACCTGCAGCGACGCGCCCGTTGCGTAGAACTGCCCCCCGGCCACGTAGTGCAGGGTGCGCAGATGATCGGGCGCGCCATCGAAGTGCCAGCGCCCTGCGCGGAACACCCGCTCGTCCGCCCAGGCACCCACCACCTCGCCGATGAACAGGTCGTAGGTGGTCTGGTTGTGCGGTTCGGGCATCAGCCGGCACACCAGCCAGGCCACGCAGCCTTCCACCAGCGGCACGGCCTCGTGCCCGGGGGCGTGGAAGGTCTTCACCCCGTGGCGCGCGAGCTTGTCCGGCACGGTGAGTGCGCTGTCGGTGCCCACGCCAAGCGTGAGCGCGGCCAGGCCGACCGACGGCACGCACAGCGCAAAAGTGCCGCTGCCCTCCACCAGCGCGCGCGTGCGCGTGGCCTTGTCGATCACCACCGTCACCTTGGGCGGTGAAAAATCCAGCGCGCAGGCCCAGGCGGCCGACATCACGTTGACCTCACCCGCGTGGGCCGAGGACACGAGCACGGTGGGGCCGTGGTTGATGAGGCGGTAGGCCTTGTCGAGGGGAACGGGCTGGAAGAAGCGGGGTTCGGGTGCCGGGGTGGTCATGCCCGGCATTGTGCAGAGCCGGCCTCAGGTCCGCTGGTCGCCGGGGCCGGTGACCGCGTCCGCCAAGGGGTTCAACCGCTGGTGGACGGCGGTCTCGCGCGCCAGCGACGCGCCGAAGTCGCCCAGCTGCTCGCGGTGCACCAGTTGCTTGACTTCCGCCAGCAGCGCCGGGCTGCTGCGCGCGAGCTGTTGCGCCAGCTCGCGCGCCTGGGCCTGCAATGCGCTGTCCTCCACCACCTGCCACACCAGGCCCCAGCGCTCGGCATCCACGGCGGCCAGCTCCTGCCCCAGCATCAGCAGGCCCTTGGCCTTCTGCAGCCCGACCAGGCGCGGCAGCAGCGCGGCCACGCCGCCGGTGCCGAACAGGCCCACCTGCACCTCGGGCAGCGCGAAGCGCGCACCGCGCGCGGCCACGGCAAGGTCTCCGTTGAGCATGAGCTCGACCCCCGCGCCCACCACCCAGCCCTGCACCGCAATCACCACCGGCTGGGGGCAGCGCACGAGCAGCGAGGCCAGGGCCTGCAGGGTCTCGACGAAGGCGGGGGTGGGCGGGTCGTCGCGGTCCTTGCCGGCGCAGAAAGCGCGGCCTTCGCCGCTGAGCAGGATGACCCGCACTGCCGGGTCGGCCACGCCGGCCTGCACCGCCGCCAGCAGGTCGCGCGCGAGCGCGAGCGTGAGGGCATTGAGGCGTTCGGGCCGGTTCAGGCGCAGCTCAAGCACGCCCGCATCGAGGGTCTGGATCAGGTGCATGGGCGAGAGCGTACACGCGGCGCCATCGCAGGGCGCTGGGCCCGACCACCGGGCCCCGCTAGGAGGCCAGCCACTGCGCCAGAGAGACCTTCCCGATGCGCGCGTTGGGGCCGGGAATGAGGGCGTTGCCCTCCAGCGGCGAACCGAAATACGTGGCCCTGGGGTCCGACACCACCTCGCGCCGATCCTGGCGCGCCTGGAACACCTGGCGGACGAGCTGGTCCAGCGGCACGGCTTCGGGCCCCGCCACTTCGCAGGTGCCGTTGAGCGGTGCCTGCACCGCCACGTCCGCCAGCGCCACGGCCACGTCGCTCGCCGCGATGGGCCGCAACGGCGCCGAGGGCAGGCGCACGGTCTGGCCTTCGGTGGCCGCCTGGGCGATCGGCATCAGGAACTCGTGGAACTGGGTGGCGCGCACAAGGGTGTAGGGCACCGGCCCGGCCTGGATCAGCGCTTCCTGCGCCACCTTGGCACGGAAATAGCCGCTCGCCGGCACGCGCTCCGAACCCACCACCGACAGGGCGACGAAGTGCCCCACGCCGGCGCGCGCGCTGACGTCCAGCAGGTTGCGGGTGGAGGCGCGGAAGAAGTGCATCACTGCCTCGTCCTCGAACGATGGCGAGTTGCTGACGTCCACCACCACCTGCGCACCGGCCAGGGCCTCGCTCAGGCCCTCGCCCGTGACGGCGTTGACGCCCGACGACGGCGAGGCCGCCGTCACCGCATGGCCGGCCTGGCGCAGCAGGGCGGTGAGTTGCTTTCCGATGAGGCCGCTGCCTCCGATGACCACGATGTTCATGCGATCTCCTTCTCGGGGACGGGTGCGTGCATGCCCACGGCCATGCGGTTCCAGGCATTGATCTGGGCGATGGTCCAGCACAGCTCGACGATTTCCTGGTCGCTGAGCTGGTGCTGCAACTGCGCGAAATCCGCGTCGCGGTCAGCGTGGTGCTCCGCCAGGCGGGTCAGGGATTCGGCCCAGTTCAGCGCCGCACGCTCGCGCTCGCTGTACAGGCTGGTCTCGCGCCAGGTCACGAGGCTGTTGATGCGCTGCCAGCGCTCGCCGTGCTTGCGCAGGTCGCGCACGTGCATGTCCACGCAGAAGGCGCAGCCGTTGAGCTGCGAAACGCGCGTCTTCACGAGTTCGATCAGGATCGTGCCGAGCGAGGAGCCGGCGGTGGTGGCACCGACGGCAGCCATGGCCTGGTAGGCCTTGGGTGCGATCTCGGTCCAGGGGAGTCGGGGTGATTTCATGCTTCGTCTTTCAGAGGGTTGGGGAACACACCTCTGAAGACGGTCAAGGCCTCGGGTTTGTGACAGGTAGGGCCTGTTCACCCTATTTTTCCAAGATGCGTTGCGGATCAAAAAGGCCCTGCGCAAGGCGCGAAACGCAGACGGGCCGGTGGCCCGGCGAGGCTTCGCAACGCAGCGCAGGGCCTTTTTGGCCGCAACCCGAAGGGAATGGGTTGAAAACAGCGCCACTCTTCGTTGCACTCCTAGGCCAGACCCCCAGTCTGGCCGTCGTCGCGCGCCTCGATTGGCGCTGTTTTCAACCCATTCGCATTTGGAAAAATAGGGTCAACAGGCCCTAGGTCGCGGCCCAGCGCGACGGCGATGCGCGCGAGCTTGTCGGGGTTGCGTTGCACATGCAGGCGCAGGATGCGCTCGCCGTCGGTCACGAACGACTGCGCCGACTCCAGCCCGCCCCGGATGAAACGCAGCAGGCCCCACTGCCCGTTGAGCACCACGACCTCGAAGCGCACGCCTTCGCCGAAGCGCCGGTGCGTGGCGTAGTAGAGCTGCGCGATGCGCCGCCCGCCCACCAGCGGCACGCCGAAGCTGGGCACCTTGCCGCCGCCGTCGCCGATCAGTTGCGCGTCCTCGGCCAGCAGCGACTGCAGCCGGTGAAACTGCCCGGTGGCGGCCGCATCGGCAAAGCCGCGCAGCAGGCGCAGCTGGGCCTCGCGCGGCACGATGTGGCGCGGCCGGTCGTCCTGCAGCTGCGCCTTGGCGCGGTGCACGATCTGGCGGCAGGCGCTCTCGGTCTTGCCCAGGGCCTCGGCCACCTCGCCGTAGTCGGCGTCGAACACCTCGCGCAGCAGAAAGGCCGCGCGCGCCTCGGGTGCGAGCCGCTCCAGCATGGCGAGAAAAGCCACCGACACGTCGTCGGCGCGCTCCAGCAGCTGTTCGGGCGTCACCGGCGCATCGGCCAGCAGCGGCTCGGGCAGCCAGGTGCCGATGTAGTGCTCGCGCTGCACCTTGGCGCTGCGCAGGCGGTCGATCGCCAGGCGCGTGGTCACGGTCACCAGCCAGGCCTCGCTGCTGTCCAGATCGGCGTGCGCGGCCTCGTGCCAGCGCAGCCAGGCGTCCTGCACCACCTCCTCGGCTTCGGCTGGCGAGCCCAGCATGCGGTAGGCGATGCCCTGCAGCCGGGGGCGCAGGCGGTGGAAGGTGGTGGTGGGATCGTTCATGACCTGCCAGACGGGCGAGCGCCCGGTTTTGTGACAGGCGCGATGCTAAGCGCCCTCGCCCGCCATGCGCTGCACCGAGGCGTGGAAGGCCTCGCAGGCGAACTCGTTCTCGCCAAAACACAGGGCCTGGTTCGCCCCGCTGTCCAGCCCACG
Source organism: Hydrogenophaga sp. FG152 (assembly GCF_057809615.1). Classification (NCBI taxonomy): domain Bacteria; kingdom Pseudomonadati; phylum Pseudomonadota; class Betaproteobacteria; order Burkholderiales; family Comamonadaceae; genus Hydrogenophaga; species Hydrogenophaga sp. FG152. Next base: position 7,901 of record NZ_JBMDKH010000003.1, on the reverse strand, counting down.
CTGCATGCTGGCCGCGAGCGCGAAGTCCTCGTCGATCGCGGTCCAGAACATGTCGAAGTTGCGCTGCCAGTAGCTGTCGCTGCGGGTGGCCAGGTGCTGGCGCGGCGCGATGAGCCAGCCATCCACCTGCGTGGTGGCGGCGTCGGTGGGCGAGAGCGCGAAGGCGTTGATGTGGTCGCCCTCCCAGAGCAGCAGGGTGGAGGGAAACAGGAAGTAGATGGTGTTGATCGTCTTCGCAAAGCCTTCCAGCGTGGCGGGCGGTTCGCTCAAATCCTCGAAGCTGCGCTTGGGCAGCACGATGCGCTGGTGGTCGCCCAGCTGGTCGTGCACCACCACGTTGTCGTGGAACAGGTAGGCGATGGTCTCGCGGTGGGCGTAGGCGAAGTGGTAACTCTCCAGGTTGGCGTCGAGCACCAGCTTCCAGTTCGAGGCCTGGGTGAAATGGCGGTGGCGCTGCACGCGCGCAGCGGCGTCGAAGCCCAGGCCGTCGATCTCCTCGCCCAAGGGGCCGAAGTACGCGGCCCAGTCGAACGCGGGCAAGGCCGTCGCCACCACCCAGACCAGGCCGAAGCGCTGCGCGCAGGGCAGCTCGACCAGGCCGGAGCTGGCCTTGGGCGCGTGGGGAAAGTCGCGGTCGTGCGGGCGGCCGACGCAGGCGCCGTCGCTGCCGTAGGTCCAGCTGTGGTACGGGCACACGAAGCGCTCGCGCCCCTGGCCACAGGCACCTTCGGGCACCAGCGCCGCGCCCCGGTGGCGGCACACGTTGATGAAGGCGCGCAGCTGCCCGTCGGCACGGCGGGTGAGCAGCACCGGCACCCCATGCACCGAACGCGCCAGCCAGTCGCCGCTCGCCTGCAGCGCGGCCGCGTCGGCCACCGCCTGCGGCAGCCGGCGCAGCGCGGCGAGTTCGCGCTGGTGGCGCGCGGGGTCGAGGTAGCGCGCCACGGGCGACCAGTTGCCGGGCAGGCGCTGGCGGTGTTCACCGCTCAGCGCGGCCTTCACGCGGTCGAACAGTTGGGCGGCGGGGGAGGTGGGCAGCGGCGCGTTCATGCCCACCATCATCGCCAGCCGGACCGGCTTGTGCCATGGGGTTTTCAACCAGCGCCGCTACACTGGACCGATCCCATCCCTTGGCCATCCATGCCCGAAGCCCCCCCTTTCGATCCGGCCTCGACGCTGCACTTCGTCATCAACAGCCGCTCCGGCAGCCAGGACGGCGACGGCACGCGAGCGACCATCGAGGCCGCGCTGCGCGCCTCGGGCCGGCCCGGCCAGCTGCACGTGTGCGAACCGGCCGACCTGCCGCGCCGCACGGCCGAACTGGCGCGACAGGCGCGCGAAACGAACGCCGCCATCGTGGCCGTGGGTGGCGACGGCACCATCAACACCGTGGCCCAGGCCGCCCACGCCGCCGGCTGCGCCCTGGGCGTGATCCCGCGCGGCACCTTCAACTATTTCGCGCGCACGCACGGCATCGCCACCGACGTGGCCGATGCCATGGCGCAACTGCTGGGCGCGCGGCCCGAGCCGGTGCAGGTGGCCGCCGTCAACGAGCACATCTTCCTGGTCAACGCGAGCCTGGGCCTGTACCCCGACCTGCTGGAGGACCGCGAGGTCTGGAAGAACCGATTCGGGCGCAGCCAGTGGGTGGCGATCTGGGCGGCCTTCGCCACCCTGTTTCGCGCGCAGCGGCGCCTGAAACTGCGCATCGGCCTGGACGGCGCGCAGCGCGAGGTGAAGACACTCACCTTGTTCGTGGGCAACAACCGCCTGCAGCTGGAGCAGGTGGGCGTGGTGCAAGGCCAGCGCCCCGACGGCGCGCGAGACAACGGCCGCGTCACGGCGGTGATGCTCAAACCCATCGGCACCCTGGCCCTGCTGCGCCTGATGTGGCAAGGCGCCATGGGCACGCTTGGCGAGGCCGACGACATCGAGCACTTCGAATTCCAGCAGATGGTGGTGCGCGCGCCGTCGGTGGCGGGCGCGCGTCGCCTGAAGGTCGCGGTCGATGGGGAAGTCCTGCGCATGAAGGCGCCGCTGGATGTGCGCGTGCTGCCGGTGCCCCTGTTCCTCCTCAAACCGGCACCCGCCGACCGCGAGGCCCCCGCTTGAGCGCGATCCTGCAGGTCTCGGACCCCCACTTCGGCACCGAGCGGGCGCCGGTGGTGCGGGCCCTGGTGCAGCTGGCCCAGCGGCTGCGGCCGGACCTCGTGGTGCTCTCGGGCGACATCACCCAGCGCGCCCGCGCGCCCCAGTTCGAGGCCGCGCGCCGCTTCATGGACCAGCTGGGCGCGCCCCGGCTGGTGATCCCGGGCAACCACGACATCCCGCTGTTCAACGGCTGGGCCCGGCTGGTGCGGCCCTACGCGGGCCACCGCGCGGCCTTCGGCGACGAACTCGAACCGCAGTTCAGCTCCACCGGGCTCATGGTGCTGGCCGTGAACACCACGCGCGCCCACCGGCACAAGAACGGTGAGGTGTCGGCGGCGCAGGTCGCGCGCGTGGCGGCGCGGCTGGCCGAGGCCACGCCGGCCCAGTTGCGCGTGGTGGTGGTGCACCAGCCGATTGACGTGCAGCGCCCGCAGGACGAACCCGACCGCCTGATCGGCCACGCTGCCGCGCAGCACGCCTGGGCCGCTGCTGGGGCCGACCTGGTGATGGGCGGCCACATCCACCTGCCCTATGTGATGCCCCTGCCTGGCCTGGCGCGGCCGATGTGGGCGGTGCAGGCCGGCACCGCCGTCTCGCACCGCGTGCGCCCTGGCGCACCCAACTCGGTGAACCTGGTGCGCTGGCATGCGGCCGAGCGCGCCTGCGCGATTGAGCAATGGGACTACGCGGCCACCGAAGAGGCGTTCGTGCAGGTGCGGGTGACGCGCCTGCAGCCCGGGAGGTAAAGCACCCCCTGCGCCGCTTCGCGGCGTCCCCCTCTCTGGCGCCTTCGGCTGGGAGGGGGACGGCATCTTGGGCCGGCGGAGCCGGACCCTCGATGCCCCTGGAGGGTGTCATCTCGTGCGAATCAGCCGAACATCAGGGTGCGGTGCGCGCTGGCCCCGGCCATGGCGCCCGCGCCCACCGAGATCGCCACGTTGCCGGCCGCGCGCGCGGCATCGCCGCAGGCGAACACGCCGGGCACGCTGGTGCCCTGCATCGCGTCGGTGCGGATGAAGGCACCCGTGGGGCCTTCGTCCATGGCGCAGCCCAGCTGCGCCGCCACCGGGCTGGCCATGTGCGTGCGCGCCATGGTGAACAGGCCGTCCAGGGCGAAGCGGCGGCCATCGCGCAGCTCCACCGTGGCGGTGTCCACCAGGCGCGCCACCGCGCCGGTTTCCACCGCGACACCGCGCGCGGCCAGCGCGGCGCGCTGCGCATCGTCGGGCACGAAGGCTTCGTTGAGGAACAACGTGGTCGAGCCCCAGTCCGGCAACATCAGCGCGTGGTGCATGGACATCTCGCTGACCGCCAGCACGCCGATGCGCCCGTTGTCGAGCTCGTAGCCGTGGCAGTACGGACAGTGGAAGACGCCTCGACCCCAACGCTCGGCCAGGCCTTCGATGGCGGGCAGCTCGTCCACCACACCGGTGGCGATCACCAGGGTGCGGGCCTGCTCGGTGTGGCCGCCGTCGAGCGCCACGCCAAAACCCTCGCCCTGCGCCTCGGCGCGCGCCACGGTGCCGTCCAGCCAGCGCACATTGGGGTAGGCGAGCAACTGGGCCTTGCCCTCGGCGGCGATGTCGCCGGGCGCGCGGCCGTCCTGGCCCAGGAAGCCGTGCGAAGCGCTGGCGAAGCGGTTGCGGCGCAGGCCGGCGTCGATCACGAGCACCCGGCGGCGCGCCCGCGCGAGCTGCAGGGCGGCGGACAGACCGGCGTAGCTGCCGCCGATCACGATGGCGTCATTCGGGGAGGTGGTGGTGAGCATGGTGGCTCCTGGCATGGGGGTGGGCGTCGAAACGGCGGTTGAAATCGGCCGCGAGGTCGGCCAGCGTCACGCGGCCCAGTCGCTGCACCAGCAGCGCCTGGGCCTCCTGCAGCGCACCCGACAGCGCCTGGTTGACCGCCTGCTCCACCAGGCACGCGGGGTTGTCCGAGCGGTGGCCGATGGCGAACACGGTGGGTGCGCCGACCGCGTCGTACACGTCGCGCAGGGTCACGGTCTTGAGGTTGCAGGCCAGCACCCAGCCGCCGCCGTGGCCCCGTTCGGAGCTCACGAAGCCGGCCTCGCGCAGGCCGGCGAGGGTGCGGCGCACCACCACCGGGCTGCTGCCCTGCAGGCAGGCGGCCAGGGCCTCGGAGGTCATGGGCCGCTCGCTCTGCGCCATGTGCAGCAGCAGGTGAAGGATGGACGAGAGCTTGCTGTCGAGTTTCATGTAACTTGAATAGTTACATGAAAACAACTTCAGCGCCGCCGCGCGCTGATCAGCCCGTCAGCGCGTGTGGTTTTCGGCTTCCGGCGGCCGCACGTCGAAGGCCTCGTGGTAGCTCACCTCGCCGTGCGGCACCCGCCCGTTGAAGGCCAGGGCCTGGAAATACTCGGGTGGCACGCCCGGCAGCAGCAGCGTGGGCACGGCGCGAAAACCGAAGCGGCCGTAGAAGGCCGGTTCGCCGAGCAGCACGCAGCCACCCGCGCCCTGCTCGCGCAGGCGCTGCAGGGCCGCGCGCATGAGCCCGCTGCCCACGCCCAGCCCCTGGTAACCGGGCAGCACCGAGATCGGGCCCAGGCCGAACCAGTGCCGTGTGCCGTCCGACACCGTCACCGGCGACACCGCCACATGGCCCACCACGGCGCCCTGCCGCTCATCGACCAGCGACACGGCGAGCTGCCCCGCGGCGCGCAGGGCGTCGACGATGAGGTGCTCGGTGTGGCTGGTGTGCGGCGCGCGCTGGAAGGCCGCCGCCGTCAGGGCGTGGATGGCTTCGACGTCGCCGGGCGACTCGGGCCGGATCACTTGGCGAGCTCGCGGCCGCCGTGCACCGGGCCCGCGCGCGACTCGACCACCGCCTCCACCTCGCGGCGCAGGCCCATCAGGAAGGCGAGCTCGGCCACCACGAACAGCGGGCCGATGATCAGCCCCATGACGTCGTCCACGAAGGCCGGCTTGCGGCCTTCGAAGATGTGGCCGACGAACTGGATCACCCAGCCCACCACGAACAGGCCCACGCCGAAGGTGGCCCAGGCGCCGGGGGACAGGCCGGCCGTGGCATGCGCCACCGCCAGGCAGGCCGCGAGCAGCAGGCCCATCACCACGCCGAAGCGCAGGTCCAGCCGCAGGTAGTAGAGCGTGGCGGCGATCACCGCCAGCGTGGCCAGGGACAGGGGCAGGCCCGCCACGTCGAAGGCCGGGCGCGCCAGCAGCACCACGACCGAGAGCACGATCATGGGAATGCCGATGAAGTGCGTGACGATGTTGCGGCGGTCGCGGTGGTAGGCCGCGTACTGGCTCAGGTGGTCGTTCAGGGTTTTCATCGTGGTCTCCGAGAAACAGCACAGGCGCACATCATCGCCAGAGTGGCCCTGCCGCGCCAGTGGGATTTCACCGATCGGGTCACAGCAGCGACTGCGGATCGTCCTCCGGCCGCACCGCCGGCCCGCTGCGCGCCAGCGCCATCCACACGTGGAAGGGCAGGCGTTCGACCGCGCGGCGCGGCGCCTCGCGCGCCACCACCAGGCGCTCGCCTTCGAGCTGCATCACGCCGCACTCGGGTGGCACTTCCTCGGGCGTGGCGATGGGGCGGCCCTTGGCGTCCTGCCCCAGCACGTACCAGCAGGCGCTGGCCAGGCCCAGGTAGGCGGCGCGTTTGGCGGGTTTGCGCAGGTCGCCCAGCAGATCGGCCCGGCTCACCTTGATCTCGTGCACCACGGGCTCCAGGTAGGCCTCCACGGTGGTGTGGCGCACCGAGAACACGTCCGGAGAGGCCATGCACCAGCCATGCTCGGGAGCCGTCGCGGCGCTGGCCTCGCTCTCGAAAGCGCAGGCCTGCAGCGGGCCGCCGGTGTCCGCAGCGGGCTCGCCGCCGAGCAGCGCGCGCGGCAGCGGCACGCGCAGCATCAGGCCGCGCCAGCTGAGCCGCCCAGCCTGCGCCATCGCCGTGGCCACGCGCTCCACCAGGGCCTCGTGCGGCGTGCGCGCGGCCTTGTTCTGGCTGAACACCTCGGCCAGCCGCTGGATGCCGGCCTCGGTCACGCGCAGGCTCTCGAAACCCTCGGGCGAAGGCCGGCGCTCCAGCAGGCCGGCGGCGAGCAGTTCCACCTCCAGCATGTCGTGGCAGGGCCAGCCGGCGGAGCGGTAGATCTCGCGCAGGCGCTGGTGGTGGCGCCGCGTCAGGGCGGGGGCGATCGCAGGCATCCACTGACTATATATCCAGTACCATGGCGGGTCATGTCGGCCAACCCACCGTCCATCGACACGACCACCGCCTCGGTGGCGGTGCGCGTGCTGTGCGCCTTCGCGGCCAAGGCGGGCGACCTGGACCTGCGCTTCACGCCCTCACCCAGCGCGCAGGACGGCATCGCCGGCCACGCCACCGTGACCGCGCGGCGCGCGGCGGGCTACCAGCGCGAGGTGCCGCTGAGCGCGCGCTTCGGGGAGTTGCGGGTGCAGGGCCGGGCCGATGGCTTCGACCCGGCGGTGCCGCGGCTGGAGGAGATCAAGACGCACCGGGGCGATGCCGCGCGCATCCCCGACAACCACCGCGAACTGCACTGGGCGCAGGCGCGGGTCTACGGCTGGATGCTGTGCGAACAACACGCGCTGGAGCGCATCGAACTCGCGCTGGTCTACTTCAACATCGACACCGGGCAGGAGACGGTGCTGCCCGTCTGGCACAGCGCGGTGGAGCTCAAGGCCTTCTTCGAAACGCTGTGCGCGCGCTACGCGGGCTGGGCGCGAGCCGAGCTGGCGCACCGCGCCGCGCGCGATGAGGCGCTGCGCGCGCTGGGCTTTCCGTTCGAGGGCTTCCGGCCCGGGCAACGCGAACTGGCCGCCGCCGTCTACCGCTGCCACGGCGCCGGGCGCCACCTGCTCGCGCAGGCGCCCACGGGCATCGGCAAGACCATGGCCACGCTGTTCGCGGCCCTGCGCGCCGCGCCCGCCCAGGGCACGCACAAGCTCTTCTACCTGACCGCCAAGACGCCCGGGCGCCAGCTCGCGCTGCACGCCCTGCAGCGCATGAAGGCGCAGCCGCTGCGCGTGCTCGAACTGGTCGCGCGCGACAAGGCCTGCGAGCACCCGGACAAGGCCTGCCACGGCGAGTCCTGCCCACTCGCACGCGGCTTCTACGACCGCCTGCCGGCCGCGCGCGAGGCCGCCGCGCAGGCGGGCTGGCTCGACAAGGCCGCACTGCGCGAGATCGCCCTGCGCCACGAGGTCTGCCCGTACTACCTGGGCCAGGACCTGCTGCGCTGGAGCGACGTGGTGGTGGGCGACTTCAACCACTTCTTCGACCTCAGCGCGCACGCCTGGTCGCTCACGGTGGGCGACGGGCTGCGCGTGGGCCTGCTGGTGGACGAGGCACACAACCTGATCGAACGCGCGCGGCTCATGTACAGCGCCGAGCTGCGCCCCGCCGCCTTCCAGGCCGTGCGCAAGGGCGCACCGGCCGCGCTGAAGAAGACCATGGACCGGTTGCAGCGCCCCTGGAGCGCGCTGGCGCGCCTGCAGACGCAGGACCACACGGTGCTGCCCGAACTGCCGGGTGCGTTCATCGAGGCGCTGCAACACCACAGCGCGGCGCTGTCGGACCACCTCGCGCTCGAGCCCGAGGGCAGCGGCGCGGCCGGCCTGCAGGACTGGCTGTTCGAGGTGCAGCGCTTCCTGCGCGTGGCCGAGGTGTTCGCCGACCATTCGCTGGTGGACCTCACGCCCCCGCCGCGGGGGGGGGGGGGGGGGGGGGGGGGGGGGGGG
>NZ_JBMDKH010000029.1:0-32464 GCF_057809615.1 Hydrogenophaga sp. FG152 | reverse complement strand
GCTGCGGCCCCGCCCGCGGCGCCGAGATGCTCTCGGTGATGCTGGGCATGGGCGTGGCCAGCCGGCTGATCTCAGGCTGGATCTCCGACCGCATCGGCGGCCTGCGCACGCTCTTGCTGGGCTCGGTGCTGCAGGGCGTGGCCCTGCTGATGTTCCTGCCCTTCGATGGCCTGGTGCCGCTGTACCTGATCTCCGGCCTGTTCGGCCTGTTCCAGGGCGGCATCGTGCCGAGCTACGCCCTGATCGTGCGCGAGCACTTCGCGCCCATGCAGGCCGGCGTGCGCGTGGGCACGGTGCTGATGGCCACGCTGCTGGGCATGGCGCTGGGCGGCTGGATGTCGGGCGCGATCTTCGACCTGACCGGCTCCTACCAGGCCGCCTTCCTCAATGGCATCGGCTTCAACCTGCTCAACGTCAGCATCGTGTTCTTCCTGCTGCGGCGCGCGCGGGCGCGCGGCATCGGCCTGGGCCGGTCGTCTCAGGGCATGGTGAACACGGTGAGCACGCCGGTGTAACCGTAGAGGCTGTGGTGAGCGATCTCACCACCGGCGAAGAAGCCCACCAGCGGCACATCGCCGAGCGCGCGGCGCACCACCTGAAGCTCGGCACTGGGGCTGCCGAAATGCGGCCCGCCGCGCCCCGAGCAGCTGACGTACACCGCTCCGGCGATGCGACGCGCGGCATGCGGGCCGGCCTCCACGTCGGTGGACGAGAGCGCCGTCGCCATCGACAGGCCCAGCTCTTCGGGTTCGAGCTCTTCACGCACCTCGGCGCACACGCGCACGAGGTCGGCGCGCGCGGCCTCGGCGTTGCGTTCGCAGAAGGCCAGGCGCGTGCCCACCGGCGCCACGTCGGCAATCGCGATGCCGCGCCGTCCCGGGTCCAGGCCGATCAGGTGGCGCACCAGCACCTCGGTGCCGAACTGGCCGCGCACGCGCGGGACGGGCGCTGAGGCGGCGCTGTGCTCGGGCAGCGGCGGCGAGAGCCCCACCAGCGTGGCGCGCAGGCGCGGCATGGCTTCTTCGGGTTGCTCCAGCGAGATCACGCGCTCGCGCAACAGCACGTCCAGCGCGGGTTCGTCGTCGAGCATCAGCACCAGGTTGCCGTCGGAGGCGGTGACCGTGCGCTCGCGGTCCACCGGCTGCGCACCCTGCGTGACGCGCGAGACCAGGCCCACGTCCGCCCCGAAGGCCACGCCGCTCAGGCCGCCATGGAACACCCCGCTGGCCGCGCCCTGACCGTCGAGGTTGCCCGCGCTGCTGAGCGAAAACTGCACGCTCTGGTGCCGGCTCGCCGCCAGCCCGCCGAACACGTAGCCGCTGCGCGTGCGCTCGGCCATTTCGGCGATGAGTTCGGCCAGCTCGGGCGTGCCGCCATCGGCATGCACCAGCGCCGTGTGTGCCTCGAAACGGTCGGCGGTCGCCGGGCGGCCACTGGTGGAGAGCGGCGCCACCCCGCTGAACACACGGTACTGGCCCGGGTGCAGATCGCACAGCATCACGCACATCGCGGGCTCGTCGAAGTACTCCACGTTGTTGGCCGCGATACCCACGCCCACGGTGCCGGCCCAGTCGATCGCCTCGGACGACAGCTCGGCGCTCAGGTGCTTGAGGATGGCCTCGGCTTCGTCGGCGTAGTGGTCGGTGATGTAGAGCAGCCCCAGGCAGGGTGACTTGGCGTATTCGGGCAGCGCCATCTGCGCGCGCAGTTGCGCGAGCACGAGAGCGGCGGCCATCCGCCATTGCGGGTGGGTGGCGTGGGCGTAAGGAAAGAGTTTCATGAGGAAAAGGCGACGCGCCGCGGACGCGGCGGCGCGGGAGGTTCAACGTCGGCTGGCGGCCTTGCGGGCCGCGGCCTTCCTGGCGGCCGGCTTGGCGGCGGATTTCGCGGCAGGGCGCGGCGCAGAAGGGCTGGCGGCCGGCCGGGCCACCGCCCGCGCGGCGGCACGGCCCACGCCCCGGGCGGCCTTGCCGGCCATGCCGGTGGCGGTCTTCAGGGCCTGGTCGGTCAGGCCGCTGGCGACTTGCCGCGTGGTGTCGAGCGCGGTCTGCTTGGCCACGTCCTTCATGGCATTGCTCGCGATCTGCTGGAACTGCTGCGACAGCGCGCCCCACCATTGCATCGGGTCCACCACGCCACCGGCGGCCGGCGCGGCGGCCGCCGCCTTGCGGGCCGGTTGCGTCTTCTTGCGCGGCGCCGGTGGGGGTGCTGGCGCGGCTTCGGGCTTGGCGGGGGTGCCATAGGTGCGCGGCGGCACTTCCAGGCCGGCGAACGGCGTGGGCGCGGCGGCGGGTGAACCGGTGAAGCCGGCCAGGGTGTCGGCGGCCTTGATCTTGAGCGCGTTGGCCACATCGCCCATGCTGAAGTTCATGGTCTTGAGCGTGGACAGCGTCATCCTCTGCACCTCCAGCGCCTGGATGGTGGCGCCCAGTGCCTTGGCGTTCTGGTCCAGCCAGAAGTGCACGGCCTTGAGTTCCTCGATGCGTTTCTCGAGGTCTTCCACGTTGAAGGTGGGCGCCACCCAGCTGCCGAGGTTGGGCAACTGCGGGATGTTCTGGCTGATGCCCTGCGCCACCCCGCCGGCCGCCTGGCCCGCGAGGTTCTGCAGGAACTCGAAGCCGGGAACGAATTTGCCGAAACCGCTGCCGGGGGCGTCGCTCATGGAGATCTCCTGTCGTGCCGTCTAGGTCTTGGCTGTCTCAGCCGTCCACGCCGTAGCGGGGTGCGCGGCGCTCACGCAAGGATGCCACACCTTCGCGCACATCGGGCCCGGCAAAACCCATGAATTCGAGCGCCAGGGAGGTGTCGAACGCGGGGCCGGCCTGGCGCAGCCAGTTGTTGAGCGAGTACTTGGTCCAGCGGATCGCGGTCTGGCTGCCACTGGCCAGGCGATCGGCCACTTCATAGGCCTTGTCGAGCAGGGCCGCGTCGTCCACCGCGAGCGAGACCAGGCCGATGCGCTCGGCCTCCTCGCCGCTGATGGGGTCGCACAGCATCAGGTAGTACTTGGCCTTGGCCAGGCCGCACAGCAGGGGCCAGACGATGGCCGCGTGGTCACCGGCCGCCACGCCCAGGCGCGTGTGGCCGTCGACGATCTTGGCGCTCTTCGCGGCGATCGAGATGTCGGCCAGCAGGCCGGCCACCAGGCCAGCGCCCACGGCCGGGCCGTGCATGGCGCTCACGATGGGCTTGTCGCAGTTGATGACGTTGTAGACCAGGTCGCGAGCCTCCTTCCAGACGCGGGTGCGCACCTCGAAATCGGTCGCCATGTCCTGCACCAGCGTGAGGTCGCCGCCGCCGGAGAAGCCCATGCCGCTGCCGCGCAGCACGGCGCAGCGCACGCTGTCGTCGCGCCCCACATCGCGCCAGATCTCGCTGAGTTCCCAATGCCCGTCGTGGCCGGCGGTGGGCAGCTTGCCGTTGCCGCCCGGGCCGTCGGCGCGCATCTGGATGTCGAGCACGGAAGGCACGCCGTCCACGGTGGGGCCGCGGCGGGTGATGGCGAGGGTCTGGTAGCGGCTGTAGTCCACGGGGCTGCTCATGCGGGTCTCCTGAAGGGCTGGGTTCTGTCGGTCATTGTGCTCGACCGCGCGCCAGCGTCTATGCTGGCGGCCATGAACCCGTCCACCGCTCCGCTGCACACCCGCAGCCTGTTCCATTTCGCCTTCAACGTCACCGACCTGGATGCGGCGCGCCGCTTCTACGGCGGCGTGCTCGGCTGCGCCGAGGGCCGCAGCACCGATACCTGGGTGGACTTCGATTTCTTCAGCCACCAGATCTCGCTGCACCTGGGCGAGCCGCTGAAGACGCAGCGCACCGGCCGCGTGGGCGAGCACCTCGTGCCCATGCCGCACTTCGGCCTGGTGCTGCTGCTGCCGGAGTGGCAAGCGATGGCCGCGCGGCTTCAGGCCGCGGGCGTGGACTTCGTGCTGCCGCCCCAGGTGCGCTTCGAGGGGCAGCCCGGCGAACAGTGGACGATGTTCTTCTGCGACCCCTTCGGCAACCCGATCGAGGTCAAGGGTTTCGCGTCGATCGAGCAGGTTTACGCTGCTTGAACGCTGGCCTCAGGCCAGCGGCGCGATTTTCTGGTCGATCGCGCCGAACACGGACTGGCCGTCCTTGCCCTTCATCTCGATGCGGATGGTGTCACCGAACTTCATGAAGGCGGTCGAAGGCTTGCCATCCAGGATGGTTTCGATCGCGCGTTTCTCGGCGATGCAGCTGTAGCCCTTGGGCCAGTCCTTGCGGCCGTCCACCTCCGTGCCCTTGTTGCTCACGGTGCCACTGCCCACGATGGAGCCGGCGCGCACGTTGCGCGTCTTGGTGATGTGGGCCACGAGCTGGCCGAAGTGGAAGGTCATCTCCGGGCCGGCCTCGCACATGCCGACCTTGCGGCCGTTCCAGGTCGACTGCATGGTCAGGTGCACGCGGCCACCCTGCCAGGCGTCGCCGAGCTCGTCGGGCGTGACCGCCACCGGGCTGAACGCGGTGGCCGGCTTGCTCTGGAAGAAGCCAAAACCCTTGGCCAGTTCGGCCGGGATCAGGTTGCGCAGCGACACGTCGTTGGCCAGCATCAGCAGGCGCACGCCCTCCAAGGCCTGCTCGGGCGTGGCACTCATGGGCACGTCGCCAGTGATGACGGCGATCTCGGCCTCGAAGTCGATGCCGAAGTCTTCACTGGCCACCACCACGTCTTCGCAAGGGCCGATGAAGTCGTCGCTGCCGCCCTGGTACATCAGCGGGTCGGTGTAGAACGACGCCGGCACTTCGCTGTTGCGCGCGGCGCGCACCAGCTCCACGTGGTTGATGTACGCCGAGCCGTCGGCCCACTGGTAGGCGCGCGGCAGCGGGGCCATGCACTGGGCGGGGTCGAACGGGAAGGCGTGGCGCGCCTTGCCCTGGTTGAGCGTGACGTACAGGTCGTGCAACTGGGGGCTGATGAAGTTCCAGTCGTCCAGCGCCTGCTGGAGCTTGTGGGCGATGCCGGTCGCATAATGCGCCGTGCTCAGGTCGCGGGAGACCACCACCAGTTGTCCGTCGCGCGAGCCGTCTTTGTAAGTGGCGAGTTTCATGCAAGTCTCCTGCTGTCAGGTTGGGGTCAAAGCGGGCACATTGTCCGCCTGGGGGCGGATCGGTGGCACACTCGGTGGATGCCTTCGAATTACGGATAGTGAAATTGATTCACCTATTCGTAAAATTGGGATTCTAGACGAAAGCCCCGAGAACCGCTGCAACACCCGCCACCGGCCCGGGGAACCCACCGCCCGACCGACCGTCCAACCTTCGTGACCCTGATTCAGATGCCTGTTGCCCAACGCCCCGCCATCGACGCCGAAACCCGTGACGACGCGGAACCGTTGCGCGCGGGCATCCAATCGGTGGAAGTGGGCTTCGAGCTGCTCGATGCCCTGTCGCAGGCCGACGGCGCCCTGATGCTGCGCGACCTGGCCGCCGCGGCGGGCATGAGCGCGGCCAAGGCCCACCGCTACCTGGTGAGCTTCCAGCGCATGGGCCTGGTGGTGCAGGACCCGGTGAGCACGCGCTACGACCTCGGCCCCGCCGCGCTGCGCATCGGGCTGGCCAGCCTCGCGCGCCTCGACGCCGTGAAGTTCGCGCGCGAACGCATCGATGGCCTGCTGGCCGAGACCGGCCACACCCTGGCCATCGCGGTGTGGGGCAACCAGGGCCCCACCATGGTGCACTGGATCGAGGCGCCTCAGACGGTGCCCGTCACCTTGCGCCTGGGCGACGTCATGCCGCTGCTGACCTCGGCCACCGGCCGCTGCTTTGCCGCCTTCATGGGCACTGAAGGCCGCGACGCCCAGCGCATCGCCCCCATGGTGCGCGACGAACTCGCGCGCCTGAAGAAGCTGCCGCAACATGGCGACCTGCCCCTGGTGGACGTGCCCCAGTCGCCGCAAGAGGTGCAGGCCCTGCTCGAAGACACCCGCCGCAGGGGCCTGGCGCGGGTGGTGCACAGCCTGTTGCCCGGCGTGGGCGGCTTCTGCGCCCCCGTGTTCGACGCCCAGGGCCGGCTCGCGCTGGGCCTGGTGGTGCTCGGCTCCGTGGCCACGCTGGACACCGACTGGCAAGGGGCCCCCGCCACCGCCCTGCTGCGCTGCGCCCGCCAGCTCAGCGCCGACCTGGGGCACCGCCCCGCCCCTTCCAGCACGTGACCCAAACGCCCGCATCACCCTCTGCCTCGCCACGCCGGTCCGTGCTCACCGCGCTGGTGGCGCTGGTGCTGGGCCTGCACCTCGTGCTGCTCGCTGGCGGCATCACGCTTCAGCTGCCCGGCACCGCCCGGGCGCCAGCGCCACCGGCCACCGGCGCCAGTGCATCTGCCGCAAACGCCGAACCGCCCGCCACCGCCCCGGCAGCGCGCCCGCAGCCGGTGCAGGTGAGCACGGTGCGCTGGATCGTGCCCGTCGCTCCGGCGCCCGCGCCACGCCCCGAACCCGCATCCCGGCCCAAGCCCGTCCCGAAGGCGGCGCCCATGGCCCTCCCTGCCCCGGTTCCCGAGCCCGTCGCCGTGGCCCAGGCAGCGCCCGAACCCGCCGAGGCCGTCGCCCTCGCGCCGGCTGAAACGCCGGCCATCGCTTCGCAGGAAGTCGCCGTGAGCGAACCTCCGACACCGGCACCTGAAGCACCAGCAGAAGCTGTGGCGGCGCCTCCTGCCACGCCCGAAACGGCCCCAACCAGTGAACCCACCAGCACCACGCCGTCGGCAGCAACCGATGGCAAAGCCAGCGCCCCCGTCGCCCTGCCACCCGCCACGCCGCCGCCCAGCACCCGCCTGCACTACGACGTGACCGGCAATGTCAAGGGCATCGGCTACAAGGCCCAAGGCACGCTGGACTGGGCCGTGGCCGACGGCCGCTACGAGGCCCGCATGGAGATGCGCGTGCTGCTGCTGGGCAGCCGCTCGCAGACCAGCATCGGCCACGTCGGCCCCAACGGCCTCATGCCCGAGCGCTTCGCCGACAAGAGCCGCAGCGAGAAAGCCGCCCATTTCGATGCCGCACAACAGCGCATCCGATTCAGCAGCAACGCGCCCGAAGCACCGCTGCAACCGGGGGCGCAGGACCGCCTGAGCCTGTTCCTGCAGCTCGCCAGCCTGCTGCAGGCCCGCCCGCAGGCCTACGCCGCCGGCCAGACGGTGGACATGCAGGTGGCCGGCACGGGCGACGCCCCTGTCTGGCGCTTCGACGTGGGCGAAGAATCGACGATTTCGCTGCCAGCGGGCGAATTCAGGGTGCGCCACCTGGTGCGCCAGCCCCGCAAGGAATTCGACAGCACGGTCGAAATGTGGCTCGCGCCCAGCTTGCACCACCTGCCCGTGCGCCTGCGGGTCAAACAGTCGAACGGCGATGTGGCCGATCAGCAACTCAGCCAGATGCCGTAAGGCAAACACTTGTAGGACAAACACCCATCTGTGCCAAAAAAGACACGCATCTTGAAGTCCGGGGGAACGTCGCCACGTAAAGCTGCATCTGACCTATAAATCGGCGCGTATTTGCCGATATAAGGTTGTCAGGAACGCAGATTTTTTCTATTCAAGGATTTCAGTCATGCACATGCTTTACGACTCGGATGCCTTCGCTGTGGTCCACATCCTAGCCAATGCGCCCGTCGAGGGCGACAACGAAGTGGCAGACGGCCCGCAGATTCCCCGCCACGGTTTCGAGATCGTGGACAAGCGCTCGGGCAAAGAGGTGTA
The DNA here is from genome assembly GCF_057809615.1 of Hydrogenophaga sp. FG152. Lineage (NCBI taxonomy): Bacteria > Pseudomonadati > Pseudomonadota > Betaproteobacteria > Burkholderiales > Comamonadaceae > Hydrogenophaga > Hydrogenophaga sp. FG152. The sequence goes on along the minus strand of NZ_JBMDKH010000029.1, from coordinate 24,744 downwards.
CCTCGACGGTTCCTGGGCCGAGATGTTCCAGCTCCAGATCACCGCCTGGCAGCAGAGCACGCCGTCCCAGGAAGAAGTGGAAGACACGCTCGAGGGCTATGCCACCCTGGCCCAGATGCCCGTGGTCATGCACTGAACGAACGCACTTCCTCTGAAAAAAGGCCGCTGCACCCCAGCGGCCTTTTTCATGCCGGGCCATGGCGCCAGCGGTACAGCGGCTCGGCCAGCACCAGCACCGCCACCAGCCGGCAGACCTGGAACGCCGTCACCACCGGCACGCCCAGCTGCAGCACCTTGGCGGTGATGGCCATCTCGGCAATGCCGCCGGGCGCGGTGCCCAGCAGCAGCGTGACCGGGTGCAAACCTGTCAGCTGCGCCAGCACCCAGCCGAAACCGGCGCACAGGCCCATCATGACCAGCGTGGCGAAAGCCACCGAGGCCAGCCAGCGCGGCGCCGTGTGCACGAAGGCGGGCGTGAAACGCACGCCCAGGCTCACACCGATCACCAGCTGCGCCGCGTTCGACAGGCTCTGCGGGATGGCCGACAGGGTGTGGCCGCTCAAGGTCACCACCATGGTGACCACCAGCGCGCCCATGAACCAGGGGTTGGCGCGGCCCAGGCGCTGCATGGCCAGCGCACCCAGCAAGGTAAGCCCGGCCAGCGCCAGCAGCCCCAGCGCTTGCACGTCCCGCACGCCTTGCGCCAGGGTGTCGAGCCCGCTCACGCCCCCGAGCTGCAGCGCAAACGGAATGGTGACCGTCACCAGCAGCACCCGCAGGCTGTGCGCGGCCGCCACCAGATCGGTGCGCGCGCCCTGGCGCTCGGCGATCAGCGTCATCTCGGATGCGCCGCCGATCGCGCCAGCGAAATAGGTGGTGCAGCGCAACTCCGCGGGTGTCAAGGCCACCAGATGCCCCGCGTGCAGCCAGCGCAGCCAGGCCGCAAAACCCAGGCCCAGGGCCAATGCCCAGGCGATGCCGAGCGCGATCGCCCACCAGAGGCTGGCCACCAGCGCGCCCACCGCTGGCGTGAAGTACAGGCCCAGCGCGGTGCCGATCACCCACTGCCCGCTGTTGCGCAAGGGCGTCCAGCTCTCGGTGCGCATGCCCAGCACCGACACCAGCGCGGTCGCCAGCAGCGGACCGATCATCCAGGGGATGGGCGTGCGCAACCAGCGACACAGCAGGGCGGCGGCCAGGGCGATCGTCAGGGTGAGGCAGACGCGCGGCCACGAATCGGGCCGCCAGGAAGGCAGAAGGGACACGCGAAAAGGGGGCGGTGAAGGGGCGTCGGGTCCGCTTAGTATCCACGCATGACCTGTCGAACCGCTGTCGCCCTTGCCCTGGGCCTGTCTTTGCTCGCGGCCTGCGCGCACCGCCCACCCACCACCGTGCCGGCCCTGCTCGACCGCGTGCTGCCCGCACCGGTGTTGCTGCTCGGCGAGCAACACGACGCCGCCGAACACCAGGCGCTGCAGCGCGACGTGGTGCTGGCCCTGGCCCGGCGCCATCAGCTGGGCGCGGTCGTGATGGAAATGATCGAACAGGGGCGCAGCACGCAAGGCCTGCCCAGCGACGCCGACGAGGCGCGCGTGCGCGAGGCCCTGGGCTGGACCGAGCAGGGCGGCTGGCCCTGGCCGGTGTACGGCCCGGTGGTGATGGCCGCCGTGCGCAGCGGCGCGCCCGTGATCGGCGGCAACCTGCCGCGCGCGCAGATGCGCAGCACCATGGGCCAGGCCGAGCTGGACGGCCTGGTGAGCGAGAGCGTGCTGCGGCGCCAGCGCGACGGCATCCGCGAGAGCCATTGCGGCCTGCTGCCCGAGAGCCAGATCGCGCCCATGACCCGCATCCAGCTCGCGCGCGACCGGTCGATGGCGCAGACGGCCACGCAGGCCCTCATCCCGGGCAAGACGGTGCTGCTGGTGGCCGGCAACGGCCATGTGCGCGAAGACCTCGGCGTGCCCCTGCACCTGCCCGCGACCGTGGGCCACAAGGTGGTGATGGCGCAGGCCGGCCCCCCGAAAGATGCCAGCGCACCGCCGGCCGACGCGGTGTGGCAAACCCCCGCGCTGCCCCCGCGCGACCACTGCGCCGAATTGAAGCAGCGCATGCCGGCGCGCTAAGTCCAGGGGCACCGAGGGTCCGGCTCCGCCGGCCCCAGGTGCCGTCCCCCCACCGGGGGGAAGCCGCGCCAGCGGCGCAGGGGGGGACCTTCTACCCCAGCCTTTTGATGGCGTCGGCCAATGTGCCCACCATGGTCTCGATCTGCGCACGATCGACGATGTAGGGTGGCGCGAACACCAGGTTGTCGCCCGCGTTGCGCACCAGCACACCCCGGTGGTAGCAGTCCATGAACACGTCGAACGCCCGCTTGCCGGGCAGGCCAGGCTGCGGCGCGAGCTCCACGGCGGCCGCCAGCCCGAGGCTGCGGATGCCGATCACGTGGGGCAGGCCCTTGAGCGCGCTGTGCATCGCATCGCCCAGCACCGGGCCCATCTCGCCCGCGCGGGCGAACAGGTTTTCCTCGCGGAACAGGTCCAGCGTGGCGATCGCCGCCGCGCAGGCCACCGGATGGCCCGAGTAGGTGTAGCCGTGGAAGAACTCGATGGCGTGGTCCGGCGCGCTGCCGTGCGCGCCCATCATGACGCCGTAGATGCGGTCGGTGCAGACCACGCCACCCAGCGGGAACACGCCGTTGGTCACCGCCTTGGCGAAATTCAGCATGTCGGGCTGCACGCCGTAGTAGTCCGACGCGAAAGCCGTGCCCAGGCGGCCGAAGCCGGTGATCACCTCGTCGAAGATCAACAGAATGCCGTGCTTGTCGCAGATCTCCCGCAGGCGCTTGAGGTAGCCCTGGGGCGGCACGTACCAGCCCGCGCTGCCGGCAACGGGCTCGACGATCACGGCCGCCACGTTGCTCGGATCGTGCAGCGGCAGGATGCGGTTCTCCAGCTCCAGCAGCAGGTCTTCGTCCCACACCGGTTCGGTGTTGTGCACGTAGGCGTGCCTGACCGGGTCGTGGATGAAGCGCAGGTGGTCCACGCGCGGCAGCAGGGCGGCGCCGTAGACCTTGCGGTTGGCTGGGATACCGCCCACGCTCATGCCGCCAAAACCCACGCCGTGGTAACCGCGCTCGCGGCCGATGAAGATGTTGCGGTGGCCTTCGCCGCGCGCGCGGTGATAGGCCAGCGCCACCTTCATCGAGGTGTCGGCGGCCTCGCTGCCGGAGTTGCAGAACAGCACCTTGTTCAGATCGCCCGGCGCCATGGCGGCGATCATCTCGGCGGCGCGAAAGGCCTTGTCGTTGCTGACGCTGAAAGCGGTGCTGTAGTCCAGCGTGTCCAGCTGCTGCTTGATGGCTTCGTTGATCGGCTTGCGGTTGTGCCCGGCGCCCACGCACCAGAGGCTGGAAATGCCGTCGATGACCTGGCGCCCGTCGTGCGTCGTGAAGTACATGCCGTCGGCCGCCACGAAGACCCGGGGGTCTTTCTGGAAACTGCGGTTGGGCGTGAAGGGCAACCACTGGTTGTCCATGCGGAAATCGTTGTAGGCCATGCGGGCGTCTCCTGCGGCAAAAGGACGGGGAAGCGGCATTTTGTCACCGCCTCCGGCTGCCAGGGGCTCCATTGCGCCGGGTTCGGCCAGGCCCACCGCGCCTTGCTGCGACAATTCGCACGCCATGAATCACACCTACGTTCTTACCCTGTCCTGCTCGGACCGCCCGGGCATCGTGCACGCCGTTTCCGGCTTCCTGCTGGAGCACGGGGGCAACATCGAAGAAGCCGCGCAATACAACGACCACGCCACCGGCCTGTTCTTCATGCGCGTGCAGTTCGCCTGTGGCCAGCTCACCCAGGACGACCTGCGCCTGCGCCTGCAGCTGTTCGCCGAGCCGTTCGCCATGCAGTGGAGCCTGCACCCGATGGCCGAGCCGGTGCGCACCGTCATCTTCGTGAGCAAGGAAGGCCACTGCCTCAACGACCTGATGTTCCGCTGGAAGAGCGGCCTGCTGCCGCTGGACATCCGGGCCATCATCAGCAACCACCGCGACTTCTACCAGCTCGCGGCCAGCTACAACGTGCCCTTCCACCACATCCCGGTGACGGCGGCCACCAAGCCGCAGGCCGAGGCCAAGCAGCTGGAGATCATCCAGAACGAAGGCGCCGAGCTGGTGGTGCTGGCGCGCTACATGCAGGTGCTCAGCAACGACCTGTGCCGCGAACTCTCGGGCAAGGCCATCAACATCCACCACAGCTTCCTGCCCAGCTTCAAGGGCGCCAAGCCCTACTACCAGGCGCACGACCGGGGCGTGAAGCTGATCGGGGCCACCGCCCACTACGTGACGGCCGACCTCGACGAAGGCCCCATCATCGAGCAGGACGTGGCCCGGGTGGACCACACCGACGCGGTGGAAGACCTCACCGCGCGCGGCCGCGACACCGAAAGCCAGGTGCTGGCGCGCGCCGTGAAATGGCACAGCGAACACCGCGTGCTGCTCAACGGCCACAAGACGGTGGTGTTCAAGTGAGCGAGATGCAGCAGGGCCGCCCCAAGGCAGCTCAGCCCCCTCGGGGGGCAGCGACCACGCGTCAGCGGTGGAGCGTGGGGGCGCCATGACCATCCGGATTCCTCCCATCCAGTGCCTCCTGACTTTCGAGGCGCTGGCGCGCCTGCGCAGCGTGACGCAGACGGGGGAGGAACTGAACGTGACGCCCAGCGCGGTGAGCCACCGCGTGCGCCAGCTCGAGCAGATCCTGGGCACCAAGCTGTTCGGCCGCGCCGATTTCTCGCTCACCACCGAGGGCAGCGAATACCTGGCCCACGTGCGCGAAGGCCTGGGCATCCTGCAGCGTTTCCCGGGCGGCAACACGGCGCCGGGCAAACGCAAGCTCAAGCTGGCCGTCACCCCCACCTTCGCGCGCTCGATCCTGATGCCGCGCCTGCGCCAGTTCACCGAGGCCTACCCGGAGATCGACCTGACCCTGCAGGTCTCGATCCCGCTGCTGGACGTGGTGGCCGAGGACGCCGACCTCACGGTGCGCTATGGCACCGGACGGTACGCCGACGTGGAGCACATCTGCCTGCTCAAAGACGAGGTGACGCCGCTGGCGTCTCCTGCCTACATCCGCGAGAACGGCCCGTTCGACACGGTGGAAGACCTGCAGCGCGCCGCCCTGCTGCGCAGCCCGCTCGAACCCTGGCGCACCTGGTTCGCGGCGCACGAACTCGACTGGCCCGAGCCGGTCGAGGGCTCGTCGTTCAACGACATCGGGCTGATGTGCGATGCCGCGGCGCAAGGCCTGGGCGTCGCCCTGGTGCGCCTCAAGCTGGGCGCGCCCTGGATCGAGAACGGCTCGCTGGAACGCATCTCGGAACGCAACATCCCATCGCCCCATGCGCACTACCTGTGCTGGCAGGCCGGTGCGATGGAGCGATGGGAATGCGCGGCGTTCGCCGAGTGGCTCAAGAAGAGCGTGAACTGACGAGCCGTGCAGGCGGATCGCGGGTTTACTCGATCGCCAGGCGCTGGGCCGCGGCAGCGGTCTTCTTCGGCAGCGTGAGCTGCAACACACCGTTCTCGTACTTCGCTTTCGCGGCACTGTTGTCCACGTCGACCGGCAGCTGGAAGCTGCGCGAGACGGCACCGTAGTACCGCTCGCTGCGCAGCAGCCTGCCGCCTTCGGCCGGGTTGGACTGCGGCTTGATTTCAGCGCGCAAGGTCACCAGCTTGCCGTCGACGTTGACGTGGATGTCGTCCTTGGAGACGCCAGGCACTTCGGCCTGCAGGGTGTAAGCCTCGGGCGTCTCCTTCACATCGACACGGATCTGCGCCGGCAGGGACGCGGGTGCGACGTCATTGAAGAAGTCGAGGAAGTTGCGGTTGACAACGAAGCTCATGGAAAACTCCTGGTGGGTGATGAGGTTCCAGGGTGCGACAGGCGCCCTGCGGTGAACACAACTTGATGCCACCGGCCGCCGATTTCAAGGACCCTTCGTCACCAACCGCCGAAGCGTTCACAAAACGCTGCAAGTTTCTTCAATCCGGGCGCGGGGCTTTCGCCTAGACTGGAGCGGCCCTTGATCCGACCCGCACCGGCCCCACATGAACGCACCCGCCCGCCCCGCCGAAAACACCTCCCTGCAACGCGCGCAACGGCAGGCCGACGTGGTGCGCGCGCTGCAGGCCGTGGTGCCGGCGCATGCACTGCTCTGGCAGGTCGAGGACACGGTGCCCTACGAATGCGATGGCCTGACCGCGTACCGCGAGCGCCCGCTGGTGGTGGTGCTGCCCGAGACCGAGGGCCAGGTCGCGGCCGTGCTCAAGGCCTGCCACGGCCTGGGCGTGCCGGTGGTGGCGCGCGGCGCGGGCACGGGGCTCTCGGGGGGTGCCATGCCGCACGCGCTGGGCGTCACGCTGTCGCTGGCCAAGTTCAACCGCATCCTGCGCATCGATCCGCGCGCGCGCACCGCGGTCGTGCAGGCGGGCGTTCGCAACCTCGCGATCTCCGAAGCCGCCGCCCCGCAGGGCCTGTACTACGCGCCCGACCCCAGCAGCCAGATCGCCTGCACCATCGGCGGCAACGTGGCGGAGAACTCGGGGGGCGTGCACTGTCTCAAGTACGGCCTGACCCTGCACAACGTGCTGGCCGTGCGCGGCTTCACCGTCGAGGGTGAGCCCGTCACCTTCGGAGGCGACGCGCTCGACGCACCCGGCCTGGACCTGCTGCCCCTGGTGATCGGCAGCGAAGGCATGTTGGCCGTCACCACCGAGGTCACGGTCAGGCTGGTGCCCAAGCCGCTGCTGGCGCGCTGCATCATGGCCAGCTTCGACGACATCCGAAAGGCCGGTGACGCGGTGGCTTCGGTGATCGCTGCCGGCATCATCCCGGCCGGCCTCGAAATGATGGACAAGCCCATGACCGCGGCGGTGGAGGACTTCGTGCACGCGGGCTACGACCTGAGCGCCGAAGCCATCCTGCTGTGCGAGAGCGACGGCACGCCAGAGGAGGTGGAAGAAGAGATCGGCCGCATGAGCGCGGTGCTGCGCCAATGCGGCGCCACCGCCATCGCGGTCAGCCGCGACGAAGCCGAGCGCCTGCGTTTCTGGAGCGGGCGCAAGAACGCGTTCCCCGCGAGCGGGCGCATCAGCCCCGACTACATGTGCATGGACTCGACCATTCCACGCAAGCGCCTGGCCGACATCCTGCTGGCCATCGCCGAGATGGAGAAGAAGCACGGGCTGCGCTGCGCCAACGTGTTCCATGCGGGCGACGGCAACCTGCACCCGCTGATCCTGTTCGACGCCAACGACGCCGACCAGTTGCACCGCTGCGAGTTGTTCGGTGCCGAGATCCTGGAGACCAGCGTCGCCATGGGCGGCACGGTCACCGGCGAACATGGCGTGGGCGTGGAAAAGCTCAACAGCATGTGCGTCCAGTTCTCCGCCGAGGAAAACGCACAGATGTTTGCCGTCAAACGGGCCTTTGATACCAATGGGCTACTGAATCCGGGCAAGGTCATCCCGACCCTGCAACGTTGTGCTGAATACGGTCGGATGCTGGTGCGCGCGGGGGCTTTGGCTCACCCGGAGCTACCGCGTTTCTAGCTGTCAAATATCACGCTGGAGAAAGAAGGCCCTGGGGTACAGTTGTGCCGGATGAGCACCCTTTTCCCCTCGGAGGACAAACGCGTTGACAGCCACAGAGCCGAACGCTCGGCTGTGGAGCGTGAGCGTGCGTTGCTTCTGGAGCTGGAAACCCTGCGGGCGGAGAACGAGCACCTGCGCCGCAGCTACGCGCAGCGGCTCAGCGGCCAGCCCGACAGCACCGACCTGAAGCGCCAGGCCACCCTGCCACTGCCCCTGGAAACCGCGCTGGAAGCGGCCGACACGGACCGGGCTGCGCACACCGCGCAGATCGAGTACGAAGCGCTGTTCTCGGCCCTGGCCAGCGTCTTTCCCATCGGCGTCTTCCGCACCGACCATGCGGGCGTGCTCACCCACGTGGACGAGCAGCTGCAGGCGATCTTCGCACTGAAGAAGCAGGACTTCCCCAACTTCGGCTGGTTCAGCCGCGTGCACCCCGACGACCTGGAACGTGTGCAGCAGCACTGGTTTCGGGCGATCTCCGAGGCCGAAACGCTCAGCGTGGAGTTCCGCCTGGTGCGCCCGGGCAACGAGGTGGTCCATGTGCTGGTGCGCAACGCACCCTTGCGCGATGCCAACGGTGCCGTCGTCAGCCAGCTCGGTTTCATGCAGGACATCACGCCCATGCGCACGCTGGAAGCCGACGCGCGCATCAAGGACGAGCTGAACCGCCAGATCATCTCCAGCAGCCCCGATTGCACCAAGGTGCTCGATCTGCAAGGCCGCGTGGTGCAGATGACAGCCCAGGGCTGCCGCCTGGTCGAGGTGGACGATTTCGAACAGGTGCGCAACAGCGAATGGGTCACCTGGTGGCCGGACGACGGGGCCTTGCTCTCGCGCGAGGCCCTGGAGAGCGCGCGCCAGGGCAAGAGCGCGCGCTTCGTGGCGTTCGGCAACACCTTCAAGGGCACACCCAAGTGGTGGGACACGGTGGTCACCCCCATCTGCGATGCGCAGAACCGGCCCGTGATGCTGCTGGCCGTCTCGCGCGACATCACCGCGCTGCACCAGCAGCAGGAAGAGATCCAGCGCTTCAACGTCGAGCTGGAAGACCGCGTGCGGCAACGCACCGACGAACTGGCCGAAGCCAAGGAGCGCATCCACCAGGCCCTGCGCGATGCCCAGGCCCTCTACAACCAGGCGCCCTGCGGTTACCACTCGGTGGACGCCGACGGCGTGTTCGTGCTGATCAACCGCACCGCGCTGGACTGGCTGGGCTACGAGCGCGACGAGGTGGTCGGCAAGCTGCGCTTCCACGATATCGTGCCTCCCGAGCACCAGCACCTGGTCGGCGAACGCCTGGCGCGCATGACGCGCGGCGAAAAACTGGAGGCTGCCGAGTTCCCGATCCGCCGCCGCGACGGCAGCACCTTCCTGGCCCTGCTCAGCAGCACGGCAGTCGTCGATGAAAACGGCCGCTTCGTCCGCACCAACAACACCCTGGTGGACATCACCGAACGCAAGGGCGCCGAGAACGCCCTCGCGGGGCAGCGCAATTTCCTGCAGGCCATCACCAACAGCGTGCCGGTGCAGCTGGCGTTCTTCGACCGCGACCTGATCTGCCGCTTCGCCAACGCCAGCTACGCGCGCTGGGTGCAGGGCGATACCGAGCAGCTCATCGGCATGCACCTGAGCCAGATCGCACGGCCCCAGGATTTCGAGGCCACGCGCCTGAACCTGGCCGCCGCGCTGTCCGGCGAAATCCAGCGCTTCGAGGGCGAACGCGCCTTCCCCGATGGCCACAGCTTCTACGCCGGCATCGAATACACGCCGTACTGGCATGCGGGTCAGGTGCAGGGGATCATCATCCAGATGATCGACCTCTCCCAGCGCAAGGCCTCGGAAGACCTGGTGCGCCAGGCCAACGGCCAGCTCAACAGCGCACTGCGGCAGTCGCAGGACCTCTACAACAACGCGCCCTGCGGCTACCACTCGCTCGACGTCAACGGCATCTACGTGTCCATCAACGACACCGAGCTTGAATGGCTGGGCTACCGCCGCGACGAGGTGGTGGGCAAGATGGCCTTCCGCGACATGATGGCGCCGCGGCACACGGATCTGCTCGAGAACCGCATGCAGAAGATCCTGAAGGACGATGCCTTGGAGGCCGTGGAGTACGAGATGCGCCGCCGCGACGGCAGCACCTTCCACGCCCTGCTCTCGTCGTCCGCCGTGCGCGATGCCGACGGCCGCTTCCTGCGCAGCAACACCACGGTGGTGGACATCACGCTGCGCAAGGCAGCCGAGATGGCGCTGCGCGACAACCAGCGCTTCCTTCAGACCATCACCGACCACGTACCGGGCCTGATCGCCTACCTCGATGCGGGCCTGCATTTCCGGTTCGCCAATGCCGAGCACCTGCGCGTCTATGGCATGGATCCGCAGTACATCATCGGTCGGCACATCGGTGAATGCGTGAAACCCGACGTCTGGGCCGACATCGAGCCGCGCATGAGGACCGCGCTGGCCGGCCAGCCCCACCACTTCGAGACCTGGCGCCCCACCATCGATGGCCAGCAGATCTTCGTGAGCGCGAGCTACCTGCCCGACTTCAATGACGAGGGCAAGGTGCAGGGTCTGTTCGTGCAGATCATCGACATCACCGACCGCAAACGCATCGAAGAGCGCGTCGTCCACCTCAACGAGGAACTGGAGCAACGCATCAGCGAGCGCTCGCTGGAACTGCTGGAGAGCGAACAGCGTTTCCGCCTCATGGTGGACAACCTGCGCGACTACTGCATCTTTTTCATGGATGCCGACGGCGTCATCACCGACTGGACCGACAGTGCCCAGCGCATGGACGGCTATTCGCCCACGCAGATGCTGGGCCGCCACTACGGCGTGCTGTTCGATCCGGTCAACCCGGACCATGGCAAGGTCAGCGCCATGCAGATGCTGCGCCTGGCAGCCTCGCGTGGGCAGCACGAGCTGCACAACTGGCACACCCGCAAGGACGGCTCGCAGTACTGGTCGCACTCGGTGCTCATTGCCCTGCGCGACGACAGCGGCGAGCTCAAGGGCTTCGCCAAGGTCAACCGGGACATGACCGACGCCAAGCGGCTCGACGACCTGATGCGCAACATCAACGACGAGCTGGAGAACCGGGTGGTCGAGCGCACCGAACAGCTGCTCGCCGCCAACAAGGACCTGGAGTCGTTCTCCTACTCGGTCTCGCACGACCTGCGCTCGCCCCTGCGCCACATCTCCAGTTTCGTCAGTCTGCTGGAGGAACACCTCGGCGGCCAATGCGACGAGGTGAGCGCCCGCTACCTGAGCACGATCGGCAATTCAGCCCGGCACATGAGCCAGCTCATCGACGGCCTGCTCGCGTTCTCGCGCCTGGGGCGTTCGGCCGTGAACCTCACGGCGGTGGACTTCACCCTGCTGGTGGATGCGGTGGTCGGCCAGATCGGGCACGACACCGAAGGCCGGGTGGTCGACTGGGTGGTGGCGCCCGACCTGCCCGTGGTGCAGGGCGACGCCCTGCTGCTGCGCGAGGTCTGGGCCAACCTGTTGGGCAACGCCTACAAATACACCCGTCCGCGTGAAAGAACGCGCATCGAGGTGGGTTGGAGCATGGACCCTGTTGTCGGCTATACCTTCTTTGTTCGTGACAATGGCGTGGGTTTTGACACAAAATACGCCCAGAAGCTGTTTGGCGTTTTCCAACGCCTGCATCGCGCCTCGGAGTTTGAAGGCACTGGCATCGGCCTGGCACTGACGCGGCGCATCATTGAGCGACACGGCGGCACCATCTGGGCTGAAAGCCAGCTCGGAGAGGGCAGTGTGTTCTATTTTTCGCTACCTTTTGAAGGCGCCCATGGGTTCGAGTCCCCTCCCGACTCCATGCCGGCCGCCCTGGAACCATGAGCAAAAACGCCGACGCCATCCTTCTCGTTGAAGACAATCCCGACGATGCCGAGCTGACCAAACTGGCCCTGGCGCGCCATGGGCTGGACGGGCGGGTCACGCACGTCTCGGATGGCATGCAGGCGCTGGACTACCTGCACCGCCGCAATGGCTTCACCAACCGCTCGGGCAGCAACCCCATGCTGGTGCTGCTGGACTTGAAGATGCCCCTGCTGGACGGCATCGGCGTGCTCCGGGAAATCAAGGGTTCGGACAACCTGCACCACATCCCCGTGGTGGTGCTGACCTCCTCCACCGAGCCGAGCGACCTGCTGCGCGCCTACGACGCGGGCACCAACGCTTACATCGCCAAGCCCACCGAGTTCTCGCAGTTCCTCAGCGCGATGAAGCACGTGTGCGAGTTCTGGATCAACATCAACCAGACCGCGCCGCAGCTGCCCAGCGCAGGCGTGCGCACCACCGGTTTCGGCGACCTGATCTGATGAACCCGGGGCCCTGCTCGGGGCCTCACCAGGTGTCGATGAACCGCCCCGGGCGGGGCTCGGACACCTTCGCCCCCGCCAACCCCCTGACCAGCCAGTCGCGTGTGAGCGCCGGGTCGATCACGGCATCGATCTCCAGCGTGGTCGCCATCTGCACCGCCGAACCATTGGCGACCTGCTGCGCCAGCAGGCGGTCGAACAGGGCATCGCGCCGCGGCCCTTCCGGTTCCGCCTCCAGCTCCTTGCGGTAGCCCAGGCGCACGGCACCTTCCAGCCCCATGGCGCCGAATTCGGCCGTGGGCCAGGCCACGGTGAAGGCCGGTGAATGGAACCCACCAGCCGTCATGCCCATGGCGCCCAGGCCGTAGCCCTTGCGCAGCACAACGCTGAAGAACGGCACGCGCAGGTCCGCCGCCGCCACGAACAGGCGGCTGACGTGCCGCACCTGCGCCCGCGCTTCGATGTCGGGCCCCACCATGAAACCCGGGGTATCGACCAGGCTCACGAGGGGCAGGCCGTGTGCGTTGCACAGCTGCATGAAACGCGCGGCCTTGTCGGCGGCGTCGGCGTCGATCGCACCGCCCAGGTGCAGCGGGTTGTTGGCCATCAGGCCCACCGCGCGCCCCTCGATGCGCGCCAGCGCCGTGTGGATGCCCGCGCCGAAGCCGGTGCGCAGGGGCAGCAGGCTGCCGACATCGACCAGCCCTGCCATCGCCGCCTGGGTGTCGTACACACGCAGCCGGTTCTCCGGCACCACGTCGCGCAGGGCCTGGGCGTCGGGTGCGCGTCCGCCATCGACCGTGCCCTGGAAGAACGACAGGTATTGGCGGGCCACCGCCACCGCTTGCGCTTCGTCGTCCACCAGCACGTCAATCACGCCATTGGCGTGCTGCACCGCGCTCGGGCCGATCTGCTCGGGCCGGAACACGCCCAGCCCGCCCCCCTCCACCATGGCCGGACCGCCCATGCCGATGTTGCTGCTGCGGGTGGCGATCACCACGTCGCAGCAGCCCAGCAAGGCGGCGTTGCCCGCAAAGCAGCGGCCACTGGCGATGCCCAGCACCGGCACCTGGCCCGAGAGGCGCGCGAACGCGGCGAAGGTGCCTACATGCAGGCCGGCGACGATGGGCATGTCGGTGTCGCCCGGTCGGCCACCACCGCCTTCCGCGAACAGCACCACCGGCAGGCGCTGCGCCAGCGCCACACCCAGCAGCCGATCGGTCTTCTGGTGGTTGCGCATGCCCTGCGTGCCCGCCAGCACCGTGGCGTCGTAGGCCATCACCGCGGTGCGCGACCGCCCGGCGCCGTGTTGGGTGGCATTGACGGAACCGATGCCGGTCACCATGCCGTCGGCCGGGGTGCGGGCGATCAGGTCGTCTTCGCTGCGGCGCTGGCGCTGCGCGGCCACCGCCAGCGCGCCGTACTCGATGAAGCTGCCCTCGTCGCACAGGTCGGCGATGTTTTCGCGCGCGGTGCGCTGGCCCAGGGCATGGCGGCGCGCCACCGCCTCGGGCCGGGCCGCGTCCAGGGTGCGGGCCTGGCGGTCAAGCAGTCGCTGCAGGTCGGGCCTGAGCGCGGCCGGCCCGGCCTTGGCGGTCGCCTGCGGTGCGGTGGTGGGCGGGGTGGCGGCGCGGGCGACCGGCTCGGCGCGCAACAGGACGTCGCCCTGCTGCACCGACTCGCCCGGGGCGAACAACAGCTCCAGCACACGGCCAGGCGCTTCGGCACGCAGCTCGTGCTCCATCTTCATGGCTTCGAGGATCACCAGCACGTCGCCCTGGCGCACCGGGTCACCAGGGGCGACCAGCCATTGAACGATCTGGGCGGCCAGGGGAGAGCGCAAGGCATTCATGCGCCGATTCTGCGCGGCACCGGGGCGCGCAGAGGTCAATCGGGAGACAGGGAAAAGAGCCTGAGCGAGGAGCTCCCTTTCCAGAGATACCGAGGGTCCGGCTTCGCCGGCCCCAGGTATCGCCCCCCTTCAGGGGGTGGCGCCGAAGGCGACGCGGGGGGTGCTCTCAATAGATGTCGGAGTCGGCCCACTGGGACGAAGGACCGTCCTCGGCCGTCACGGGCACGTTGAGGTTCAACACAAAGACAACTTCGCCCCCGAAGCGGCCCACGCCCAGGCTTTTCATGAGCACCTGCTCCTGCTCGGGACGCTCCATGCGCAGGAAGCAGATGGCCTGCTTGGTGCCTTCGTGCATGGCGGTCAGGATGTCGAGCCGCGTGATGCGCCCGAACTCACTGCACAGCTGGTGCAGTGCGGATTTCAGGCTGGAGACGTCGCTGTATTGCCTGAGTTCTGCGAGTGTGCTCACAATCAACTCCCTCAAAGTTCAAATCGGCGGTGGTGGCGATGCGGTGGCGCGAAAGTGTTGTGAAAACGGAGGCTTGGCATCGGCGATGGGGGCCATGTTAGAACATAAGCAACAAAATCTAACATTTATGTTACAAAATTTCCCCACATTTGGGGAGGTCGTGCGGAAGTTCACGCGCCTGGCTCCACCTTACGCCCGCCATGTGTGCGGCAGATGACAGACGGTCTGTATGCTGCACCCTCGACCACCGAAACCCCTTCCCATGCGCCCTGGATCCGACAACCGCCCCCCCTTGGTCGCCGACACCGCGATGGAGCGCACCGGCGCCTGGACCGTGCCTCACCAGCGCGGTGAGCTGGATCGCCTGGCCCAGATGGCCACGCAGCTCGCGGGCACGGGCGCGGCGCTGCTGGTGGACCTGTCCCACGCGCCGCCCGAAGTTCTGGGCTCGCACGGGCTCGACCCGGATCAGGCGGCCAGGGTCCTGGAGGCCTGCACCGCGCTGCTGCGCGAGCGCGCCGATGTGGAGCGCTGGCTGCCCGAGGCCGCCAGCCCTTGGCGCCACGGACATTGGCTGCCGGTGTTCGATGCGGTGGGACAGTCCGGCCTGCTGCTGCTCGACCCCGGCCCGCGCGAGCAGCCGGCCATCGGCACGCCCCTGCTGCAGTTGCTGTCGCAACATGCGGCCGATGTGCTGGCGCTGGCACGCCGCTGCGAACAGAGCGAGCAGTACAACGCCAACGTGCTGCGCGAAAGCGAAAGCCGGCTCAACCTGACCGAGCACACGGCCGGCGCGGGCAGCTGGTCGTTGCAACTCTCCACCCGCGAAGTGGTGCACTCGGACGAGTTCGCCACCATTCTCGGACTGACCAATCACCGGCAGGTGCGCAACCTCGAGGACATGGTGCAGCGCTACTCCCCCGAGTGGCGCAACGGCATCCGCCAGCGCCTGGAGCGCTGCGCGCAGTACGGCGAAGGCTTCGACGAGGAGATCCAGGTGATGGTCGAAGGCGGTGCGCCCAAGTGGGTGCGCACCGTGGGCACCGCCGTGCGGCGCGCCAACGGCCAGATCGTGCGCATCCAGGGCGCCATCCAGGACATTTCGGCGCAGAAGCAGGCCCAGCAGGACACACTGCGCCTGGCGATGCGCCTGACCACCACCCTGGCCAGCATCACGGAAGCTTTCGTCACGCTGGACCGGCAGTGCTGCTTCACCTACCTCAACCAGGAAAGCGAACGGCTGCTGCAGAAGACCACCGCCGATCTGCTGGGGCTGGAGGTCTGGCAAGGTTTCAGCGCCGGGCTCTCGCAACGCCTGAAAGACCAGCTCACGAAATCGCTCAACACCAACCGCCGCGTGGAACTGGAAGACTTCTTCCCCACGCTGGGCAAATGGCTGGAGGTGCGGGCCTACCCGTTCGCAGAAGGCCTGGCGGTCTACTTCCGAGACGTCACCGAACGGCGGCGTTCGCAGGAACAGCTGATGCTGCTGGAGACCAGCGTGTCCCGGCTCAACGACATCGTGGTGATCGCCGAGACCGGCGCGGGCAGCGACGACCAGGAGCCGCGCATCGTGTTCGTGAACGACGCCTTCGAGCAGCACACCGGCTACAGCCGCGCCGAGGTGCTGGGGCAGACGCCGCGCATGCTGCTCGAACTCGACCCGGCCATCCCCAAGCTGCGCGAACTCGCGCAAGGACTGCAGCAGACGCAGCAGGCGCGCACCGAACTGATGGTGCGCCGCAAGAACGGCGCCATGTTCTGGGTGGAGCTCGAGGTGGTGTCGGTGCAGGCCACCGCCGAGGAGGTGACGCACTGGGTGGCGGTGGGGCGCGACATCACGCAGCGCAAGACCGCCGAGGACATGATCCGCCACCTGGCGTTCTACGACGCGCTGACCGACCTGCCCAACCGCCAGCTGCTGCTGGACCGGCTGCAGCAGGCCCTGGCGGCGAGCGCGCGCTCGGGCCAGCACGGTGCGCTGATGTTCATCGACCTGGACAACTTCAAGATCCTCAACGACACGCTGGGCCACCACATGGGCGACCAGCTGTTGCAGAAGGTGGCCGCGCGCCTGACCAAGAGCGTGCGCAAGACCGACATGGTCGCGCGCCTGGGCGGCGACGAATTCGTGGTGATGGTCGACGACCTGAGCACCGACCCGGACGCCGCCGCCTTCAAGGCCACCGCCCTGGCCGAAAAGGTGCTCAACACGCTGCGCGAGCCCTTCCAGCTCACCGGCCACCAGCACTTCGCCACGCCCAGCATTGGTGTGACCTCGTTCAATGGCCAGCAGAGCGACGTGGGCGAACTGCTCAAACAGGCCGACCTGGCCATGTACCAGGCCAAGTCGCTGGGCCGCAACACGCTGTGTTTCTTCGACCCCAACATGGCGGCCACGGTGAGCGCCAACGCCACGGTGAGCTCCGACCTGCGCGTGGCGCTGAACGAGCAGCAATTCGTGGTGCACTACCAGCCGCAGGTGGACCGCGTGGGCGTGATCACCGGCGTGGAAGCCCTGGTGCGCTGGCAGCACCCGCAGCGCGGCCTGATATTCCCGGCCGATTTCATCCCGGTGGCCGAAGACACCGGCCTGATCCTGCCGCTGGGCCAGTGGGTGCTGGAGAAGGCCTGCGAGCAGCTCGCGGCCTGGGCCGACCGGGCGCAGACCGCCAACCTGAGCATCGCGGTCAACGTGAGCGTGCGCCAGTTCCGCCACCCCGATTTCGTCGACATGGTGATGGCCGCGATCACGCGCACCGGCATCCGCCCGCACAAGCTCAAGCTCGAGCTCACCGAAAGCCTGCTGGCCGATCGCATGGAGATCACCATCGACAAGATGGGCATGCTCAAGGCCTTGGGCGTGACGCTCTCGCTCGACGACTTCGGCGTCGGCTATTCCTCGCTCTCGGTGCTCAAGCGCCTGCCGCTGGACCAGCTCAAGATCGACAAGGGCTTCGTGGCCGACGTGCTCACCGACCCGAACGATGCCGCGATCTCGCGCGCCATCATCGCGCTGGCACAAAGCCTGAGCCTGCAGGTGGTGGCCGAAGGCGTGGAAACGCAGGAGCAGCGCGACTTCCTGGCCTACCAGGGCTGCGACCAGTTCCAGGGGCATCTGTTCGCCAAGCCCCTGCCCATCGAGGCGCTCGACGCCCTGCTGCAGAACCCGACCGCGGGCATGCTGGTGCTGTCCTGAACGGCGGTGGCCCGCCCCTTACCAGTTGGTGATGGTGGGGTTCTGGAAGCTGTAGTGGTTGGGCAGGGCCAGGTTGGAGAACGAGAACGACAGGCTCACGTCCAGCGCCGTCACCTGGTGCCACCAGCCCAGGGGCAGGAACACCGTCTCGCCCGGCTCGACGATCACTTCGAGCACCGTGGCCTGGCTGAACAGCGGATAGCGCGCGAGGTCCGGCCGGTCCAGATCGATCGGGCTGTAGACCTCGAAGTGGTTGTAGAGCAGCGGCGTCTGCAACGGTGAGATGAAGCGCCAGCGCTTGCGCCCCACGATCTGTGTGTGGCACAGCATGAGCGTGTCGTGGTGCAGCGGCGTGACCGTGCCCGCCGGGCCGAACCAGAACGAGGCGCGGCGCGCCAGCTGCGAGGGGTCGCAGAAGGCCGGCAGGCTGCCGATGTCGGCCAGGATGGGCGCGAACTCGGGCCGCGCCAGCATCTCGTTGTTGGCGGTCAGGTAGTAGTCGTTGGTGGTGCCGCCGGCCAGCACCTGATCGACAAAATTCGCCAGGCCCACACTGCGCCGATGGTCCAGCTTGTTGACCTCGTAATTCGGGTCCGCGCTGCGCTCGGCCTGGATCTCCACCTGCAGATGACCGAATCGCTCGCGCAGGTCCTGGGGCGACCAGCGTTGCAGGGCAGGCCAGTCGCGCGCCACGCCGGTGAGCACCAGCGGGCGGCTGCCCACCACGTACTTCTCGACGAACTCGTCCAGCGGCACGTCGCCGCGCTTCTCCACCTGCCCATAGCGCGGGTTCAGCTCCAGCAGCTTCTGCTGGTTGGCCATCACCGATTCGAGCTTGGTCTGCAGCTGCTGGAACTTGCGCGCGGCGAGGAACGCGGGATCGCTGTCCATCGCCCGGATCGCGGGCTCGCACTCGGCCGGGTCCAGGCCCGCCTCGGTCATGGTGACCAGCATGGATTCGGGCGTGCAATGGCGCAGCCGGTTCTCGGCGATCCATTGCAGCCAGCCCGCGTCGAGCGGGCGGAAGGGCGCGGCCTCAAGGGGCCTGGGTGCGGCGGGAATGGTGGGCGGGCTCATGGCGGCGGCCAGTATCGCACCCGCCGGGTGTCGCAACGTGTCGGATGGTTACCCGGTGAACAGCGCCACGTTGCCCCCGGCCGCCGTGGTGTTGATGGTGAGGGTCTGCTCGGCGCAGAAGCGCTGCAGGTAGTGCGGACCGCCCGCCTTGGGCCCGGTGCCGCTGAGGCCTTCGCCCCCGAAGGGTTGCACGCCCACGACGGCGCCGATCATGTTCCGGTTCACGTAGACGTTGCCCACGCGCGCCGCGCCGGCCAGCGCCAGCGCGCGGCTGTCGATGCGGGTCTGGATGCCCAGCGTGAGGCCGTAGCTCAGCGCGTTGATCTGCTGGATGACGCCCATCGGGTCGCCGCCCCAGCGCACCACCTGCAGCACCGGGCCGAAGATCTCCTGCGCCACCTCGGCGATGCCACCCACCTCGTACATGCGCGGCGCGACCAGCTGAGGCAAGGCCGGCGAGCGGTTCGCGTCGAGCAGCGGCCGGGCCTGGGCATGGAGGCGCTGCAGATGGCGGCCGATGGCCTCGAAGGCCTCCGCGTCGATCACAGGGCCCAGGTCGGTGGCCAGGTCGGCCGGGTCCCCGGCCACCAGTTCCTTCGCCGCGCCCTGGATCATCGCGATCACGCCATCGGCCACGGCCTCGTGCACGCACAGCAGGCGCAGCGCCGAACAGCGCTGGCCCGCGCTGCGGAACGCGCTCTGCACCACGGCATCGGCCACCTGCTCGGGCAGGGCCGTGCTGTCCACCAGCATGGCGTTGATGCCACCGGTCTCGGCGATCAGCGGCACGATGGGGCCGTCCTTCGCGGCGAGCGCTCGCTGGATCAGCTTGGCCACCTGCGTCGACCCGGTGAACACCACGCCGGCCACGCCCGCTTGCGCCACCAACGCCGCGCCCACCGTGTCGCCCGGGCCGTGCAAGAGCTGCAGCGCATCGGCCGGCACGCCCGCCGCGTGCAGCAACTTCACCGCTTCGAGCGCGATGGCGGGGGTCTGCTCGGCCGGCTTGGCCAGCACGGTGTTGCCTGTAACAAGCGCCGCCGCCACCTGGCCCGTGAAGATCGCCAGCGGGAAATTCCAGGGGCTGATGCAGACCCAGGCGCCGCGCCCTTCCAGGCGCAACGTGTTGCTCTCGCCGGTGGGCCCGGGCAGGGCCTGCGGCGCCATCACGCGTTCGGCGTCGTTCGCGTAGTAGCGCAGGAAATCGATCGCCTCGCGCACCTCGGACACCGCGTCGTTCCAGCCCTTGTGCGCTTCCTTCACGAGCAGCGCGCACAGCCGCGGCATCTGCTGTTGCATCGCATCGGCCGCGCGGCGCAGCGTGGCCGCGCGCTCGGCCAGCGGCGTGTGGTTCCAGCCGGCAAAGGCCCGCACGGCGGCATCCACGGCGACCGGTGCGTCGGCGGCGCGGGCCTCGGCCACCGCAGGCACCACCAGCGCCGCGTGCGCGGCCAGCAGCGGCTCGCGGTGCGCGACCACCGCGAGGTCCAGCCCCTCGCTGTTGGGGCGCGCCGGGCCGTACAGGTCGGGCGGCAAGGGCAGCGTGGACGCGATGGCCTCGGGCCGGGACTGTGCCAGGGGCGAGACCAGCAGCTCGTCCATGCCCACCGACTCGTCGGCCAGCTGGTGCACGAACGACGAGTTCGCGCCGTTCTCCAGCAGGCGGCGCACCAGGTAGGCCAGCAGGTCGCGGTGCGCGCCCACCGGGGCGTAGACGCGGCACGAGACGCCCGGGTTCTTCAACACCTCGCGGTAGATGCCTTCGCCCATGCCGTGCAAGCGCTGCAACTCGAACGGCGTGCCCTGCTTCGCCGCCATCTGCAGAATGGCCGCGATGGTGCCCGCGTTGTGCGTGGCGAACTGCGGGTGGATCGCGTCGTGCGCCGCGAACAGGGCCCGCGCGCAGGCCAGGTAGCTCACGTCGGTGTGCGGCTTCTGCGTGAACACCGGGTAGGCCGGCAGGCCCAGCTCCTGCGCGCGCTTGATCTCGGCGTCCCAGTACGCGCCCTTGACCAGGCGGCACATGAACTTCAGCTGGTGCTGCCGCGCGAGACCCGCCACGTGCTCGATCAGCTCGACCGCCCGCGTCTGGTAAGCCTGCAAGGCCAGGCCGAAACCCTGCCATTGGGAGCGGTGTTGCGCCACCCGGGTCGCCAGGGCCTCGAACACGGCCAGCGAGAGTTCGAGCCGGTCCACCTCTTCCGCGTCGATGGTGAGGTTGAGGTTGGACGCGGCCGCCGCCTCGCACAAGGACCACACGCGCGGCACGAGCTCGCGCATCACGCGGTCGTGTTGCGCGTCCTCGTAGCGCGGGTGCAATGCGCTGAGCTTGATCGAGATGCCGTCGTTCTGGCCCGGATGCCGCGCCGGGTCGGCGCTGCGCGCGATGGCCGCGATGGCGTTGCGATAGCTCGCGAGGTAGCGCAAGGCGTCTTCGTCGGTGCGGGCGCCCTCGCCCAGCATGTCGAAGCTGAAGCGCAGGTTGGCCTGGCGCCTGCGCGCCGAGGCGGCTTCCTTCATGCCCTCCTCGATGGTCTGCCCCAACACGAACTGGCGGCCCAGCAACTGCACCGCGCGCAGCGTCGCGGCCACCACGGTCTTGGCGCCCAGCTTGGCCATCAGACCGGGCTCGCTGCCCGCGTGCGGCAGGAAATGCTTGGACATGGCGATCGCCGTGGACGAGAGGCGCGCCAGCGTGGAGTCGGCCGCGCCATCGAAGTCGGCTCGCCCCAACTGGTCGGCGGTGAGGGCGATCGCGGTCTCGGCGTCGGGCACGCGCAGCAGCGCCTCGGCCAGGCGCATCAGGGCCAGGCCCTCGGCGCTGGAGATCGGGTACTCCTTGAGCAGGCTCTCCATCGCCCAGAACGGCGGCGGGTTCTCGCGCACCGCGCGCACCCAGGGCGCCGCATGGTCCGCGGCGACCGCCCAATCCAGGGCACCGCGCAAGGCGCTCAGGCGCTGGGCGAGAACGCCCGCTTCGGGGCGGTAGGGAAACGGCAGGCGGTCTTGGGCACGGGGCATGGAACACTCCAAAAGACGGTCGATCGGTGAATTCACGCATGATCTCGCCGAATCAGCCGAGTTTTTCACCAAAAATGCAATCGCCAACTGGATAATCCACCACCATGTCCGACTCCCAGGAACCCGACCGCATCGACCTGAAGATCCTGCAGCTTCTGCAGGCCGATGGCCGGCTGACCAACCTCAAGCTGGCCGAAGCGGTGGCCCTTTCACCCACCGCCGTGCTCGCGCGCACCCAGCGCCTGCAGCGCGACGGCTACATCCTGGGCTACGAGGCGCGGCTGAACCCGCTCAAGCTCGGGCGGGGCATGATGGTCTTCGTCGAGGTGCTGCTCGACCGCACCACGCCCAACGTGTTCAACGAGTTCAAGGCCGCCGTGCAGGTGCGCGACGAGATCATGGAATGCCACATGGTCGCCGGCGGTTTCGACTACCTGCTCAAGACCCGCATGGCGGACATGGCCGCCTACCGCGACTTCGCCGGCAGCGTGCTGTGGCAGCTGCCTGGCGTGCGCGAGACGCGAACCTACGCGGTGATGGAAGAGGTGAAGAACAGCTCGCGGCTGCCCTTGTGATCCATTGACGCCGCCGTTGACACGCCCACCCGGCGCCGCACAATGGCACTCTCACCCCTGGGAGCCGCCATGCACCACACCACCATCACCCCCCTGCTGCTGGGCGTCATGCTGGCCGCCACCAGCGCGCATGCCCAGAGCATCAAACCCGGCCTCTGGGAGATGAGCCACAAGGTCGGCGGCAGTGCCCAGATGGACCAGGCCATGGCGCAGATGCAGCAGCAGATGGCCAGCATGCCGCCCGCGCAGCGCAAGCAGATGGAGGACATGCTGGCCAGACAGGGCAAGGCCATGCCCACGCCGGGCTCGGGCGGTGGCATGGCCATGAAGGTCTGCATCACGCCCGAGATGGCCGCGCGGCAGGACATACCGATGCAAGGCGATGGCGACTGCACCAGCACCGTCACCTCGCGCAGCGCGGCCACGCTCAAGATGAGTTTTGTCTGCAAGAAGCCCCCGTCCTCCGGCGAAGGCACCTACACCTTCAGCGGGGACGCCGCCTACACCGTGAAGATGGTGATGAACACCACGCACCAGGGCAAGCCCCAGACCATGACCATGGACGGCCAGGGCAAGTGGCTGTCGGCCGACTGCGGGACGGTCAAGCCAAGGAAGTGAGCTTGGCGGGGCGGCCGCCGAACAAGGCGCGCCCCACGCGCACCATGGTCGAGCCGGCGGCGATGGCGGCCTCGAGGTCGTCGCTCATGCCCATGGACAGCGTGTCGAGCGCCAGGCCCGCGCCATTGAGTTGATCAAACAACTCCTTCGCCTGCAGGAACACCGCGCGCTGGGCCTCGAAGGTTTCGGCCGGCTCGGGGATGCACATCAGGCCGCGCAGGCGCAGGTTCGGCAAGCGCGCCACCGCCAGCGCCAATTCGAGCAGCTGGGCGGGCGCCACGCCCGCCTTCGTGAGGCCGCCGTCCACATTCACCTGCAGGCACACCTGCAAGGGCGGCAGTCCTTCGGGGCGCTGTTCACTCAGGCGCTCGGCGATCTTGAGCCGGTCCACCGATTGCACCCAGTCGAAATGCGCGGCCACCAGACGGGTCTTGTTGCTTTGCAGCGGGCCGATGCAGTGCCATTGCGTTGGCATCGGCGCAACAGCCGACTCGCGCAGCGCGAGGATCTTCTCGACACCTTCCTGCACGTAGTTTTCGCCAAAACACCGCTGACCGGCGGCCTGCGCCTGACGAACGGCGTCCGGTCCGAAGGTCTTGGAAACCGCGAGCAAAACCACCGCCTCCACGGGGCGTCCGGCGTGTGAACAAGCACGCGAAATGCGCTCCTTCAGCCCTTGGAGATTGCGTTCAATGGTCGTCATAATCTGCCGTCATACCTCAACACCGCACGGGACCCCGGGATGGATATCACCCAACTGCTGGCTTTCAGCGTCAAGAACAAAGCATCCGATCTTCATCTCTCGGCCGGTCTTCCTCCCATGATACGGGTGCATGGTGATGTGCGACGCATCAACGTCGAACCGCTGGACCACAAGCAGGTCCACGGCATGGTGTACGACATCATGAACGACAGCCAGCGCAAGCAGTACGAAGAGTTCCTGGAGTGCGACTTCTCGTTCGAGATCGAAGGCCTGGCCCGCTTCCGCGTCAACGCCTTCAACCACAACCGCGGCGCCGGCGCGGTGTTCCGCACCATCCCGAGCAAGATCCTCACGCTGGAGCAACTCAACGCACCCAAGATCTTCGGCGACCTCGCGTTGCGCCCGCGCGGCCTGGTGCTGGTGACCGGCCCCACCGGCTCGGGCAAGTCCACCACGCTGGCCGGCATGGTCAACCACCTCAATGAAACCGAGTACGGCCACATCCTCACGGTGGAAGACCCGGTGGAGTTCGTGCACGAGTCCAAGAAGTGCCTGGTCAACCAGCGCGAGGTGGGCCCGCACACGCTGAGTTTTTCGAACGCACTGCGCTCGGCGCTGCGCGAAGACCCGGACGCGATCCTGGTCGGCGAAATGCGCGACCTCGAAACCATCCGCCTGGCGATGACCGCCGCCGAGACCGGCCATCTGGTGTTCGGCACGCTGCACACCTCCAGCGCGGCCAAGACCATCGACCGCATCATCGACGTGTTCCCGGCCGAAGAGAAGGACATGGTGCGCGCCATGCTCTCCGAATCGCTGGTGGCGGTGATCTCGCAGACGCTGTGCAAGACCAAGGACGGCTCAGGCCGCGTCGCGGCGCACGAGATCATGCTGGGCACCAGCGCGATCCGCAACCTGATCCGCGAGGCCAAGGTGGCGCAGATGTACTCGGCCATCCAGACCGGCAACAGCGTGGGCATGCAGACGCTGGACCAGAACCTCTCGGAGCTGGTCAAGCGCAATGTGATCAGCCCGGCGGAGGCGCGCGGCAAGGCGAAGATCCCCGAGAACTTCCCAGGCTGAGATGACCACCCCCACGCTCCACCGCTGCGCGGGTCGCTGCCCCCCAAGGGGGCTGGCCTTGCTTGGGGCGGCCCTGCGCGGCGGCCTTCTTCAGCCCCCCACGCTCCACCGCTGCGCGGGTCGCTGCCCCCCAAGGGGGCTGGCCTTGCT